>LDWW01000002.1 GCA_001045525.1 Chitinispirillum alkaliphilum | reverse complement strand
ACTGTAAACTTACCGGTTCTCCTCCAGGCTCTCCCGCAGAATGCGGGATCGGTGCCTCGTTTGTAGGGCTGCGAGGACTCCGCCCTTTGAGGGCACTGGCACTTAAGAAAGCGCCACATAGCCGTCCCCCCTTGCGCGGTTAACCCGGGCGGTATTTGTGTGACCGTTTGTGAGTTTATTATTGCTACGGTGGGGGGGTATAAGAAATCTTGTTTCCGGTTTTTCTCTCACTTCCGCTCACCCAGCCTGTCCTGAGCTTCCGCTCACACTGAGCATCCCGATTTCCGAATCGGGATAGTCGAAGTGTTCCTGTTTTTAAGACAAAAGAATTAAGAATAATTTGGGCAAAGAATTAAGAATTATCTGAGCGCATGCCGCGGACGGCACCAGTTCTCCTCCAGGCTTCCCGATTGAAATCGGGATACCTCCTCGGTGCCTCGTTTGTAGGGCTTCGCGAAGACGCTCCGCCCTTTGAGGGCACTGGCACTTAAGAAAGTGCCACATAGCCGTCCCCCCTTGCGCGTTTTACCCGAGCGGTATTTGCATTACACTTTTTTCCATCCACAGCCTATTGTAGCTGACAATGCTCCCCTTCCGAAAGTCCCCCGATTGTTATCGGGGGAATAGGGGGCTCCGAAATTCACCGGTCCTCCGAGGATTCATCATCATCCTTGGGCGGTGTCCAGTCGAAATTATTATTTGCCAAAGCAGTTTTACTCACCGATCCATGCCTGTCCCGTGCCATCACCCTGTAGTAATAGGTACAGGTTCCGCTTTCACAATCCTCCGGCTCAAAGGTAAATGAAAAGGGACGCGAATTCTGCCCATCAAACTCAAAATCACCACCTCTTCTCCAGTCCTGCACAATATACTGCTCTGTGGTGTCGCTTTCAGTCAGCTGAGAACCCTTTTTTATCAGTATACGGTACTCTGTATCTAAACTGTCAATTACATCCATACCTGACCAGGAAAGCTCGTTTCTCGAGTCACTATAGGTCACAGAAGGTACAGGCGGTGCGCTGTCCGCTACGATTACAAACTTCTTGCCTGCAACTAAACCATCGTTGTCACGCACGTGAATGTATTTAGGTACACCATTGTTGATCCTCGCTTGATCAACATTCCACTCGAGGCTGTCGACAGTGGTAACCATATTGGTATCCGGCCATTTGGTATTAGCCCAGTAGTACCGCTCTATGGTACCGTTGTCATATGCGTTTACCTTAGCGTAGTACTTTACACCAGTTCGTGTTAAACCATTGTCCACCACCACAAAGATGGTATCCTGATCCCCATCCGGAGTGTTTCCCCATACAACGGGTCTTCCCAGCCGCACATTGAATTCGAACTGTGCCGTATCGGAGACTAACCCGTGGTTATCCATCACACGCACCCTTACCGTTTTACTTCCGTACTGTGAAGTGTCATACTCTGCGGTAAACTGGTATGTATCGCCGCTCATCTCCTGCCATTCGCCAAATGAGCCTGATCCCGTATCCACCTTTATGAAATCAACTGTTCCGTTTGTGTCTTCAGCTGTTACGGTAAAGGTGACCTCGGTATTTACAAATATTGTATCAGGTTCCGGATCCGTTTCAATGGATACCACAACCGGTCTTCCTGTTCTCACATTTACGGTATCAAAGAGAGTATCGGTTATCCTGCCCAGATCATCAGTGCCACTGAACTTAAGCACCTGTGTGCCGGCCTGATCCTGTGTAAAGGTTATCTCAAACACTGCACTGTCCCCTTCGGCAGATTCCGTTTGCGGAGCGGCATTTCCGTGCACAAGTGTAATGTTGTCAAGGTTACCGCCTCCGGTCACACTTCCGTGTACGGTAAAACGGACAGGGGAGAGGATGAAAATTTCATCCCTGTCGGTGTCAGTTGTAATATTGTCAAGAGATGCGGTGTACTCGTTTACCTCTGCAGTGGTGCTGAGCGTGTCACTGTGTAACCCGTCATTATCAACCGCAAACACCTTAAGGGTAAATGTTCCAGCCTCCGGCGGTGTCCATGCAAACTCATTTCCCTCCACAGGCTCAAACCCCTGGCCATGGCTGAAATAGTAGCTCTCAATCGTACCGTTTGGATCGTGGGCACCAAACTTTACCATAACAGAATCACGGGTATAAAGAACTGATTTGTCGGTGACAAGAGAATCCATAACCGGATAACCGGGCTTTACCTCGATAACAAGTGTCTTCCATGCGGAATATCTTCCGTCATTGTCCCTTGCACTTGCAGAGATCTCCACTCTTCCGGT
Organism: Chitinispirillum alkaliphilum; assembly: GCA_001045525.1. Classification (NCBI taxonomy): domain Bacteria; kingdom Pseudomonadati; phylum Fibrobacterota; class Chitinispirillia; order Chitinispirillales; family Chitinispirillaceae; genus Chitinispirillum; species Chitinispirillum alkaliphilum. The sequence goes on along the minus strand of LDWW01000002.1, from coordinate 310,232 downwards.
GTCTGAAAGTGAGAACTGTACCGGGAAGGTATGCTCTGCAGAGGCACCCGATACTTCTGCGCTGTCAATAGTACCCGCAGTGTTGGTTTTCAGGAAAATCATCTCAATCTCACCGTCGCTGTCCAGTGCGCTGACCGTAATGTTTCGGTTGTGGTGTGCATAGATTTCGCTGGTGTCTGCAGTAACGGACTCCACAACAGGCTCACCTTCACTGACCACCTCTATCTGGGATGTAAAAATGGCAGACTTCACACCTGCGGTATCCCGCACCCGTGCATTGAAAGTATAACTTCCGGTATCTTCAAAGGTAAAGGTAAAAAGGTTTTCTGAGCTGTAGGAGGGTGTGCTGTCCTGCTCCATCCACACGCTGAAAGCCTTTACTGTCCGGGGAGCCTCAAAGATGATACTTAAATCGGTGGCCACTCCGCGCAGAATTCTCTGTGGGGTCAGTTCGTTAATAACCGGCTGCCCTGAGGTAACCGTAATCACCCCCGCTTCCAGACGTGTACTTTCATGGATTTCGGTTTTGGCCACAACACCGGTTGTGTATGATCCGCTGTTTGAAAACCGCAGGTTAAAAGTGGTGTCCACAGTGGTGGTATTTGGGTAAACAGTTATAAATACAGTTCCGTTTGTGTCAATAACCAAAGTGTCTATGGTTTGATCTCCGTCAACAGATGCAGAAACAGTGAGGGAGACAGTTTCACCCGTGATTGCATCACTTGAAGAGAGCACTGCGTTTGTCACAACCGGTGTTCCCTGTTCTGAAACAACGACCGTGATGGTGCATCTGTTTGAGCTCACCGAGGATGTGTCGGTAAACCAGACCACTATGGGGTATTCCCCGGCTTCATCAAAGGTACGGGTGATATTATTATGCTCTGTTGTTGTGTCTGCACTGCCGCTTTGGTCAAGATCCCAGTTCCACACAGCTGGCTTTCCGCTTACTACAGACGGAGCACTTATGACAATGCTGCTGCCAGCGGTACCCTGCAGTTCAAGTCTGGTTGAACTAAGGGCGGGAGCATCCTGCAAGGCCTCCACAAGAATATTTTTTGTAACGATCAGCTGTGAGCCAAACCCGCTGATACGCGCTTCGAGATCATGCTCTCCGGGAGACAGGTCACTTAGATTGAGTGCAGAGGAAAACGGTTTCTCTACTGCAAGTGCGCTGTCGCCGATGTACCAGTCAATGGTAAGATTATCCTCACCGGAGAAATCTTCACTTGTGGATATCACGCTGTACTTGGCACCATCGGGACCCGTAACAGAAGGGCCTGAGACAGAAAAGAAATTTTTTGCCTGCACGTATACACTGTCGGTCATTTCTCTTCTGTTTGGGCGAACTGCGTAAACGTGCACATATCCGCTGTACTCGCGGAGAAAGAGTAGTGAGGCGGAATCGGTTCTGCTGTCAAACTCCTGTTTTCCACCGTAGAGCACCCCTTCTGTTGCAGCACGTACTTTCCATGAAGCGAAGGTGTCTTCCCCCATATCCACAAATCGTATGGTGTAGGGTGAGAAAACAGCAAGTGTGTCACTGCTGCTCCATGAGGGTTCGATTGTGAATGAGTAGTCTCCTGTGAAGGAGTCAGAGACCGTGTTGTCGAAATTCCAGTTACAGCTTAGTGTGAGCAGAACAGATAGGATGAAAGGGGCCGTGATTGACCGCTTAATTAGCCTTGCCATAATTACTCCTTTATATATGCTAAAGTTTTCGTATAGGCGAAAATGTATCAAAACAGAAATGTGATCCCCAGTCCGCAAAATGCAGCTCCTGCCAGAATTCCTCCGGCAAAACCCAGTGCGCGTCCCGCTTTTGCCCTGCGTTCATATTGAGCTAAACTGGATGGTGAGGAGTCTGTGTTTTTGTATCTGTTATAGAAATAGTGGCCCGCAGCCAGACCGGCAATGCCGGTAAGGGCGCCTGTTGCTCCGGTGATACTGAGAGTCAGTCTGGTGGTTCTTAAGTTTCTGTTCTCCCCGGAGTCGAAATCTGATGTCAAAGCCTGGAGTGTTGAATCTGGAATTTCATCTCTGCTGTCAGCAACACGTATCAGACCATCAGATGGAGTGATAAAGAGGGAAGTAAAGTCTCCCTCTGCTACTTTCACCTCTTCTGCATTGTAAATAAGTGCGCTGTTGGATATATTTCTGAATGAGACCATATTGAGCACAGCGCTGGCGTTTTCTGAATCGATAATCACACCGTTTGTGCCACCGCTGATCACACAATATCTCAGGTCAATTTTTCCCGAACTTTTAACCCTTATACCACGCCAGCGCTCCTCACCTGAGAGGTCAGGCATAGAGCCAATATTTGCCGGAGAGGAAAGCGAGATCGTGGAGCGGGGTTTACCTCTGCAAAGAAACTGCCCTTCCACGGTTAGTGATGCACCGGGGGCAAATGCAATGAGCGAACCGGCTTCAATGGTAAGAACTTCTCCTTCAGGCACGCTTATCTCACCCTTCACCAGATATACATCCTTTTGGAGGTCTCCGAAAACTACACCTGTAAGGTAGGTGTATCCGCTTGGAGAATCCTCCTGAGTGCCAGACACTGTTGTGTGCATGGCAAATAGAACGAGAATTGTAATCAAAGCGGTTTTCATTTCAAACAGAGTCTGTGTTTTTTTTCTCATAATCACTCATCCCCGACTTTGTAGTCAAATGTTCTGATTGTTCTGTGTTCAAACCCAAGTATACACCGATTGATAAATTCAATTTGAACCCGGTGAATTCCATCCTTAAATTTATCCGGCATGGTGATCTCTTTTGAGAAAGGGCCTACGGTGGTTTTTGATACATCATTTAATTTGAAAGTTACAAGTGAGTCAGTCTCAGAATAGGTTCGATCCGATGAATTATAGTTGTAGTGGAGAATGATTTTATACTCGGTGTCAAGGCCTAATCTGCTGTCTACGCCTCTCGTCCATTCCAAATTGAAAGATTCCGTTTCTATTGTATCATTGTGTCCGGGATATTGAATAGATTGACTGGGAAATCGCGCTTTCACCTCGAGATAGAAGGTGTCTGCTGCGATAAGCCCGTCATTGTCGACACAGAAGACGGCTGTTCTAATTGCCTTACCTGGAGGGAAGGGGGCATGTGCATCATTAGTATAGTACTTGGTTATAGTAACTTCGAAAACCGAGTCCGTTGATTTTTGGTTGAGTGTGACGGTCGTATCGAACGGTTCTTCAAAATCGACAAAATAGCGGACTACTTCACCATTGGGATCGTATGCTTCGGTTGAAATTATAACTGTTTGCCCAACATGCCCTCCACTACCTGATCTTGGGATATAAGGTACCAGCAAGGTATCCCCATAAAGCCCAGTTGAATCCCTGAATACCCTGGTTGAATCGGTTTCTATTATTCTTATCTGCGGTCTTCCTTCATCAAAGTTTACCTCAAACTCAAATGGTTCCGATATCTCCCCTTCATCATCTATTGCCCATGCCGTTATGATGTAGTGATCATCCTCGGGGGGAGTCATCCAGGAGTGCCTTAAGGAAAAAACAGCGGAGCTGCCTGCACCCGTCGCCTTCAGGGTGTCTTCGGTACCATCAGCCCAATCTACAATAAGGCTATCGATCTTTCCGCGGGGAGCTTTTGCGGTGATTTCAAACCGTGTATCGTAAAGCATCCATGCTATACTGTCTATTTGGGTAACAGAAACAACCCTCGGATTGCCAGGTTCAATCGCAAGTACTTCTTCAAATTCAAACCACTCTGACCACTGCTCCATATCATCCATCACCCGCGCCTCAAGTGTGAACCCGCCGCTTTCAGGAACCGTAACAGATATTCTGTACTGATTGTGTGCGAATGTCAGTACATCATCGGAATCTTCTGAGTTTGTTAGTCTTACCTCAAAGGAATCTACCGAACCGCCAGGATTATCCTCTCCGTAAACGGTAACCGTAAAGGCTTTTCCGCTGAACAGTTCTGTCCCATCCAGTTCAATTTTTTTAACACGCGGAATCCCGGCATCCACTGTAACGGTAAAAATATACGGCTCACTGCGTATACCCAGTGAATCAACACAGTACACGGTAACCTCCGTTTCGCTCGGTTCATTGAAGGTGTGGGTGATCCGGTGATCCTCTGTGGATTCTGTAGTTCCGTCACCGAAATCCCAGTGGTACTCATTCACAGGTGCACCGGTCAGAGCCGATCTGGCAAATGCACTGAACCTTACCGGCTGCCCGATATATACTTCATCATTATTGAGATCAACGGAAGTAATTACCGGTGATGATTTTTTCACCAGAAGTGTATGGGTTATGGTATCTGATGAAAGACCATGATCGTCAACAGCCCATAACTGTATTGTCCCCTCTCCTGCGACCGGGGGAACAAAAACAACCGGGGTTTCATCCGGCTGCAGGGTTGAATCCAGGACTACGATTTCTTTACTGTCCAGATAGTTCAGATGTACAGTCTCAACAGTTCCGTTGGAATCAACAGCGCTGAAAGCGATCTTAAGCTCCAGTCCCTCAAGAATCTCACTTTTTGGATTGTTGGTGATAGTGATAAACGGTCTGTAGAGGCGAACCGGTATGGAATGCTGAAGTGGTGCAGCTTCAAACCCATTATCATCAACAAAGGTAACCTGAATATGCGCGATTGTGCTGTCGGTAAACATGTATGAGAATCTCAGAAGATCACTTCCTGAAGTGTCAACGATTATGTTACCCTCATCATCTTTAAGCACCCAGGTATATTCACCATCAGTTTCGGCCATATCACCGACCGGGCTGGCTGGTTCGATCTCCCAGTGAAGAGAATCGTAAATACCTGCAGAGAAAGGTTTTTCCGAAAACGAAGTCGTATATAGGTAAACTGTCGGAATAAGTGTTATCTCCACCCTGTTGCCGCTGTAGCCGAACTGATCCAGACCGTACACTGTCAAAAGAATTTCATCGTCTGTGCTGTCGGAAAAAAAGATTTTGCTCAGCTGATTTACTTCCGTAGTGTCAGATTTATCATCGGAAACTGACCATACATATTTTTCCGCTTCCCCGGTTACGTAAAGAGTATGTGATACCCCGACCGGTACAAGTACAGTATCGGAACCGGGGGTAAGGGACAGCTCCGGTCCGGAAGTGGCTGCCTTATAAACAGCAGTAAAGGGACGCGAATTTATGCCTGATTGGTTCTGCAGTATGGCTGTGGCTTCAAATGTACCTGTGTCGCTAACCGTGCGTGTAAAGCCTTCAATGGTTATTTGCTTTGTTCTTTCGGTGAAAATTACCACCTGATTCAACGTGTCATGATCTGTTTTCAGTGTAAGGCTGGCTGTATCATCCTCAAGAGATCTAAGGGTCAGATCAAAGGAGATAGAGTCTCCCGGGGAGTAGATTTCTTTTGATGGTGAAAGCTCGGTAATTTCCGGGCGATCTCTGTGGATTGCAACCTCATGCTGAGCGGTGGAGAAAGAATTACCTCTCCAGTCGGTCCACGCTGCGCTTACTCTTCCATGGATACCGGATCTGAATACATGTCTGAAAGGCACATCGTAATTCAGAGTATCCTGAGGCTCATCTCCCACAAACCAGATAACAGACCTGACATTTTCTGCTGCTTTTGTTCCGCCCTGAACTGTTGCAAGGGAGAAACTGGTGGTGTCGTTAAGCAAAACATCATCTGCACCACTGATCTTAAAAGGAGATTTCACATTTACATCATAGTATATAGTATCAGCAATTTTGTTGGGTCTTATACCCACAATGCCAGCTTTTCCCTCAAATTCACCGGTAAAATAGAGTGTCATTGTATCGGAAGTGAGTTTGTGGAGAAAATAGGGGGAATCGATATACCCTTTGGGTTCAGAAAAAACTTCAATAGAGCTGTAGAGGTCTTTTCCCTGACGGTAATGCACTTTGTAAGGAACAAAAGCTTTTAGTTCCGTGGAGAGGGCACCGGGGTTGATCCTGTAGTCACCTCTGTATTCCGGGTCAAAGGGATTTAGAGGGCTTTCCACACAGAAGATGAAAAAGAGAACAGCGATCACTGCCCCTGATAGGTGGATAAGTTTTTTCATATTTTTCTCCTTAGAATAGAAAAGTGATACTGAATCCTGCGACTGCACTCATAGCAGCAGAACCGGCGATAATACGCCACCTGTTATTCGATGTATATTTCTCACGGTAATGCTGTGCAGCCTGCGGATTTTCCTTACTATCGTACATTGTCCGGTTTCTTGAATATTGAATCTGGTTGTAAGTGAAAAGAGCAGCTGTACCAGCGAATACTGCAGCTGTGAGACTGCGGGTTATCATTTTTCCTGTTGAAAAGTCCCTCTGTTCAGGATGCTTTGGAGCGGATATAGAGTCTGAGGTATCAGAGTCGCCTCTTTTAATCACTAAATGGTCTCCGTTAATATTCCATGATATGCTGAAGGGGAAGTTTTGTTGTACCTCGATAATTTTTCCCTCGCGCACAACACTTCCATAACCGTTGTTAAGGAATTCAACTCTGTCGATACGCACACTGGTGTTTGGGGATCTTATGTTCATTCCAAAAATGCTGTGCCGTATTTTTGTTTGTGAGACGGAGGTGTAGATGGCATCGTTGGTTACCTCAATACCGTTCCAGTCAAAAGCTTCGGGGGTAGCACGTATCTGGCTTGGTCTCTCCCGTATACTGGTAAGAACAATGGGATTGTCCGGTGTTCCCTCACAGATCAGTGTACCGAGAACTTTTATCCCGGAGAATTGCTCAAAATAGATTACTGTTCCCGGCTCTATGGTCAGGGATTGGCCGGATAATATATAAAGAGTGCCTGTGACGATATATTCGCCCCTTTGCAGGGTCCCCTTGACTTCACCGGTGAGATAGGTTTGAGCATGTGTGATAACTGCAACAGACAAAATAATCAGCAGTTTTAGATGTATCCTTTTCATCTATTCTCCTTATGAATGTCTTTTATGGTAAATATCACACCAAATTGTGGATTTTTTACCATCAATACATAGTTAAGAGCAAATTATCACTCAGAGTAAATGCCACAGAGTGATGTAAAATTATTTACAAATAAGGGATTTGTCTGGCCTTGTTGGGTCGGGCGTGCATCTTTGTCGTGGCCAAAACGAACCGGTAAAGAAAACACTGCTAATAAGTATTACTATAATGTATAGCAACAGTGATTTCATATAGTGTTTTACAATATATAAAAGAGGGCCGGTCAAACACAAGGAGAAAAAATATTATGCTTTGTATAGAGTAAGAGTAAGAGTAAGAGTAAGAGTGATTTGGGCGCATGCCGAAGACGGCACCGGTTCTCCTACAGGCTCTCCCGCAGAATGCGGGATCGGTCCCTCGTTTGTAGGGCTTCGCGAAGACGCTCCGCCCTTTGAGGGGACTGGACAATAGGAATTGTCCACCTTCCGTCCCCCCTTGCGCGGTTTACCCGGGCAGTATTTGTATCAATCATCGCAGATGTGTTTTATACTACACTATTCACACAAGCTATTGTTTTATACATGAATTTTCAATCTAAAGGGCTACAATATCGCTTACCTTAGCGTGCCCCCGTGATGTACGACCGCATTGAATGGGTAGCGGAAGATTCAGGTGTCCGCACCTGAAGCTGCAGCGAGGGAAAGGCTTTTCCCATCCAGATAATTCTTAATTTATTTCTGTTTTGAGAATATTCTGGGCGCATGGCGCGGGTGGCCTCAGGTACGGAAAGTGCCACCTACACCGTTTTAGATACGGGCACTTTCGATTGATGTCAGCAGAATACCTTTGCACCCCAAATCTGACAGTTTGTCCATGACCAGATTGGATTCATTTTTTTTGACCATCGCCTTGACTGCAAACCACCCTTTGTTATAGAGTGGACTAACAGTGGGGGAGGAGAGGCCGGGGGTAACAGCACACGCTTTTTCCAGTGTATCAGCATTGACATCGTATTCAACCATCATCCAGGCGGTTGCAACCAGTTTACCTTCAAGACGTTTTTTTAAAGTAAGTAAGTCGGGAAGTAAGCTTCTGCCGGGATGTGCAAAGAGTGCAGCCTGGGAGCTGAAGAGCGGCTCACCAAGAATACGAAGCCCCGCCTGTTTTAAAGTGGTGCCTGTCTCCACAACATCAACTACAGCATCTGCAACACCAAGACTGACGCTTATTTCGACCGCACCTGTAAGGGGGATAATTTCCGGACATGGTGAACCGAAATAATTCTCCACTATGCCGGGATAACTTGTGGCTATGCGCTTGTCACGGAGCTGCTCCAGAGAGCTGATATCAGATTTGTCCGGAACTGCTGCAAAATGTCTTGACTTACAAAACCCCAGATCAAGAACTTTCTCACAAAGTGAACCAGCTTCAGCTTCAAAGTCAACCCCCGTTACGCCTGCGTCAATTATCCCTTTTCCCACATACATCGGGATGTCGTCTGGTCTGAGAAAGAAAAATTCGACTCCGTTTTCAGGGTCTGTGCTGGAGAGAGTTTTACGAGTTTTGGACACTTTATATCCGCATGCTTTAAACAGACTTAAAGCCGGTTCAAAGAGCATACCCTTGTTTGGCAGTGCGATTTTAATCATAATCTTTTGTACACCTCTTCAATTGGAATATCTTTTTCACCCATCATTACAGCTACATAATAGAGAAGCTGCGAGAGCTCCAGCGCAAGGTCTTCTTCGCTCTCGTGAACTGCTGCCATCCAGGACTCAGCAGCTTCTTCAACCAGTTTTTTCCCGATCCCATGAGCACCTTTCTTAAACAGCTCAGTTGTAGAACTTCCCTGGGGCATTTGGACTTTTCTATCCCTGGCCAGCTGCACCATTTCTTCAAATGTCATGAGTATTCCTTTCTAACGTCGGATCTGTGGCAGCAAAAGTATAATTCAGTATAAAATAATAAACTGCTACCCTCAAGACCATTGAAATGAACCTGTGGACTAACCTGCTGCTTAATTCAGCCCCGAAAAACAAGAAAATTGATTTGGTTCTTACCTCACTTATATTTTATTGTTTTACAATTAATCCCCCTGTTCCTGTCTTGATGCAGCAGTCTTAATCAGTTCTCTGTGTACGGTACATACAAAAGCAGACCACAGTGGTTTTGAAGGAGGTGTTTGCCATCGCAACTTCATTTATACTGAAACAGTTTCTGAGCTACTCAGCTGCACTAAAAGCATCCGTTGTGTGTGGTGGAGTAATACCCAAGCGTAAAAAGTTGTGCAAAGGTGATTGCTTTTCGATTTTGAACTGGAATATCAATAAACAGAAATGCTGCTCTTTTCTGGGTGACATGCGCAATCTTATAGAAATCTACAACCCGGATTTTGTCATTTTGCAGGAGGCAATGCTTACAGAATCACTGAAAAGAGCTATAGAAGAGCAATTTCTTATGAGCTGGATCTCATCTCCAAACATTTATGCCTCTCGTCATAATGCACATTGTGGGGTTCTTACCGCTGCCAGATATCCCTCCGAAACTGAGCGGGGGTATATCACTCAGGCAACAGAGCCGATTCTGAAAACGCCAAAATCAGTGCTGTTTTCAACCTATAATCTGAATCTGCATGCATTGACTCTTCTTATTGTCAACATCCATGCGATTAACTATAAACTCGGCATTGAGGATTACCTCAAACAACTGCATGAAACATTTCTGTATGTCCGGTCCCACAAAGGCCCTGTGATTCTCGCAGGAGATTTCAACACCTGGAGCAAAAGACGAATCAATTCACTTTTGAGTATGGCACGGGATGCCCAAATGCATCGGGTGTATTTTGATGGAAAGCGGTTTGCAAGATTTCCCGTAATGAACAAAGAGCTTGATCATATCTTTTATACCGGCCGGTACCTGACAGTTCTGCCCGGTTCACCACTTCGTCTAAATACAGTCTGCTCTTCAGACCACTTTCCTCTCGTGGTGCAATTTACCCTCAAACCAGAAGTATAAAACCTATCATTAACTGCTTGATTAGGTGTATTGCTATTTTTTTTAGAATTTATCTGGAAATCATTACACTTTACAAATTGAGTATCGTGTGTGCATATTGGCCATTCTGGTTTGAGTATGGAAAGTTAGAAAAAGGGAGTTTTGGTATCCGAGGCCCATGGTAACAATCAAAAGCTAAGGAATAGAAATACTCTGGGCGCCTGCCGCTGACAGTTCGACCAGACTGCTCACTGTAGACTTTCCGGTTCACCTTCACCAGGGATTTTTAGGGGCGTCCTCTGTGCTCGTCATGCCTCCTCGGTTCCATGTCTATAGCGCTGCGAGGATTAAGGTCAGAAAAGCCTGCATGTTTTCATTACCCGGCAGCACAAACCTGTCGTAAAATCAAAATATTGAATCAACTCTCATCTTTAAAATGTTTTTTAAAAATGCTTAACAAATCTTTTGTAACAAAAGGGAATTTGCATTATATTGTATCTGCTGCTGTTTCTAATTTGTAAAAGGAGCCTGAAAGAGGGTTATTACTCCGGCAATTATATACGCATAAGAGAGTGTTTGAGTTTCATTATTTTTTTTTAAGAGTCCAGCGCTAAGAAGCGCTGTTTCAAAAACAATTGGGGCCTTCAGCCCCAAAACCCGACCTACTTTCTTTCCAGGGCCAAAGAAAGTAGGCAAAGAACGCCTTGGGAGCCCCACACAGGCTCCAATATTCGCGCTTTCGCCGGGGAAGGGCCAAAACTCGAGGACTCGAACAATTGGCTTCTGGAAAGGAACGGCGAAAGCGCTCATTCGCCAGTGATTGGGGCGGATTTGTACCCGATAGTTTTTTTTAGGAGCTTACTGCCGTTCGCCCTGTGAAATAGGTGGAGAAAATTTTTATGCAAGTTTAATTGCCGGAGTAATAAATGTATGTATGGTAAGGGGAACGTTCGCCTTAGCGATGACCCGAACAGATATACTTATCCTAATGCCTGATATTCTCTTGTTTGTTTTTCACATTTACGAAAGGAAAAATCGTGCTACTCTCGCTGTTGAAAAAATTTGTGACAAAAAGTAAAATTACATTTTTAGGTAGAATTGCAGTTGTTACTTCTGTTTCCATAGGGGCTGTTTTTTGTGGTTTATCGCAAAATATAGATGAAAAGTATTACCAGTTAACGGAGCAGTACTTTGAGAGTTTAGTTAGTTCAAATCCGGTAAACAGTGCAGCCCTGAGACAGTTTCTCACCGCAATGCCTAAAGGAGGGGATCTTCATCACCACTATTCAGGGGCTATCTATACAGAGACCTATCTTGAATGGGTAAAAAAGAATAACTGGTATATTGAATCTCAGAAACTTAAAATCCGGGACTCTGCATGCGTAAGCTGCATAACAGTCGATAGTTTACGCAGCAATAATCAGCTTTACATGAAACTCCTGGCATCATGGTCCAATAAGGATTATGGTAATTACTTTGACAGACTGCCCCCAGACCAGCAATTCTTTAATACTTTCAGCTATTTTTCACCCGTTTCAGCTGAATATATGCACCTTGGACTTGAGAGTTTGCAGAAAAGAGCTGAAAAAGAAAACGTATCCTATATTGAAACCATGCTTTCGAAAGTTGGGGTTACAGCAGATTCAATTCCAGATTATCAAATGTATGACAGTCTTCTGAGCAGCGCAGCGGATCAGCAAACGGTTGATAGTATTCTGGCCGTAATTGACTCTGTTTGTCTCACCACCCCTCATTTCAAAGAAACTCTGGAAAATTTTGTGGGTCGGATCGATAGTAGTCAGGTGAATATTGATACAAACCGGGTACGGATCAGGTATCAAACCTATGCATCGAGGACATCATCACCCCTGCAGGTTTATATCGACCTGCTCTCAGGGTTTAAGGCCGCGGACACCTCAGATCTTATTGTCGGGGTGAATATCGTTGGTCCGGAGAATAATTTCATTGCCCTTAGGGATTATACACTGCACATGATGTTTTTCAATTACCTGAAAAGAAATTTTCCTGATGTAAAAAAATCGTTGCATGCGGGGGAGCTGACAATCGGTATGGTTGAACCTGAACAACTTGTTTTCCATATGAATGAAGCTGTTCACATTGCCGGTGCTCAAAGAATTGGTCATGGTGTGAGTCTTCCTTATGAATTTAGCAGTTTTGAGTTAGTGGAAAAACTCAGAAATGATTCCATAGCCATTGAGATCAATTTTACAAGTAATGAGTTTATATTGGGCGTTAAGGATAATGATCATCCCTACAGGATATATTCAATGTTTAATGTGCCAATGGTCATTTCAACAGATGACCCCGGAGTATCGAGAAATAATCTCTCTGATGAGTATCTGCTTCTGGTCACAAGATATAAACCTTCATACGAAGAGGTTAAGAGTTATGTGTATAACAGTATAATTTACTCATTTCTTGAAGATCATGAGAAGGATTATATGTTGAGAGATCTTGACCAAAGGTTTTCAGAATTTGAAAAAATGATTGCAAATATTATGCTTTGATTTCCTGGTAATGCGGGTAGGGCCTGGGGGGGGGATTGATGAGCAGACTTACATAATTACTTGTTTCGGGTGTTGTGACCGCGAGGCATGCGCCCGGTTATCATCTCCTCTTCTTGGGAAAGGAATGATGATTGCCTGTGATATATTAATGGTACATTTTTTTATCCTGAACCTTTGTAGTAAAAATAATGGTGCCGATACAAAAACTGCTGAGCCGTATCCGCTGGGACAAATCATTCGGGAATGCAGAATTTGAAATTGTGTATGAGGACAGAATTGTTGGATTAGTGAAAATACCTCTGGAGAGGGTGGTTTCTGTTGATCGTAGTAGCTTTACCCTTGAAGATGAGCTGGGACGCCTTATCTCAGTTCCGCTCCACAGGATTAGAAGCGTTTACCGAAATGGCCAACTTGTGTGGAGCAGAATATAATGATACAGTACCCATTTCTCTGATATGTGATAATAACCAAACACACTTTTTTTGAGTAGACAGCCTTTTCTTATATACAGTACAATGTGAAACACACACAGACTGTTTCACTGAGCAGGATTAATCTCACCTTTTGCAGGGCTCCCCGTGAGCAGCACGCATGGTATTCGTAGAAATAAACCGGTGGTCAGTTTCCGTTTTTTACCCCTCCCCGGGACTGTTATTTTAACCCTTTCAGTTTAAAACATTCTGTTACAGGGCATACTTTTTGCGGCTCAAAAAAAAAGGCTGTGAGATTATTAAGGCTTCTATTTGAGTGGGGATTTTGCCAACGCTATCAAAAGGGGAAAGCACAATGACAGGAATAGAGAAGATTTTGGAGCTCAGCTCAGAAGATCTGGGTCCGCACATAAACAGAGCAAATCTTTCTTTTGAGACAACCGATGAGCTCTCTTCTCTGGAGGAGATAATCGGTCAGCCCAGGGCACACAGGGCTTTAGAGCTTGGACTTGGCATAAGGGACAACGGGTATAATATCTTTGCCGCGGGGGTAAACGGTAGTGGTAAAATGGCCATGGTAAAAGATGTCCTTAATAAGAGAGTGCAGGAGGAGTCGGTTCCTGGTGATTGGATTTATGTGAACAATTTCGATCAACCCGATCATCCGCTGGCCATAGCGCTTGAAGCTGGAAGTGGGAACGTGTTGAAAAAACAGATGGAGGAGTTTATTGAGAGGCTAAGAGAAGATATCCCCAAATCTTTTCGCCAGGAAGATTTCAGCAAAGAGAAGCAACGCCTTAGCATGGCCTATGAACAGAGGGCCAATGAGGCAATTCAGGAGCTTGAAAAGCTCGCTCAGGAGAAAAACCTTCAGCTTCAGGAGATGCCCGATGGAAGGATTGCGATGATCCCTAAAGTGGATGGAAAACCGATGCGTCAGGAGGACTTCGATAAACTCGACGAAGAGCATAAAAAGGAGATCACCGAAAACCAACAGCTCCTGGGTCAGAAAGTCTCAACGATACTTTCCCAAAGAGAGGAGCTTGGGAGGATGCTCCATGAGGAGCTGAGAAATATCGAGAAGAGTTTTGCGAAAGGATTTATCGAACCAGGGATAAGAGATCTTAAAGAGCAATTTAAAAATGAGAAGCTAAACTCCTGGTTTGATCGTCTGAAAGAGGATTTAATAGAAAATATAAATAAATTCCAGGACAAACAGGATCCTCAAAAGCAGCAGATGGCCGCCCTTATGGGTGTAGCACCTCAAACGGGTGATTCTTCATTCCCCGAATACAAAGTAAACGTGGTGGTGGATAACGGGAAAACCAAAGGATCACCGGTGGTAATAGAGGAGTCACCCAATTACAAGAACCTCTTTGGCACGATTCATGGCTCATTTGACCGTTCCGGGCAGCTGATGACCAATTTCAACAATATAAAAGCGGGAAGTATTCTTCGGGCAAACGGAGGGTATCTGGTGATTAATCTCATGGAGACTCTTCTGGAACCCCTGGTTTGGAAAGAACTCAAAAGAACCATAAAGAGCAGCAGTCTTGAGTATCATATGTATGACCCTTTCGGGGTGTTTGCCACCTCATCTCTCAAACCTGAGCAGATACCTCTGGATATAAAGATCGTTGCTGTGGGGAATCCGCTCCTCTATCACTTAATGCAGCTCTATGATGAGGATTTCAGGGAGATTTTTAAGGTAAAGGCTGATTTTACCTCCGAGATGGAACGTAAGGAGGATATAGATCTTCAGCTTGCCAAATTTATTAAAAAGCAGGGGAATATACATTCACACGTTTTGCCCTTCGATGCTGAGGCTGTAGGTGAAACGGTAAGAATCGGGGCTCGTCTGGCGGGGGATAAAAACAAGATCACCGCAGAGCTTAGCCGTCTGGCAGATATGATAATGGAGGCCAGTTACTGGGCAAGGCAGGATAATTCTGATGTGGTACGTAAAAAACATATCCGTAAAGCTGAAGAAGAGAAAATTTTCAGGTCTAATCTCATATCAGAAAAAATAGAGGAACTGTTTGAAAACGAAACTCTGCTCATCTCAATAGATGGTGTTGCGGTGGGGCAGGTGAACGGGTTATCTGTGATTCAGCTTGGAGACTACGCATTTGGAAGACCTTCAAGGGTTACTGCCAGTGTGGGGATCGGTACCGCGGGTATAATAAATATCGAAAGAGAAAGTCGTCTGAGCGGACAGAGCTTTGATAAGGCAATGCTTATACTGGAGGGATATCTGCGCAATAAATATGCTCTGAAACATCCTTTGGCCCTCTCTGCAAGTATCACTATGGAACAAAGCTATGGCATGATTGAGGGCGACAGCGCCTCTATTGCTGAACTTGTCTGTCTGTTAAGCTCATTTGCCAATATCGAAATCCGCCAGGATATTGCCATCACCGGCTCTGTTAACCAGTGGGGAAATGTCCAGGCTATAGGCGGGGTAAATGAAAAAATTGAAGGCTTCTACGATATCTGTAAAGTTAAGGGCCTGACCGGAAATCAGGGAGTCTGTATACCTGCAGCAAATGTAAGAAATCTTATCCTTCGTCCAGATGTCGCGGATGCCATCAAGGAAGGGAAATTTCATGTGTATGCAGTTAAAACCATAAATGAAGTAATGGAGCTGCTTGGTAGAATCCCTGCAGGTAATATCGATGAACAGGGCACATTCCACTGGCGTGTGGACAGACGGCTTATAGAGATGTTGAGTGTGCTAAGAGAGCAGAGAGTATATGCTCCCGGGCATGAAGCCCCTCAATACCATATCTCTCAAAACGGAAACAGAGATCCAAGACCCAGGCTGCCGGGAGAAAACAGGGAAAAGGATGAGGACAAGCAGTAAAGAATATCTGTTTTACCAAGGGTATGTCCATCCCACACGTGCAATCTGAAAATTAAAAGCAGAACCTTAAAATACAGGTTCTGCTTTTATTCTGTATCACTTCTGCTCTTTACAATATCTTCTTACCTGCCTTTACCGCGAAATCAGCTGGCTTGTTATAACATGATCGTTTCCTGCAATTCGAACGATCCTCACACCACTGCCCGTTGCTTCCGGAATAGTTAAATTCTGAATTCCTGCCTTAAGGCTGACATTACTCCTTTGGGTAAGCAGCCGGCCATTAACGTTGTATACAGAAATGGTGTAAGTTCCATTCTCAGGAACACTAAAGCTCAGGACACCTCTTTTAAGTCCTTTTACTGCTAATTGGTTATTGTTAAAACGGTAAGCGGTTGCGGTGGTTGAAACATCTCCGCCAACCAAAGGACCTGTTCCAAAGAAAACAAGCTCCTCTATTTCTGTTATACCATTGCCGGGAGCATCAAGCAAAACAGGGGTAATTGCAATACCGTTTACTTTGGATGGATCAAATGTTGCGGTTTCGGAATTGGGAAGCTGGGAGACAGTTATGACATCGAGTCGAACCGTTTGGGTTGTAAAACTATTGGGTGAGGATGGGAATTCAGTTATGAATGCATGATTATCACTGAGCCCGTCCTGTTTGAAACGTATCCGGACCGGGCTGTCTGAACGGTAGACGATCTTTATTCCTTCAAGACCGGTTGCAGATTCCAGGAAATCTATATTTGCGTCGACCCTGTTATCGGGGTTGGTGTATAAGTCGGGTGATGGTTGAGCTAATGACCAGTCCCAGGCAAGAGATGCTGTGCTGGTGTTGAGTCTGGATCCTATAGAACCCCTTGAATCTGTGGTGATAGATATGTTGGGTGTTGCTGCGAGGTTCTCGCTTTGGTTGGTGGCGAAATTTTCCAATCTTTCTTTTTGGCTCAGGTCATCGAGTGCTACGGGGTTGTACATCCATCTCAAAACGTCGGCTTTAGGGACAATTCTTACATCGGGTTTTGACTGTGCATAGTCGAGGAAATCTATAAGGGCTTGTCTTCGTTGTTCAACTGTGGATGAAAAATTGCGTGTACCTGTGTTGTCATGGCTGTAGTAATCACTATGCAGGCCAATATCTACAGGTGCGCGGTTACCTCTGATCGATGCATCAAGGGTCCATTTGAGGTATTGAAGAAAATCTGATGCAGAGGTATTTGGGCGCGGTACATCTCTGGTAGGCCAGAAATTGCTGTCAAAACCACCTACAGACGCGCCGCTCCACATGGAGTCAAGGGATTCAAACCAAAATGGTGCATTTGTGGGTTTATTGGTGGCCATCACGTAGAAGGGGAGCTGCCAGAATCCTGGCACTATAATATTGTTTGCGAATAAAAAGCCATTATCCATTGGACGCGGAAAATGGCTGTCACCTTCAAGGTAAGTACCTGCACCGATCCCGGATGCTGCCATTGAACAATCGTATCTGTAGCCAAGAAATTTCAGCGCACTAAAAGTAGTTACATCAACAGAGTGTGCCAGGAATGGTGTTCGGAACCCAATTATATGTGACTGGGGAATGCCTGCAGTGTTTACCAGATATTTGTTTGTGGGAAATATCTCCTCAAGAGATTGAGTATAGTCCAGATCATACATGGCAAATGAGTGTGTCCAGGTATGTCCCCCGATCTCAAACCCCTCGTCGTACAGTTTACGCCACGTTTCTCCGTGACCGGCATTTCCAATGACAAAAAAAGTCGCTCTCACCGGTGTTCCATCGTAGGTCGCGGGATTACCCATACCAGCCGGGTTAACTCTGTCCTTAAAAAGCTCATTAAGCATCCATTCCATACCATCTACGAAACGGTTGTCATCGATACCAAAGCTTAGAAACACCGGAGTTTGTGCACGGGTCAAACCCGCTGGTGGTTCTGTGTCGTTTGCTGACACTATCGAACCCATGATAATCAGTAGAAAAAAGATTACTTTCAACATTCGCACTCCTCTTGTTAAGCGTATAAATAAATTTAGGGGGACTATTACCATCCTCTAATATAATTCAGAAAGATTTAGTTAAAAGATCAAATTTTTTTTGGGCTATTCCGACTAAATGCGGAAGGTTAGAAAAAGAGTGTTGGCACCCGAGATTCCTGAGAACACTCAAAGCTAAGGAATAGGAATAGAAACAGAGATATTTTGAGTCCCGATGTGAAATCGGGACTGCGGAGGGTCAGATCAGGCTCTCTGTAACTTACCTGTCCTCCGTACGACTTCGGAATTGGACAGGTTTTCCCTCAGCACGGGGCTGTTTGGACATGTCTGCATGGTCGAAGAGGTACGCAAAAACCTTGGAAAACATGCTGCACATACAGTGGCTGATGCCAGCTGTTTTTTCAGCAGATGAACTGAAAAAGAGCGAATTACTTGGACATAAGCCAGATATCTATGTGAACATACCAAAGCACTACAATTCAGGAAAAGAAAAAGACAGTAATCACCCGTACCATCTTAACAATTTTACTTATAGGGAGAACTTGAGAATGATTTGGGCGGCTGCCGCGGACAGTTCGGCCAGGCTCACTGTAAACTTACCGGTTCTCCTACAGGCTCTCCCGCAGAATGCGGGATCGGTGCCTCGTTTGTAGGGCTTCGCGAAGACGCTCCGCCCTTTGAGGGCACTGGCACTTAAGAAAGTGCCACATAGCCGTCCCCCCTTGCGCGGTTTACCCGGGCGGTATTTGTATTGCCGTTTGAGAGGCCCCTAAATCCCCTGAAGGGGACTTTGGGATCTCGATTCCGGTTTTTCTCTCACTTTCCGCTCACGCTGCCCGTCCTGAGCTCCCAGTCGAAGGGAGCATTCCGATTTTGTGAATCGGGATAGTCGAAGTGTTCTTGGAATTTATAATTGGAAGTAAAAGAGAATGAGAAGATGAAAGGAAAGATGATACATTTATCCGAACGGTTCACCCTTAATCAGGGAACGCAGGAAGGACCGTTATGTAATTTATAAATGCCCAAAATTTCCGAACTGTATCCATAAGAGCCTGTATGCTGAAAGTAAATCAGCAAAAGATTACTGTACATGAGAAACGTGTATTTATAATTAATCATGTGGAAAAAGTACAAAGCAGTAGCGCAAAAGAATTATTGAAGATACATGGATCAGTCATAGAAAAAGTCTTCGGGCACACAAAGGGAGGCTTGGCTTTACGCAGAATCATTGGCTTTGAAATTGACAGGGCGATAGCAAACTGGAGTTTTGTTGCCGTAATACACAATCTTAAAAAGATATAGCACAAAAGGAGTAAATGCCGTGTTTACGTAAGCTGCCTGGGTAAAACGCGGCAGATTGCCTGGAAGCCGTCCTCTCCACCCAATCCAAATTATTCCTACTCTTTTATTTTTGAGACAGTCTCTGCTTTACCTACCTGTAAATTTACTCGAGCGCCTGTTTTATGTCTCCAATATTGTGAAATGAAGATGAGTGCTATTTTGCTTTACGGGTTGTTTCGGGTGATATTAAAGACACAATTTTCTAACTGCTTTCCACTGTTTAAACCAGAATAGCCTTTTTTGGATCTAAACATGAAGTGTATGCGGGAAGCGGGGAGCAGAAAATGGGCTGATCAAAATCTATGTCACACAGTCCTGACTTTTGCGGTGCAGGGTGAAAAACTCTGTAGCTGGATCACCCCTTAATTACAGCAAGGGGATTCAGTTCAACTTCAATTTGAACCAGATCACTCTGATTTATCATTACCTGTTCAATATTTTTGTATGCACCAGCGGCTTCATCCAGATCAGACACATTTCTGATCGAGTGGATGATATTGAGATCATCGAGACGTTTTTTCTCTTCCCTCAGGCTAAGCTCGCGCTGTGCCTGTTTTCTTCCAAGTTTACGTCCTGCTCCATGGGAACAGGACATGAAAGAGTGGGGGTTGCCCTTGCCTTTAACTACATAGCTTTTAGTTCCCTGTGATCCTGGAATAAGACCGGTTTCACCTTTTTGAGCCCTTGTGGCACCTTTTCTGTGCACAATCACCTCTTCTCCAAAATGTGTTTCACACGCGGCGTAATTATGATGAATATTAATTGTGTGCTGAAAACCAACTTTATCAATTTGGGCGACAAATGAGCGCTTTACAGCTTCCACCATGCGAAAGCGGTTTTCCCTTGCAAAATCGAGGGCGAAATTCATGGCACACAAATACTCGGTGGCGTTTTTTGATCCCATTTGGAAAAAGGAGAGATCCTTATCGGGAAGTTTTAATTTTTCACACGCCTTCACAGCTCTCTGGCCATACTCGCGGGCTATTTGCAGTCCAAAATTCCTCGATCCGGAGTGAATCATAATCCAGATGTAACCATCGGAGCCCTTTTGTATTTCGATGAAGTGGTTTCCTCCTCCAAGGGTGCCAAGTTGAAAATGTGCTGATTTCAACTCCCTTTGAATTACCTGGATATCCGGTGCAGCATCAAATCCTTTCCAGATCTGCTTTTGCTTGTGGCGTTTGAAGCCAAGGGGAATAGTCTCTCTTATCCTGCTCATGATTTTTTTCAGCGTATCACAGTTCACTGTTTTCAGGGATGTTCTCACAGCGCACATGCCACATCCGATATCTACACCTACTGCATTGGGTACGATCACATTTTTCGCAGCCATCACCCCACCGATGGGCATGCCGTAACCCTGATGGGAGTCAGGCATAAGGGCGATCCATTTAAAAGCAAAAGGGAGGTTTGCAAGATTTTTTGCCTGCCTGAGTGTTCCTTCATCTATGTCATCGAGCCAGAGTTTTATTGGGATTTTTTCAGAACCGATAATTTTTTTCACTGAATCTCCGGTCCTTTCGATTGTGTTATGTGCCGTTTTAATGCTATAAAACCTGTGTTGTCGGTTGAATTTTGGAGTTTCCTCATTTTCCCCTTCTCTTTTGTAATGGCTCGCAGTTGAGCGGCGGGCCAACAAATTAATGTGCTAAACAGAGTTTTTTACGGCCTTCCCAAAAGGCCACTACCGTTACCGCTCGAACTGATTGACAGGTGTGTAGACAGAAAAATTAAGCAAAGATACGGTATCAGTAAGTTTATGCTTCCGGAATTGCACTACCGGGATTGAGCCGATTTCCGGCTTACGCGCACGCAAAGTTTCATCCACAAATTACCATAATATGCTATTTGATCAGGCAACGGTGTTAGCCAAAGAAATTACAAGAAACCAACTATTCTGTGATATATAAAAATACCGGGACAGCAGTAAGAATGCAGGTGGTGTGCTATCATGATTTAATCCATGCAACTCAGAGCACTTTTAGCAGAGCTGATTTTGGAACTGGTGATCATGATGATATCCCGATTATTGCATGGGGTCCTGATATACTGCTCAATCCAAAAGAATGTCTGAAAGTATGACAGCTTGCATGTTTAGTTATACCTGCATCTCTAATTGCCTGTTAACCACATTCTGGATAACTGTATCATACAAGTGAAAACTGCTGTAAGAAGGAAGAGAACAGATCAGAAAACCAGTATTCGGTTATATGCTGCAGTGTGAAAACGTAACTTCATCATTAGACTAACAGGGTTCTGAGTGGTTGTGAATCTTATGACTGAATACTGCGAACATCACCAGTGCAGTTTTTGAATGATACTGTTTATACCCGTTTTACCACCGTTTTCAAAGATTTTAATCCGGGTTAACAGGGTTATACTCGTCTGTTGTCATAGTGGCAATGTGCTGTTCGCAGGGTGACAATTTATTGTTAACAGATTGTTATACATATGTTTACATGGTGCAAGGCAGTTGTGTGCACACTTTGAAAGATTATAATCTTGGCATGTTTGGTATCTTTGGGGTACGGGTACGAACAGAATCAGGACATTTCTGGGTATGGAACAGATAAACTGAACAGTTATGCAGGCAACTTTGTGGATTATGCAGGGGATTTGGTTATAAGTGGGTGATTTTTTCTATTTTAAGACATAGGGGGGGATGTCGCATCTGTTAGAAAATGCGTTGAGGGCAGTAAAGGGAAATTGTTTTACATAAAAGTACAGTCTTAGCTTCCGTCTGAGCTGTACGGCTGTGAGCCGGGATTTTCTGAGTGCGGATTCTCAAAACTCTCATTTGGCTCCTGTACCGGTACAGGCACTGCGTTCTCCTGAAAATTCTCGCTGGTCTTAGCTGTCCCTTTTGGCTGAGTCGGTTTAAGCCCTCTTTTTCTTCCTTTTCTGTATTTGCGCCTCCTGTAGGTGCTGCTGTAAAGTTTCATCTTTTCGGTATCATCCTTAAAGAGATAAGTAACATACGCCCTCGCTTCGGCTATCAGTTTTTTAAGAAGAGTAAAGGCACGGTTACGGATCTCTCTCATCTGACATGGTTTATCGGCGCAGAAACTCTCAGCATAAAGCCGCCCCAAGCTTTCGGCCAGTTCAATGCAGTAATCAATCTGATCCATATCGTAATTGATCTTTCTGAGTTTCTTTTCATAGACAAGGGCAAGTTTTGCCAGAGTGTGAAGGTCAAGGATCATTACAGCCTGTGACGGACGTCTTCGGAACTCCTTAAGTTTCGAGAGTGCTTCCCTGTCGTTTCTGCAGGCAAATTTAAGAGTATCGATGAGATGTTTTCTTAACAGGTACCCTTCCGTTCTCTTCTTCCGCCACCTCTTAACCGCTTCCTCCTTTTCGCCAAGGAGAGTGACAAGCTTTGCTTCCGCAACTGCAAAAGCCCCTATGGCCTGTTCTATTTTCAGTGTCAGGTCTGTATCATAACCGACCTCTGTCAGTGAAACGCAATCTTTCTGAAGCAGTGTGAGGGTGCAGTATCCCTCATGCACCGCTTCCTTGACAGGCATATCGGGCCGTCTTACTTTGTCAAATTTCATCTTCAGAAGACGGGGGGCAAGCTGTTTAAAGGCATTCTGTTCTGACATATTCAAACCTCCTGAAAAATATGGTTGCAATGTTCAGGTTTCATTTGTCTGCATTGGATTGGAAAAAGTAAAATGTTATACTTGATTTTAAATATAAATTCCTGCGTGTTAAGTGGGGCAAGGGGAGAGGAAAGAAAAAGGAAGAAATGTTTGAAAGGAAGAAGGAAATGTAAGACTACATGGGTGGGAAAAGCTTAGAACTTCCCTTGCTTCAGCTCCAAATGTGGACACCCGGAGCTGAAGCTAACATTTATTTACACATCGGGGCCATTATATTTTTCAGGTGATCATAATCATTTTTATTTTACGCTCGGGACATAAGTTTTCAATATCGGGATTGAACCACCAATCCTGCGGTATACCTGAGCTGTCAAGAAAAAAGGTGACTTCGATTTCATTTACAAATACTGCTATTCCAATGTCGCTTTCGGTTGATAACATCCTGAAGGTGTAGGTGTCGAGTAAATCACCAAGAGTACTTCCTGTTGAGATTCCTTTTCTGGTTTTAAACCGATTGTCATGAACACGGATTCTCCAGACCGTACATACAGTATCATGACATTCAGGCTCAACAGAATAAAGTGTTGTTCCATTCTGATAAACTTTGAAGATGGTATAATCGTTGCCTTCGAGGGTGATTGTATCCTGCAGTATGTCTCTTCTGCTACCAACTTCACTTATGAAACAACTGATTGGCATGCTGATTTCAATTCCATCGACTGAGTGAGAGGTTATGGTATACAGATCTAAAAACAGGGCTGTAATTAAGGATACAAACAGTTTCATTAGTTGCTGTTTTCTCTCTTATCTTTTAAAAAACCTCTTTTAACCGCATTGTCGATAAGTTCTTTTACATACTGCCACAACCTGTTTGAACCTTTGTTAATTTGACTGTTTTTATTCAAGACCAGGTCTGATGTGATATTATGCTTTCTCCATGCATGTCCGTTATCATGATAGTTCTGCATGACCGGCCCAAGTCGATCGAGTGATCCGGCGAATTTTGCTTCAGCTGTTTCTTTCGCTTCAAACTCTTCCCAAAGAGACATAAATTCCTCGTATTGATCCTGGGGCAGTAAGCCGAAAACCCGCTTTGCACAGGCCTGCTCTTTTTCCTCTTTTTCACTTTGGTCCTCTGCATACAAAAAGGTATCACCAGCATCGATTTCCACGATATCGTGTATGAGGGCCATCTTTACCACCTTGCAAATGTCTATTTTCTCATTGGAGTATTCAGACAATATTAGCGCCATAAGACCCATATGCCACCCATGCTCTGCATCATTTTCATACCTCTTACTGCTTATTAACCTTGTTCTCCTGATAATATTTTTGACCTTATCGATCTCAATAAGGAATCGTATCTGCTTTTCTAACCGTTCCATCTGCTCCTCCCTATACTCTCTTTTAAGACAGCGCGTTGATGTTTTAATATAATCATTATCATTTGAAGTGTTTTTTAAAATTGTAATTAAAAGTAAAAGAGGTTAAATAAGAGATTAAGAATGTTTTGGGCGGCTGCCGAAGACAGTTCGGCCAGGCTCACTGTAAACTTACCGGTTCTCCTACAGGCTCTCCCGCAGAATGCGGGATCGGTGCCTCGTTTATAGCGCTCCGAGGACTCCGCTTTTTTGAGGGGACTGGACAATAGGAATTGTCCACCTGCAGTCCTACCTGCCGCGTTTTACCCGGGCGGTATGTGTACTAATCAACTCAGATGTGTTTTATACTACACTACACTCTTCACATAAACTATGGATTTACACATGCTCTTTCAATCTGAAGGGCTACAATATCGCTTACCAAAATGTGTCCCCGTGATGCCTGCACTTTGCTCCTTGTCGAAGTGTACGACCGCATTGGATGGGTAGCGGAAGATTTTGGTGTCCGCACCTGAAGCTGCAGCGAGGGAAATGCTTTTCCCATCCAGATGATCTTACGTTTTCCCCTGCCCTTAACAGTTCAAACATTATCAGAGCTGGGTAGGTATTTGAGGCACACATTTAAAAAAGGATCCGTCTAAACTGACCGGACCCTTTAAATGCAGCTCAAAGTTGAAACTCATTTACCACAAGTAATCATCGTCATCATCATCATCATCATCATCATCATCATCATCATCATCATCATCGCTGTCGTCGCTGTCGTCGCTGTCGTCGCTGTCGTCGCTGTCGTCGCTGTCGTCGCTGTCGTCGCTGTCGTCGCTGTCGTCGCTGTCGTCGCTGTCGTCGCTGTCGTCGCTGTCGTCGCTGTCGTCGCTGTCGTCGCTGTCGTCGCTGTCGTCGCTGTCGTCGCTGTCGTCGCTGTCGTCACTGTCGTCACTGTCGTCACTGTCGTCACTGTCGTCACTGTCGTCAATTTTGAAATCTGGATTCAGAGTGATAGGATTTATATGTCTGAAAGGATCCCTCGAAGTACCCCTTTCATATTCCAGATCATCCCTCTCTTCAACCTCAATGGTATCGTCTCCTTTTGCAGGTGAAGAGTGTACATGGGTCATTCTGACCTGACCGAATCCCGATTCTCCGAATGCCGCGGGATCAAGAGACAGGCGATACACAACCAGATATTCCCAATTGGGGTATTCAGGGTTTGGGGTAAAGTTCTCATCTGTTTGCGGTGAGTTTTCAAACAGGTGATACCCATGGTAGTTGATGTTATCACAGGTTGATGTACCATATGAGAGTACATGTTCTGGGTTACCGCTGATAAGTTCGCCATCACCGCCAAAGGGACCCAGAGCCGCGTAGCCGGATTCGTTATCAACACGCTTGTCATCAATCTGGTCAAGTTTACCATGAAACACGATCTCACCGTCACCATTTGCTGCAGCAAGTTCAACATGGTTACTTCTCACTATTCGGTTGAAATGTCTATCGTTATCCCATCCGACAGAACCCGTCCCGTAGGTGTTATCTGTAAAGTGTGGATTGAATATGACCATCATATCTACAGCCTGTTCAGTCACAGCTGTGATGATTTTGACCAGCGGAACCAATTCTCCGTTTAGGTCACCCCAGAAAATCTGTTCTACTCCGTACTGAGCGATCCTGTCATTGGACCCATCTTCATTTCCAGATGAACCGGTATTGGTCTGCAGTCTTTCCAGTACTACATTCACTGTCGTATCGATTAAGTTTAGGGGTATGTTTCTGGAAACGAATCCGGCACGTGAAACTCTCAATATTAAATTTGCGGCAGCCTGGGTTGCAGGTGAGGTGGCAACATGAGACCTGCTCAGTTTTGACACCTGCAGTGTCTGATTCATTTTTCCAACGAAAACCTCATCTCCAACAAACACCCTCAGTAAATTGATTTGTGCAGCGGAAAATGGCTGGACAATATTAAAATTGTGTACACCAGGGTTCAGATTCTTATCAGCTATAACATGAATCAGTCTCCCATCAAGACCAAAAGCTTCTATCCTTACATGCTGAGGTTTTTGGATCGGAAGAGATATTTTGCCATTCCTGATCTCAATTGACCGATAAGCGTTTCTGGTGATCGAATGCAAAACGGATGTTACCGTAAATGAATAGTTTCCCTGTTCATCTGTATAAGTGGAAAAGTCTGTTTCCGGTATTCTTACTATTGCATTCTGGATCGGTTCACCACCAGTATCTGTTACTTTACCCTGAATTTTTATTTGGGCATGAGAATTTGTAACACTACAAAAAATAAGCACAATTAGTATTTTCCACATATTAACCCCCACATTAAACATTAGCGTTAACCCATCTGCCACACACCGAACTCTCACCGTTTCTACAAGCTGCTTAGTTTCATCTCCTCATTGATGTTACAGTATTTGTGGATCTCCTTCGTGGCTCCCATATATAATTATCAATCCCATTTATAAAAATTTCAACATATTGAGACTATTGTATAAAAATTTATTGTTTTTCGGGCAATGTACTATACAATGGTGATACAGAAATTGTAGTATTGACTGTTTTTTTACCGTTATTGAAGGCTCTTAAAGCGCAGCCTGACTATGCGCGCAGAGTGTGTGTTTAGGGGTGGGAAAGAAAAAAATGTTTGTTAAATTTTATGCCTCCTCTCTCTTGTTTTACACGCATTTATCTCTGTTCTTATTCGATATTCATTTATTAGTCCGGCAATTAAACTTGCACATAAATTGTTCTCCATCTATTTCACAGGGCGAACGGCAGTACTCCTAAAAAAAAAACTATCGGGTACAAATCCGCCCCAATCACTGGCGAATGAGCGAATATTGGAGCCAGTGTGGGGCTGCCAAGGCGTTCTTTGCCTACTTTCTTTGGCCTTGGAAAGAAAGTTGGTCGGGGTTTGGGGCTGAAGGCCTCTATTGTTTTTGAAACAGCGCTTCTTAGCGCTGGACTCTTAAAAGCAATGAAACTCAAACACTCTCTTATGCATATATAATTGCCGGAGTAATAAAAGAATACTCCCAATAAGAAGATAAATCGCTGAAAGAGACGAGGGGCAGATGCACACTTAGATCTTCCTGAGGGTTAATGAACTTGCAGGGATAAAGAAGGTCCGGGGGAAAACCGACCGGACCTTCTTTGAGTTAATTCTGAAATGTAAAACACTTAGTATTTCTACCACAGGATTTCATCGTCGTCATCGTCGTCATCGTCGTCATCGTCGTCATCGTCGTCATCGTCGTCATCGTCGTCGCTGTCGTCGCTGTCGTCGCTGTCGTCGCTGTCGTCGCTGTCGTCACTGTCGTCACTGTCGTCACTGTCGTCACTGTCGTCACTGTCGTCACTGTCGTCACTGTCGTCACTGTCGTCACTGTCGTCACTGTCGTCACTGTCGTCACTGTCGTCGCTGTCGTCGCTGTCGTCAATTTTGAAATCTGGATTCAGAGTGATAGGATTTATATTTCTGAAAGGATCCCTCGAAGTACCCCTTTCATATTCCAGATCATCCCTCTCTTCAACCTCAATGGTATCATCTCCTTTTGCAGGTGAAGAGTGTACATGGGTCATTCTGACCTGACCGAATCCCGATTCTCCGAATGCTGCGGGATCAAGAGACAGGCGATACACAACCAGATATTCCCAATTGGGGTATTCAGGGTTTGGGGTAAAGTTCTCATCTGTTTGCGGTGAGTTTTCAAACAGGTGATACCCATGGTAGTTGATGTTATCACAGGTTGATGTACCATATGAGAGTACATGTTCTGGGTTACCGCTGATAAGTTCGCCATCCCCGCCAAAGGGACCCAGTGCCGCGTAGCCGGATTCGTTATCAACACGCTTGTCATCAATCTGGTCAAGTTTGCCATGAAACACGATCTCACCATCACCATTTGCTGCAGCAAGTTCAACATGGTTACTTCTCACTATTCGATCGAACGATCTGTTTCTGCTCCATCCGACAGAACCCGTTCCATAGGTGTTATCGGTGAAGTCAGGATTGAAAATGACCACCATATCGACAGCCTGTTCTGTTACAGCTGTGATGATTTTGACCAGCGGAACCAATTCTCCGTTTAGGTCACCCCAGAAAATCTGTTCCACCCCGTAGCGGGAGATTCTGTCTGTGGATCCATCTTCGGTTCCGGAAGATCCGGTATTGGTTTGTATTCTTTCAAGAACTACGTTTACTGTTGTATCTGTGGAGTTGAGATCGATACTTTTTGAAACAAAACCGGCACGTGACACTCTTAATGTTTTACCCGGATTTGCGGATACTTCTTTGGGAAAAGACGAATGGCGGCTTTTTGTAAGTGAACCCTGCAAAAGTCCGTTCATTTTACCAGTGAATACTTCTTCTCCCACAGTGGCTCTTAGTAGTCTTATATTTGAGGCAGATTGGTTTTGTGCGATGTTAAGATAATGATTTCCGGCTGGAAATTTTTGATCTGCAACAACCTGATCAAGTCTTCCATCCAGCATAAATGTTTCGACCCTTACGTGTCGGGCGGTTTGAAGGGGGAGCAGGATAGCCCCATTTCTGATTTGGATATTTTGTCCTGTTCTTGTGCTGCTGAGGGAACGGAAAACTGAGGTGTTGGATTTGATTGAGTAGCTTCCCTGTTCATCTGTGTAGGTGGAGATATCAGTTTGAGGGAGCACAACCAGTGCATTTTTTATAGGCTCGCCAGCCGTATCTGTAACTGTTCCCTTGATGTTGATTTGAGCCTGGACTGTGATACTCAGAAAAAACAGAGCTAAAGACATTGTTTTTAGCATAAACACCCCCTTCGAGCGGTAAAGGAAACCGCAATATTTATCTGACAAAATTTGTAACAATACTGATATTTGTACTCAGGCTTAGTTGTAAAAAATGTGTGAATAGGAACAGTTATCACAGTGAGTATAAGGGGCGTTTTTAATGCCCCTTTCAATTTATTCTTCAATATTATCCATTTCTCTTCTGAGTCGTTCCAGCTCCTGTTGAATTTCTCTCTCCTGGTCGATAGTTCTCTGAAGTTCCCTGCTGACAGGTACTACACCGCTCATTCGTTTTGCTCTTGCCAGAACATACTCGACATCATACATTACCTGATTGATATTTCTGGCAAAGAAGGATGCTCTGTTATGGTTATCTATAAATCTGTAGTATTCATCGAACTCTTCCAGAATAGAGAGATGTTCTCTTCTGTACAGGTCTGCAATATTCATATCCACAAGAGCTCCTCTTGAGGCAAGTTCGGCTATCTGAGCTACAAGCTCAGAATGGGATCCTCTTTTTGACTGGTATTCTCTTTTTAAAGTAGCAACCGAATCTTCGCTTATAAGTCTGTAGTCATTGAGATTGTCAAAAGCGTTCTGAAGAATACCTGCTGCTCTGTCGTATCTTTTCTGTGCGATATGGGCATAGCTTTCAATCAGGGCTGCTTCAGCCAGTAAAATCACATCATCGGTCGATGACCTCAGGCTCCTTCCCACAGAAATACAGTCATGGAACTGACCGGCTCTGATTGCGGTCCACCCCAAACCAAGAAGCGCTTCACTGTAGTATTTGCTTCTCGAAGGGATATCTCTTAGTGCTGCCACAGCTTTGGAAAGCTGATTGCTTTCGTAAAACAGATAGCCTGCAAAGAGAAGAGAGCGGTTGATCATTTCTCTTTGCGCATCTGTAGTGGGGCGGTTATCGATACTCCTTCTCAGACTTGCCATTATGTGCTCTTCACCGGAATTAGCCAGCAGGTGTGCAATTGCCTGACTGTGGTTAGCGAAGATATAATCGGGGTGTTCCTCTTTTACAAGGGCAAATTCTCTTACTGCGGTTCTGTAATCTGAGTTGGCGATGGCAGTCTGTCCCATCAGATATGCACCATGTGAGCGTATCGAGTCGGGAACTTTAGGTCTGTTCAATTCTACATATTGGTTTCTGACACCGCTCAGGTTATTTCTTCTGTAATGAATTCTCATTAAACCTAAATCAACAAAGGGAATAATGTTGCTCAGAGGGTAGGAGGATTTTGCCTCACTGTACATAGTAACAGCTTCATCATACATCTGCATTTTTTCCAGTGATGAACCCGCATGATAAGTTACTAAATCATTAACCTGAAAGTCTGGGTGTTCTGTTAAAATCTGTGCAAAAATAAAATATGCATCCCAGTATCTTTGCCTGTGGTAGAGTCTCATGGCTCTGTTGTAAAGTTCTGATGGTGAGATGTTTGCAAGTCTGCTCATTCTTCTTGCGTACATCTCTTCCCTGTGCAAACCAAAATCATATTTGAAATAAGCAGAATGGCTGTTATGAACAGTGTTACTCATTTCATCATTAAACTGATAGATTACGGAGAAATCCCTTCCGCGGTTCAGATGAGGAATATCAAAGGACCCTGCTACACCCCAGGATCTAAGAGAGAAGCTGGAGGTGCTGTTTATATCATCATGAAACTCAAAATAGCCCTTTAAACCAAGATATCTCAAAGGCCTGATACCCCATCCTGCCATCATTTCCCACTCATTGACATTTTCACCTCTGGAGAATAAATCAGCACTGGCCGTAAAGTCTTTTAAACTATAGGCAAGGTTGAAATTCAAAGCCCCGTTAAGCAGTGAAACATCATAGTTCGCTCTGAGCAGGGGGGAATACTCCACACGGTTCATGCTGCCCATCTGGAAGAAGGGGATGTTTCTGTAGGCCAAACCAATTCTATGGTATCCCCAGAATGGGTGGACTACCAATCTGTATGCAAGACCAGCATCAAATCCCAATCCATAATCGGGGTCAAAGCCGAAATTGGTGTGGTAATGGTAATTTACATTTAATCCTGTTATCAGGCGTCTCCAGGGATTCACGGAATATGAGGCTGTAAAGAGCAGATTGGAGTGACTTCTTGAGGTATCGGAAGAAATCAGCTGACCGTTGTGTGGTATCCAGTTTTCAATTGGTTTACCCGCTTCGCCCGCTATGGTGAGACCTGCAGTGTGAAAAAAGCCGAGCGGCATTGTAAATCCTGTTTCAAACAGGCTCGCTGCATCATAGGAGGAGAGTGTTATTACCCCACGCAGTGAGGGGTGTGAATGCTCTGCCAGGTTGGCTGGATTGTGAATAGGGGAGATGTTTGAGAAAAATGTTCTCCAGCGCTCTGTTAGCAGATATTCCCCGGGCAAGCCGTCTGAGTAAACTCCGCCGCATAAAACTATAATGCTTAGAAGGGCGGCAACAATTTTTGATTTCTTTATTTTCATCTTTTACACCAAATGATCTAAGTGTGTTCTCAGTTATTGACAAAACCAATTAATGTGTTCTGGTATTTATTGTTTCCAAACGGATCCTCTATACTTACTATTAACATGTATGTTCCCGTTCCTACAAGTCTTCCGTTTCTGTTTTTGCCATCCCATACGAAATAGACAACATTATCACTGCCACGTTTGCCTTTGGTGGTGGTTACAATATTGCCTACCTTGTCATAAAGTACAAATTCAGATTTGAACCCGGAGCTTATTGATGCTCTTGAGAGTGGCTCTACAATCAGCACAAGTCCGTTTGATTCCCTGATGCCGAATCTGGATCTTGTGGATCCGGGGATCTCGGGTTCGTTGATGTTGAAAGGGTTCTGTGAGGTGATTATTCTGAACTTCTGCTCTGAATGACGAATTGTTACAGGTGTTTCACGGTTTGCTGAATCCTGAACATTACCATGATTATCACCCAAGTTTGCATGTGGGTCAATTGAAACCAAGTCACCTTTTCCGGGGAAATCTCTGCCCTGAATGTCCTCTACTATGAAAACGTACTCATTTTTCCCTCTGGTTTCATATAGCTTAAGTTCCATTGTATAGGTATCCCCGTTTTTATCGGTGAAAACAAAGGGATAACTGTCCAAAGGCGTGGAAACTTCCTCTGAGAATGTAACAATCAGTGTGTCTGGTATCTCATCACCTTCACTCTCGGTGTCGATAAAAACAGCTTCTGTTATTACAGGTGCAATTCTGTCCTCAGCTCTGATGGAAGATCTCTGGAATATGAAAGCTTCATCTTCGATCCCTGCAATCTGCACTACATCTCTACCGTCAACTGCTGTGTTAGGCTTTGCATCGACCTGTTTGACCTCGATGGTAAACCCTGAATCTGTAAGCGAGAAGTCATTGCTCCCGTAGGTGAAATTTCTGTGCGGAGGAAGAGTTATGGAAGATTTGATCTGCTCAAAAGCGAGACTGTCAAGCTTTCGGCTGGTGGTTACAGAGATCAGATCTATCAAACCATCACCGCTTTTATCATAATAATATGCACCTGTTCCTCTGTAGACTTTTACATAAACCAAATCAGAAAGTCTGTTCCCTAAATTAAGCTGTACATTGGAAAGTGTATCAGAAATGGCGGCTGTTGTACTGATTCTGATCGAATCCCCCTGTGAAGGAGTGCTTTGCTGTGAAGGGATAATGCTGAACACTGCATCCGAACCCTTTCTTTTTACTTCCTCCATTTGCAACTGATATTCTCTTCCGGCTGATCTGAAAATAAACGGTTGATTGTTTTCTATAGCTTTAACCGGTTCGGAAAATGAGATTACAAGCGTATCATTTTCATCATCGGATGAAAAATCATAATATGTTGCTGATACAATTACAGGAGCCATGCTGTCTGCAATAGAGATCTCTGTTGCCGGAAAAGATCCACCCGATGGTAAATCGGTGGCCTGTATAGTGAGCCTCTCCAAAGGAAATAAACCTGTAAAGGGAGTTTGTCCTTCTGAGCTGTCTAATCTTATAATAAACCCATTTTCATCTGGTAATACACTTTTCACAGAAATGTTTCTGCTGGTCAGGACTGCCAGCGATTGAGTTATAAGTGAACACTCCTGAGCGGTTAGCCTTTCCATGCCCTGTGTTACCCTGATCGCATTGGGGTGGCCATCAGCATTGGTGTCAACGTAATAGGCATTTCTCACTGCAAGATCCCGCTGTGGAACAACAGGCAGAACCTTTCTGATAGTGTCAAGAGGGATGAGCGGATTGCGATATATTACAACGATGCTGTCGCCTGATTCGATCTGCAGGACATTATCTGGTTTGGATGAACCGTACTCCCAGTCAAAACTTCCGTTCCAGTAAGCGCTTCTGTTTGTTAGTGTGAGGTTGAGTGAATCCGAACTTGAAGAACTCTTAATAAGAAGATCAATATCGCTGTGGGTAGTTGTTTCAGGGAAAAATCTTATCTCAAGTCTGCCCATTTTCTCTTCCACTACAAATATTTCGTTTCCTTCATGAAAAAAAACGATGCTATCCTGTTCCCAGCACTCAAAAGATTCAAATTGGGGTTCACTGCTTTGTGCTACAAGGACCTGAAAGTCTCTTGTAAATTCCACTGGCTCAGGGGTGGTTGTAAATTTGTAGGTGTAGTTAATGTCAAAAGTGGTATGTTTCCCCTGCAGGGGTAAAGATAAGTCCGGAAACACAACGGTTGAATCTGTAAACGATAGTGCGTCAATACCGTTAATTGTCATAGAGACCGGAGTACTTACGTAGTATCCAAGGTCGGACTCCAGAGAACTTTCAAGCTTTGTAATAATATTGTTGAGAAGGCGTTGTTTCTGGTTGACATCATCCAACCAGATACTTGTTGCATGGTTGAAGGAGGAGTAGTCGTTGTTTCTGATATTTCTGTTCATTTCATCAAGCTCATCCGGTATCAGCGATTCTCCAATAACTGCGGTGAAAGTCGCAGGAACGCCCTCTCCCAGAATATAATCATTTAAATGTGGTTGCCTTTCAATATCTACATTCTGAGCTTCTCCGTCAGAGAGAAATATAATAACCTGATTTTCCGGTAGGTTTGATGCGGATTTGAAAGCATCTTTGGCGGCTTCGAACCCAAGAGATATATCAGTGGTGCCAACAAATCCTGTATTGGTTTGAGTCTGATAGTTGCGGCGGCCGGTTGGTCCGTAGTTACCGTTTGTGAGTTTGTTCATTCCGTTAAAGTCAAGTTCTTCGGAAAGTTCTATTGCCCATTTGAGTTTTTCAACGGCTGGTACTCCGTCGACAGTATCGTTGAGGGGGGTGAGAGGAATATAGGAATCATGCCATCCACTGTCGGGGAAAAGCTGTTTGAACCAGGAGTTGTCTTCATAGCTGTGTAAGAGCTGATTTGCAAACACAGCAAGACCCACTTCTGAAGCGGGAGAGCGCGCGTAGATGGAATCTATAATGTTTCTCGCCACATCGTAACGAACATTGGTGGAATCATAAATACGCATGCTCCCTGACTGGTCTATAATGATAAATACTGAAATTGTATCCACCGCACCCGGTTCAACGATAAAACCCTCTCTTAGGGAATCGGGGGCGCAGTGGTCAAATACGGAGTGTAAAATGACTGTATTCTCCGGTACTCTTACTGTGTCCCCGCTCCAGTTCATGGGACAGTCTACTCTTACATTACAAATGGTGTTACTGTATGTGGAAGTGCTCAGTATGCCCATAAGGAAAAAGAATGATATGAAAATATTTCGATCTGAAAAACACTTCATCGCCTGACTCCGATTCTTGTGTAAATTCTTTCTGATTTGTTATCACCCTGATTGTCCCTGATATTCATAATTACCGTATAATTGCCTGTAGCGACTGCTCTGCCACTTCTGTTTCTGCCATCCCAGATAAAGAACAGCCGTTTACTTTCGGGGTCATAAATCATGTCGACATCTTCAATCATGGGATTTTTTACCACATCGTAAACGGAAGCTTTTCCGCTTAGATGGATATGTGGTCTGAGTATCTGCTCCGGTTCGACGATAACTACGATACCTGTACTTCTGCTTTCCGGGTCGGCATTTCGGATAAAGTCTGGAATCACCGATATCTCAGGAGTAAATGGATTGTTTATGGCACGCGTTACAATACTGAAAGGTAATTCACGCACGTCCAGGTTAACTCTTCTGTTTTGCGGATTGGACTGAATATTGTTTTTGTTGTCGCCTACACCTGCAAGATGGTTTATCCAGATCGAATCTCCGCGAAATATGCCTGCAGCTCCATGCAGTTCTATAATACTGAACTTAAGTTCGTTTTCAGTTGCTCCTTCGAAAAAAAGATGGGCTGTATATTCAGTTCCTTCTGAGGTTCTGAAAATAAAGGGATGATTGTGATGAACTGGAAGAAGCGGCTCAGAGAAGGTAACCCTGAGAGTATCTGTCAAGGTTCCGCTTGAGGTTACACGGGCTCGCAGTATAACCGGGGCTACCTTGTCCTGAATCTCAACTATGCCATCTGGCACGTACCCTCCATCGGGAAGAATAAAACTGCTCACTATTATTTTATCATCCGCTGTTACAAACGTACGGGGCGTTGATCTGCCAGTTTCTGTTACATGGAGGCTCACGCCACCGGTGGCAATCATAACTGAATCGATTGTGAAATTACGGTGGGCAGGCAAAATCAGCTGAGAAACAAAAGTCTGCAGGTCAGAATAAGAGATCGCATTATCCAGAGACAAATATATACTGTCAATAAAACCATCTGCCGTTCTGTCGTGGTAGCTTGCTCCGGTGACTTCAACAGATCGACTGACATTGAAGGGCAGAGCAATCCGGATTGTATCGAGGGGTAAACTGGGGTTGCGCCAGGTAACGATCAGGCTGTCACTCAGTTTATGCTGAAGAACACCATCTCCGGGCCTGGGATCTGCTATCTCTCTTCTGAAACTTGACCTCCAGGTGCCGTCATGTTGATTTGTAAGATTAATCTGCTCGTAATCAAGTATTTCACCCTCGGAATTGGTCACCTCAACCTGGATTGCAGAGAATTCCTCTGTCCCCTGATTGAAAACCAGTTCAAGAAGGTCCATGGTTTCGCGGACCACTGTAACCGGTATTCCCTTATGCTCAACGCTGAGACTGGTTCGTTCCCAGCAGGAAACTGCAAATCCATCGGGAGTGTTTATATCACCGCTGCGACGGAGATAGAGTGTGGAGTTTGTTTCTTTTGGTTCAGACTCTCCTGTGCGGGTGTCGGTTACGATATAGGAAATGTCAATGTTGAGCTCTGTTATATCAGGATCAAGGGGAAATCTTTCTGCAAACAGAAACTCCCTGTCACCAAGAGGGGAAGAGACAATACTGTTAAATTCAAGCCTGTAGGGATTTCCTGAGATCACATTTATAAAGGGGCTGATCACCTGTTCGAAAAGCAGTTTCATCAAGTCATCAAAACTGGTTTGAATTGTCCAGATATCGCTTGAGGGATTTCTGGTTGAATAATCGTTGGCCTTTATATTGTCGGTCATTTCATAGATCTGGTCCGGAGCTCTGTCGTAAGGGCTGAAAAAAATGGTAAAAGTGGTGGGGACATCTTCACCGGCAATAAACCGGTCACGGATTTCGGGATCTGATTCGGGGGTGTTGGCTTCACCATCAGAGAGAAAAATCACAAACTGGTTTTCCCTGTCATGTGGAGAATTCGCCATTGCGTCTTTAGCTGCATCGAATCCGGTGGTAATATTGGTAGCTGTTGTGCGAAGCGCACGTGTGCTGGCCTGATAGTAAAGGTTTCGTGTGCGGTACCCTTCCGGTTGATCGTCTATGGGGAAGTTATCATACTGCCATTTGGTTTGAAGATACTGCTGAAGAATTTCATAACCGGTCCTGTTACTATATTCAGTATATACGGAATCCAGCTGAAGCAGGGGAATATATGCACCCCTGTTCACGCTGTTACGATTGTAGGTGTCGTATCCCTGCGGTTCCACGAACACAGAATCATCATTTGGATCAAACATCAGGAATGATCCAAAAAGTGCAAGACCCACATGGGTTTTAGGGTTTGTTTCCAGGAGTGTGTCAAGCAGGGCACTTGTAACAAGAAAACGGGAGCCGAGGGAATCTCTTGGCGGTTCCTCCAGGTCTGTATCATGCCACATCCACATACTGCCCGATTCGTCGATAACGAAAAAAATCGATGCGGGTGTGATTGAATCGGTGAGTCCCTCCTCGACTTCCAGCATATTACAAGCTCGGATTCTGGCAGAAAGGGCAACCACATCACTTGGCACGTCTATGGTGTCACCGTCAAAGTGTTCCGGGCAGCTCTCAAACACAAGCTCACAGAGGTGTGATGAGGAATAAGCGTTTAAGCTCAGGATTACTGCAACAAATATCAAAAGTTTGTGAAAATGTCGCCCTGAAAGGGAGCACATAATTACCTCCGTTATCATAAACAAACCGATTTTTCTGCTATTTGTGTTCATTATAACATCTCTATAATCACAAAAACAACACTATGACATATAAATGGTTTGCAATTTCGAGCAAGTTGGTTTCGTGGAGCAAAAAAATCTACTGTTCTGTATGTGATAGAACTGTATACCTTACAAATGTAATGGAAAAAATGGGGAAAATCACTTTTTTTTCAGATTGAAGGGGTAATTGTGTTTATTACCCTCCATATACAAGGCAGAAATACCTGAAAAACTCTCACACTGATAATTTCAGGCTTTGTTTTCTCTCAATACATCCATGGCTTTGGTGTGTATGGTCTGTATCTGGCATTGAAAGTTTGATTAAACTGATTTGTACCCGGAAGCATACTGTTATAATAGTTATAGTCGGGAGTTCTGTTAATTATGAATCTCAGGCTGAAATTTTCGTTTGGCTGCCATGCAACAGATGCATTGATCGGAATGTTTCTGAAATACTCCAGACTCTGTATATTATCTTCTGTGATATTATGGGTTGAATTGAATGTGGAATGAATCGGTAATCCGAAATTGAGGCTAAGTGATATTGGTGCGTTGAACTGGTATCTCAACATGGTGGAGTAGAGGCTTTGTGACTGAAGATTTGAGATTTCGGAGCCGCCCATTCCAAAGCTTACGCTGTGGTTGATTGTGAGCCTTGATGGGTCGAGCAGACCGGTACCGGAACTTTCATCTGTTCCAAATGCGCTCTGAGACTGGGCATGTAATGATATCACCATGCTCATTATTATCAACACAAATGATATTTTAACCATTTAAGCCTCCTGTTTGAATGATATGGGGTACCGCGACATTTTGAAACTACCGGTTTTAAATCCAATCTGATTACGTATTATGGCATCTGAAAATTTCAGCAACTCCGGATTATCCCGCTATGTATGTATAATAATATACAATAATTGAAAGAAAATCAACGGGTGATTATTTGGTTTTACAATTTTTCTTTTTGGTCATTATAAAGACTAAAAATCCCCCGGTTTATGGATATCGGATATTTCTAAAACTATATTGGATAAAGTGCAGATGAGAAAAATTCTAATCACCCAAAACATGAAGAGTTCTGTGTGCTATGAGAAATATGCTCTTTATACTTTGTCTGGCAAACATCCTTTTTGCGCAGGTCAATGTAGTAACTTCAATACCTGACCTGGCCGACATAACCCGCAATATTGGAGGTGAGGCGGTTTCGGTGCAGTCTCTTGCACGTGGAACCGAAGATGTTCATGTGGTCAGAGCCCGTTCCTCCTTTATCCCCGCCATTAACAGGGCGCACCTGGTGATTTCGCTTGGACTTGGGGCTGAGGATCGCTGGTTTGTCAATATTGTAAATGCTTCCCGCAATAACGGGGTGAAAAGAGGAGCACCAGGGTGGGTCGAGGCACATGAAGGGATGGATATATTGGAAAAGCCCGATCCCGATCAGCTGACTCACGCCGGAAATCACATACATGGAAACCCCCACGTAAACAGTGGTCCTCAGAGCGGCAGAATAATGGCCCGGAACATATATGATGCACTCTGCAGAGTTGACCCACAAAATACCGATTACTACACAGCTAATTATAAAAGGTATATTGCCCTTCTCGTGCAGATGGAAACCGAACTGCTCGAGAAGGGCCGTGAACTCGAGGGTGTTGCTGTGATTACCTATCATGCCGATATGTCCTATTTTTTTGATTATTATGGAATGGAGCTGATTGGCACGATTGAGATAATCCCCGGGGTAGCACCTAATTCCCGCCATCTTGCCTATATCACTCAGAGAGGTATAGATGAGAATGCGCAATTGGTGCTCTTCCATCAGGCACAAAACCCGCGGCTTCCGGAGAATATCGCACAAAGATTGGGTGTGCCTGCAGTCCGTTTTGCCAATATGGTCAAATCAAGAGAGGAAGTTCAAACATTTATTGAACTGCAGCATTATAATCTCGACATTATTCTCAAAGCATTAAGGAGAGCTGAAGGTCAGTGAGTCATTTAATTAATGTCAGAGATGCATCTTTTGGATACTCTTCATCGGGTAAGTTAAAGAGAGTGGTGCAGGGGGTGAATGTAACGCTTTCAGGGGGAGAGTGTGTGGTGCTGTCGGGGCAAAACGGATGTGGTAAAAGCACCATTATAAAAGGTATCCTTGGTATAGCAGAACTGATTGAAGGCAGGGTGCAGCTCAGTATTAAGCGGGAAAAAATAGGCTATGTCCCCCAGGAATCTCATCTCGATCACGACACTCCTGCCACAGCCATTGATATCGTCAGAACTGCTTCTCCGTTTGCATGGAAAAAATCCAAAAAAGAAGCTGCCAACACATTAAAACTGCTGGGGCTTTCTGATAAGGCTGATTGTAAATACAGCAATCTCTCAGGAGGACAGAGAAGAAGAGTTTTGATTGCAAGAGCTCTTATGGGTTCACCGGAAGTTTTACTACTGGACGAACCTACCGTTTATGCTGATCGCTTGGCTGCAGATATGGTTGAAACTATTCTTTTGGATCTGTTAAAAAATAAAAAGATTGGAATTATCGCTGTCACCCACACCCAGAGCTGGGAACGATTTGCCAAAGTATATGATGTAGCGGGCGGGGTGCTCGTATGAGTGATTTTCTCTTTACTCTCTCCTTTTCTGTTATTCCGCTTCTTACGGTTTTGACGTTTGCACTGATGCTTCCGGCAATCGGTACGACACTTTCACTCAGAAATGAAATCCTTCTTGGCATTGCCCTGCCCCCGCTTGGAACTGCGGTTATGGCCATAGCGATTTTTCTGGGGGTCTCGCCCGATTCAACTGTTTCCCTTTATCTGATTACTGCGGGTGGCCTGCTTTTGATGCTCTATTTCATGCCTGATAAACAGGCTCAGATTTCTTCAATAAGACGCAGGGAACAGACTCTTGCTGCACTGTTTTGTGGTGCCAATGCTTTTACCATCTTTTTTATGGCAATGTCCGGACATGCTGAGTCACGTTTCCATTACCTGCTGCAGGGAGAGATGCTTGCGGTTACATCTTCAGAGCTTATTTTCACCCTTGTGTGCTGCACTTTTTTTTCACTGCTGTTTTTCTCTTTCAGAGGTGCGGTTTACGCTCTTTGCCTCGACCAGCAGCAATTGGCTGTCAAGCAGCACTATTATAAACTCATACTGAATGTATACAGAGTAATTACTGTACTTGTGATAACCGGTTCGATAATCCTGGTTGGTCCTCTGCTTACAGCATCAATGCTGATACTGCCACCTTTTTTGATTGAAAAAAGGAGCCGCGGACTGGATTCCTTTCTGATGGTTGCCGTAGCGGTTTCTGTGCTTAGTGTTTTTGCCGGGTTTGGTATGTCAATTGTCGTTGATCTTCCTCCTGCTCCAATAATAATAATCTCCTTGTTAACAGTGTGCGCGTTGTGGTCTGTATGGAAAAGAATTTTGACAAAAAACAGATCATGATTTCAAGAAGAAGCTTTATTCACGACGTACTGTCATTGCTTGGTGTCGTATGGTTTGGGTATGCTGCCTGGCATCTCAAAAATATCTTTTCCTTCAGACCGCAATCCCACAAAGTCCCAATCGGCAGCATTGAGGAGTTGAAGAAAAGGGAGATCACCTATTTCAGAAGTCATGACTTCTATGTCATAAATGACAAAGAGGGGCTTTATGCCATAAGTGCCTTATGCACACATCGTAATTGTGTACTTTTGGTTGATGATAAAAGCTTTAGCTGCCCCTGTCATGGGGCTCAGTTCACTCTCTGCGGAGAGGTAATCAGAGGGCCTGCACAGGAAAATCTCAGGCATTACCATATAGCAACTTTTGGCAGAGGGGCCCTTATAGCAGATCTGTCAAAGCCGGTTGAGAAAACTTTCAGGTATAAAGGATGATTCAGGTTTGACAAATGGCAAATAGCAACATGTTCAGTTCAATCAGAAAAGAAAACCTGCCGGACTATTTGATTTGTTACAGCGCGCTGACAATGATTATAAGCGGATTTATAACGGCTCTCCATGTGGTGCCCGCAAATAATCTGTTCCGGTTGTCACTGAACCATTTTCTCACCTCTGTTTACGCCGGACCTCTTGTGTTATCCGTATACATTTTTTCAATGCTGATTCTCTTTTTGGCATTGTTATCAAAACTGATTCTCTTCGGTTTGCGTGTTCTGAAAAAAAAGCCGGTTTCGGTCTCGGTGTGGGCTTTTCACCTTCTTTTATTACTTACAGTTTCAATTGTTTTAGATCTCTGTCTTTTCAGTTTGTTTTCTCTTACACCCTTTTCTGTTTCATTGATTTTTTCCCTTTTTGGAGAATCACCCCAACAGAGTGTATTATTTGCTTCAGATCAGCTTTTAATCGTAAGAGTGTATGCGATGCAGTTTTTTCTGTTTCCGGCTGCACTGTCTGTCATTCTGTACAAAATGGTAAAAAGCAGAATGTTTGATATGAGTTTTGAGCACAAAAATCTGGTTGCAGGATATGGGCTGTTTACGGCTGTACTGTTTTTCGGGTCTGTTGCATACCTGACAGTTTTAAAGCGAGTCGGATTGACTTTTTTTCTCTCAGATCAGCAAACCCGGGAGACGTTAGCCATTCTTTTACGTTTAAGCAGAGGTGCTGTAATTGTCACCTTCGCAGTTCTTATACTGCAGCTTTTTTTATTATACCTCACTAAAAGACAAACTGTGCAAATGGAGAGCTCAAAGGACCGCATAGATGCATAAAATGAAAAGACGCAGTTTTGTTGCAATGTCACTCTCTTTTGCCGGTTTTTGCATATTCGCGCCTGCTCATAGAATATCCGGGTGGTTTAACCGGCTGCGCCTGAGTGGCTTTATCTCCGATAATGAACTGGATATCGCAGCATTTGCAGCCCGGTATGTGTATCCCTCCGGTAGCACCCCCGGAGCCAAAGAACTGGGTATAAGAGAATTTTTTAAGAGACAGCTAAGGGATGATCACAATCTTCATTATTATCAATCCATAAGGCAGATTTGCTCCGTTTTGGAAAAATCTTCACGTACAGCCTTCATGAAACCATTCTGCCGTATCGGGAAAAATGAGCGTCAGGCACTCTTGTCAGACCTTTTTAACGGAGACTTGCCTGTTTCCAGAACAGATTTAAACAAGTTCATCGATTTCACTCTTGAGGGGTGCTTTTGTGACCCGATGCACGGAGGTAACAGTGAGTACTCTTCCTGGCAAGTGATGGAGGGTTTTATCAGAAAAGAGTGGTTCCATGTTTAGAACTGCAGGGAATTATGATGTTTGTGTAATCGGCAGCGGTGCAGGAGGAGCTCCACTGGCAGCATACCTCGCCCAAAAGGGATATTCGGTTGCTGTTTTGGAGAAAGGGGATGAAATTGCCCCGGAACAAGTTAAAAAAGACGAGCTTGACACCTGCCACAGGCCGGGGTTCAGACCCGACAGGCTCAGAGGAAACAGAGAGCTTGTGTACGGCTCTTCGCCTCCAATGAGTGCAAATCACCTCTGGAGTGCGGTTTGCGGTGGGGGAGGAACAAGGGTGATGTCAGGTTTTTTCCTGCGTATGAGAAAAGAGGACTTCACACCGTCTGTGTTGTTTCCACCACCACGGGGCACAGATGTAAAAGACTGGCCTCTGAGTCTGGAGGAACTTGAACCATTCTATGACAGGGTGGAACGGGATATTGGGATAAGCGGGGATGCCTTAACAGAGCCGGGACGAAAGAAAAACTATGAATTTGCACCTCTGAAAACCCATCCTTCAGCCTCGATTATTGATAAGGGGTGCAACAAGCTGGGTTACACCACATTCACCACACCGCAGGCGATCCTCTCCCGGAAACAGGGACACAGGGGTGAATGCAGCTATTCGGGAATGTGTGGCAGCTA
The DNA here is from genome assembly GCA_001045525.1 of Chitinispirillum alkaliphilum. NCBI lineage: Bacteria > Pseudomonadati > Fibrobacterota > Chitinispirillia > Chitinispirillales > Chitinispirillaceae > Chitinispirillum > Chitinispirillum alkaliphilum. The sequence goes on along the minus strand of LDWW01000002.1, from coordinate 267,069 downwards.
TGCCTGTTTGACTGGTGCCAAGGGTGATGTATATGAAACATATCTCTTTGAGGGGAGAAAAAATAACAACCTTACCTTTTTACCACAGCACTTTGTCTATAAACTGGAAGCAGACAGAGTGGCTATCAGAGCAGCACATTTCTTTGGCCCCGATGGATTACCCGGTAAACTAAAAGCAAAACTCTTTATTCTTGCATGCAGCAGCATTGAAACTGCCCGGCTCTTGCTCAATTCAAAATCAAAGGATTGGCCAATTGGTCTGGCCAATTCATCCGGCCAGGTAGGAAAAAACCTCCACCTCCATATTCCCTGTGAAGTAACTGCATTCTTCGACAAAGGCCTTTTTCCTTCTCCTGCAAACTGTGAATCACTTTTTGTCGGCAGAACAACTCAATCCCTCTGCGATCTTTCCGATAGCTCAATTGCTTATCCCAGGGGAGGAAGTGTGATTTTTATTCTGCCTCATCCAAATCCAATCAGCCGTGCTATAAGGCTCTCTTATGATCACAGGGGAAACAGAGTTGTTGGCGAGTCACTGAAGAGGGTTTTGAAGAAATATTTTTCCTACAACCATATTCAGACTGACACTTTTATCCCATTTTTATCAAACGACAGAACGCATGTAACGATTTCAGCAAAACAACGGGATTACTGGGGGATTCCCTCTGCCAGGATTGAGATAAATCCACATGTGGAGAATCTGAGAGCATCAAGAGTTTTGGCTGCACGGTTAAGTAAGCTGTTTAATGTCATGGGGGCTGAGTTTGTGACCTACTCTGAATCACCTTTCACCTCAGGGGAATTGCAGCATGGGACCTGCAGTATAGGGGAGGACAGTGCAGATTCAGTTCTTGACCCCCAGTGCAGATCACATGATTTGAAAAACCTCTACTGTACAGATGGAAGTTTTCTGCCGTCGGGTATCCCTGTGCCATCTACATTTACCATTATGGCCAATTCCCTGAGAGTGGCAGAGTTTATACACAAAACTGCGCTATAGTTTGTTTTGGTAGGAAGCAATGATGTTAATTTTTGAAAACAGTGAGTGTGGATTAGTTGGGAATCGCTAAGCAATTAGCACTTTAGGGGTCTTTGGTAACTTTTTTCTGAATTTATAGCATTAATTTATTATAATAACTATTATGGATGAAGAGATATAACATGTTCTCAAAACGATTAAATAGGGTGAATATGAAAACTGTGCTGCTTTTAATGAACATGCTGATCTTATGTTTTTCCCTTTATGCCCAGGGTCAGGAACAGGAAAACCCGTTTCTTGCCCCCTCCCAACCCTCTCATTCAGAATCGGGCGAACCCTCCGAAATTTCAAGAAAACCCTCTGAAATACAGGAACCTCCCTTCTGGTATCCTATTGTAATATGGCAGAGAGCGGTTAACAACAAACTCTCTACTGCTTTAGAGGACTTAAGTGAGAATTTCTCAATGCGCCAAGCGTTATTGATATTCCTTATCGCACTGGGGTATTCGCTGCTTCACACTGCCGGGCCTGGACATGGAAAACTGATATTGGGAACCTATTTTCTAACCTCTGAGGAGAATCGCAAAACCAGGGATGCCGCTTTGGCAGGAATTATTGTTTCGGTAACTCATATAGGGATGGCCTTTGTTTTAAGCTTGTTTCTCTATCTGGTTACAAATAACCTTAGTGTTGGGTCACAGCGGGAGATGGCTGAGGTTTCAAGGCGTATTGGTGGTGTATTGGTTATAGTTACCGGTCTTGCACTCGTAATCGCTCATTTCCTGCGCGGGCGTATCTCTTTATTTACGAGTGAAAAATTCAGGGAGAAATTTCAAAATCTCTCCTTTTATACTCTGGCTGTGCTCTCGGGTATAGTGCCCTGTCCCATCGCCTGGATTGTTCTGGTGTTTTCGATCTCTTATGGCGTTTATTTTATGGGGTTGATAGCTATTGTTGGTATGGCAATCGGGGCTGCGATAACAGTGACTACGGTTGGGTACTTTGTAATTACTGCCCGGGAGAAGGCTTTTAAGGTATTCTCGAAGTCTGTGGCTACAAGATTGGCCTATCTGGCAAGGTTCAGTGGTGGTGTGATTTTACTTATTTTAGGAATTTTAATGACTGCAGTCTGAATTTTAAGTTTCCGGAGATATAAAACAGGTGAAAAAAACAAATCTTGTTATCTGGTGTGTTATAACCGTTTTGCTTATATGGGGTTGTGTTGACTTGCTTGATGTGTCACCTGCCGAAAAGGAATTCCCTGTTCAGGAGGTGGACCTTCAGCTCAGAACCGTTTACCCCACTGCCGTTGAGTTTGTCTGGAATAAGGAACCCTCCAATTTTTTCAGAGATTACCGTCTCTATTTTGATACCTTGCCGGAAATTACTTCTGAGGTACAGCCTTACAAAGTTACCTATTTTAAAAATGACACAACTTTAAAAATTACAGGTCTGGAACCACAACAGACCTATTATATAAAGCTTGTTACATCCAGCTACTCAGAAAGCAAATCAAGTGGTGTTATCTCCTTTGAAACCGACAGTGTCACAGCTGGTGATATTACCGGTGAAACTCTCGGCAAAATGGTACGTGTACCGGCCGGTAGTTTTATGACCAAAAAGGGCGAAATCGCTACCATAACCTATGATTTCTATATCGATTCTGTTCCTGTCACCGAAGCGCTTTGGGATCAGGTCATGGGTGATGGTCAATCGCAATCGCTTCTTCCCAAAGTTGAGGTGTCATGGTTTGAAGCTGTACTTTTTTGTAATGTAAAGAGTAAGAGTATGGGTCTTGATACAAGCTATATATATGATACTGTATTCTATGGGGCGGGCGATAGTGTCGTTGTCCATCTTCAAAATCTGCGCTTTGATCTTCATTCAAACGGGTTCAGACTCCCTACGGAAGATGAGTGGGAGTATGCATGCCGGGCGGGCAGTACCACCGATTTTTTCTGGGGTAAAGATTTACCGGACAGATTTGAGATCGTTGAGTGGAGCCAAGAAGACACGCTTATGGTAAGTGATTATGTTTGGTGGATTCTTGATGAAGTATGGGATCGCCAGCCTGTTGCTCAAAAGCTCCCCAATCCATGGGGACTCTACGATATTCTTGGAAATGTAAATGAGTTTGTCTGGGATATTATTGATTACAACAGACCCGGTAAAAGGATCGATTACACTGGTACGATCCAAGGAAATCAGAGAGTATTGAGAGGGGGAGCCTTTAATCATGAACTGGAAAGCATTACAAGTGACTTTAGGGTTTCCATGTCCCCTTCCAACAAAAATGACCTTGTGGGTTTCAGGACTGTCAGAGTGATCGATTAAGGGTAGAACAATTTAACTGCAGGTGACTGAACAGATATGATTTGCAAAACGTTAATTATTAAGCTGATGCTCTTTTTGCTGTGGATAACGGGTGCTGATGCACAGTTTGTTACCTTTTATCCCATAGAGATCTATTTTAACCCTGTGGGGTATACTAATCTTATTCCTGGAGAGCAGCCCGATGATTATTCCACATTTTCATCAGTAAGGTTAATTCTCGATAAAGATTTACCTTCCTTTGGTAATTTCGCAAACACAATCAGTCTGTTTGGGTCTGTGGAGCGCTACCATTCAATAACCGCAGCCAATGATTTCTATCCACTTTCGCTTAATCCTGTACTCAAGAGTTTCTGGTTCGCACATCCCCTTGTGACTCCGGGAGTTGAGATAAATACAAATTATGACTTTTTGCCCTATTTTAACAGTAATGGAAATATTGAGAGAGCTTCAAATTTCAGGGTCAGGGCTCGACCGTTCATGTACGTTTTCCTGACTCCCAATCTGTTCTTTAACAGTAAATTTACCTATGGCAGAAGTATCTATTCGAAACCCAATGCAATGAATGTTGGTTTCAGTGAAGTACCTATGACTAATCCTGATGGGTCCACCGTTTATGATGATTTCGGAAGCCCGAAGATGACACTGTATCCTGAAATCGAGATGATCAGAAACGATTATTCAATATACAGATATGATCTGGAAACAGTTTATCTGCTTCCCTTTTTCACACAGCTTTTCATCTCTCCATACGTTTTCTACAATACCTATGATGAGCTTCCTGCAAGATCAGCTGACGGGTCCTTTAAAACCGATAACCCACCTCTCAGGGAGAGGGGATTTGGGGCTGCAGTTGGGATGAGAACACACAGTTTCAGATGGGGATACGGGGATGGTGTTTTCGAATATGAGAAAAACTTTGATGACGTATTCGGTCATAACTCTTATCATAAGCTCAGGTTCAGTACCAGATGGGAAAATCAGTACTTCACAGAACGATTCGGGTACAGACTTCTGTTTGATTACACAAGACACCTCTCTTCTCATGAAGTCATCGGGTTTTCACCCGAGACTAATGAACCTGAAACCCTGGGTGCTACAGAGATCAGGGGAGATATGACCATGATTTTTAATCTTAACAGAAATGTAAGCATAAGACCACAATATGATTTTATCTACAGAGAGTTTCCGCAGGATCGCACAATGAGTAAATCAAGATATTGGCTTAACCTGCATGTGATTTATTGACAGGAGGATGTTTTCAATGTTTAGCAATTCTAAAATAAAAAATCGGGTTACCAAAATCATGATCGCCTCTGCTGTCGTTTCCTTTTCCTTATTTGTAAGCAACTCTTTTGCCTGCGGTGGAGGTGTTATACCATTTGTTCCTTCTTCGGATCCGTATGTGCCTTCTGGAACCGGAGATGAGATAGGGAGTTCTCTTGATGGGCAATTTTTTCTGGATCTGGAAAAAGGCGTTACAAATGAGATGCTTGATGTGAAAAAATTCAACCCCTTGTTTCGTCATCTGACCCTCACCGGAAATGAAAGACGCACAAGGAGCAGAAGCACCCAGAAATGTGATACACCTTGTGATTCTACTGCGCTTCCTCCTTGTGGAGTTGACCACGAGATGGTTGAGCCGATTTTGAATCTGCACAGGTTGCATTAATATAAAAAACATGATTTCCATTTATCGTTAATCAATGTGGGCAAAATATGACTATCTTAAAAAAATGCATAATTATGGTAACTGCATGTGCGGTTGTCTCATTTGGTGAGGTTCAGAACAGTGAAATGGATTCGGCCAAGAGAGAGGCTGAAATTGAAAATACTTCGGAAAAAACGATTCCGTCTGAAACTGAACAGGAAAACGAAGAGTTAACTGCGTCTTTATATACAGAGGCAGATGCTCAGGAAAAGGAACCGGACTCTGAAATTGTCGATACCTATACAGAGGCAGATGCTCAGGAAGAGGAACCGAACTCTGAACTTGTCGATACCTATACAGAGGCAGATGCTCAGGAAGAGGAACCGGACTCTGAAATAGTCGATACCTATACAGAGGCAGATGCTCAGGAAGAGGAACCGGACTCTGAACTTGTCGATACCTATACAGAGGCAGATGCTCAGGAAGAGGAACCGGACTCTGAACTTGTCGATACCTATACAGAGGCAGATGTTCAGGAAGAGGAACCGGACTCTGAAATTGTCGACACCTATACAGAGGCAGATGCTCAGGAAAAGGAACCGGACTCTGAAATTGTCGATACCTATACAGAAGCAGATGTTCAGGAAAAGGAACCGGACTCTGAACTTGTCGATACCTATACAGAGGCAGATGCTCAGGTCGGTGATGAGGAGTACGTATCAGGGCAGGAAGTTGAAGCAGCTCAAAAAGGAACGCTTACAGGACAGGACAGTCATATTAATCCCTTTGCAGCTCAGCAGGGGAGCGAAACAGAGACTGATGTGTCGGTTTTTCAAACCGGGTATCAGCCCTCCGGTGATGATGAGGAGGCTGAAGATGAGCAAACCGAAGAGGTGTTCAATCCTTTTATTACCGGTGCAGCACAACCTCAGGTATCGCTTATAGAAGATGACCACTGGTCCTTTGATCTTCTTTTGGATATATCTGCAGGGGCATCATTTGCACAAATTTATGATTTAGTACCAGATCATATAGGATCAAAGAGCAGGGGTGATGCACAGTTTTCAGTAGGGCTTAAAGTACCGTTTCGTGAATACCTCTTCACCAGGCTGTCTGTCAAGTATATGCGTTTTCATTATCTGACTGAATTCAGCTCTCCTGATATCATCAATATGGAGGTTACAACTCAAAGTGAAGAGATGCTCTCCTATTTTGCTGTACCTTTTGATTTAGGGCTGAAAATTCCGCTTGGGAGAGTAGTTTCCACCTATATATACGGTTCTGCAGAGCCTGTTTATCTTTTGTCTGCCGGACAGAAAAGGATTAGAGAAACATTTGTCTCATTTGATGACGGTGCTTATCTGAATCAAAAAACAATAGAAAACAGGGATATTACAAATTACAGAAGACGTACACAGGTGTTTCTTGGTGGAAGTGCAGGGATTCAGTTTGAATTCGGATATGGATTCATGTACTTTGATGCGGGAGTAAGGTATGCCTATTTTACCACCGAAAACAGATACAGCAGACCGATGCGTACAGAAAGCAAAATTCGCTACTTCCCTGTGACTTCAGGAATAAGGTTCTATCTATGAAAAAAATTAAAAAGAATTCTGGTGCTTTATTCAGTATAGGATTTCTCGCTCTTCTGGTTATTGGAGGAGTCAATTGTAACTGGATTGATGATGGGGTGAGTTATTCAGGGAATTTCAATTATTCACGAACCCCAAATAACCTCGGTTCAGAAGTTCGAACCATTTTTAATTTCGAAAATGATATCAATTTTGCTGGTATCACTAAAGTGAAAACATCGTTTATTGATGGTGAGGATACTATTACTGATGGTCTTAAGGAGGATTCTGTATTCTTTAAGATCGGGGCAAAGAGGGATACTATACTCACCAGAGATGGATCTGTTATCGGAGAGCCTTACCTATTAATAGCTGATACTTCTGACTGGAGTACTTTCGTTACTTTTATGGGTCATGAAAATGGTGTAATGAGGAAAATAATAGAAGATCAGCTTGATACAGCGGAATATAATGCTATCATTGAAGAAATTTCGGAATACCGGGAAATTACATCAGAACAAAAAGAAACTGTTGTGGAAGTAATTAACCGGGCAATACTTGATCTTAACTTTTACAGCCTGTACGGCGAGCTGTTTGACTTGTCTCTTGCGTACAGAGAAAGAGTTGAAGATCTTGTAGTACAGGGTATTTTTTCAGACACAAGCGGAACTGTTTCGCAGGGACTAAATCCATTTGAGAAAGCCAAATTACAGTGGTTTAATTTAGATCTGTTCAGGGAATTCGTCGACTATGGCATGCGAAGAACCCCAGGTACACCTTTACGCAAAGTTTTCAGCGACAATTTGGCCGTGTACCAGATATATAGTGTTGAGTTTGAACAATATACCCAAAATGACCTTATTCCTCCCAAAAAGGCGACAAGGTACTTAGGCATTAACTCTTTTACTCAGATGCAGTTTGCGTACAGAAACAATACCGGACTAAGGTTCACAAAAGAGACAAAGCTTGCTGACAAAGTTTTCTTTGAAGGAAAAGCATGGAGTGTCACACCTATGCTTTTTTCTGAAAATTACTTTCTGCCAAACATCGAACTCTGCAATTACACAGTGGCAACCCAGGCTGTTACATTCAAAAACAGGGAGCTAAGTTCAAGAAAAAATTCTCTTGTTTATGATCTCACTATGTATTATCCAATCCAGGGATCTACTTTTGAAAACGGGGAAATAGTTGAGTTCAAAGGAAAAATTGAACAGACATACACTTTCAGAATTTCTCCCCTGGTTTCTCAAATGGGTATAATGGAACGCTTCAACAGCGCTACCGTGATTCAGAAAACCTATCCGGATGGTACGGTTGCAGTGTATGAGGAGACTATTGAGACGGAAGCGGTAAATTAGATCTGTTAATTGTTTGCCTTAATAATCAGAGGTTTACAGAGTTATGATAATTAAAAAAATTATGTTAATGGTATTGATATCTGTTGGATTTTTACTCTTTTGCAATTATCCTGAAATGCTGAGTGTCTCAGAATCCGAGTTTAATCCAGGAGAAAGCGAAGAGTTTAACACACGTGTCAATGATCGCTACTTCGTTATTGTGCCCGGTGACACTGCAATTCTGCAAGGCGTGTACAGGTGTACTGTAATAACAAACGGGTATCTTGATACAGTCATTTCCGGTACAACCCATTTCAGGAGTGTTACACATCCTGATACATCCGTATATTTTGATGGTGAGAGGTTTACACTTTTCCCAAAACAATTCCTGACAAAAGTTAAAATTGATGATGTAATTGAGGAACATGAATTCACAAATCTATTAAGCGTCACCGACAGCGGTGTATATCAACTTTCATATTTTAACTCGGACAGAGATGTAAAGATAGACAAAATCTATCAAAGAGTGGTACCAAGATACTATGATGTAGGATACTATGATACTCTTGCTACATCTGATAATAAATGGAACTCATTTCCGTTACTTCCTTTTATTATATCAGAGATATCACCTAATATTGCCTTCAGCGGTTTTACAACTCCAACAAAGACCATCGCAACTGAGTTGACCCCTTATAGGGTAAACGATCAGCCGTACAGAAATGGAGTCGAACTGAAATCATATTATCATTTACACTGGGAAGACCAAAAGGGTGGGGAAGTGACACAGATTTCGAAGAGCTTTTCAGTAAGAAGCAATTACTTTGTAGGTAGGGGTTTGACAGATCAGTATATCAATATAGTTACTCAAAAACTTACTTCAGATAACTCTTTGATAATAACAAAAGAATATCTCGATTTCAAGCGTGTTACCCAGGCACGTCCCTATTCCAATTGGGATTAGTTGGGGGTAAATATGGGGCTGGCTCAAAACTAAAAGAATAACAATAATTTTGGACAGCTTACTGCGTCACCGTTCAAAGAACTCCCCAAGGCTCCGATGGGGGAGTTAAGAAAATTTATTTACAGTTGTTTTTTTCGCTTCCGTCCGCACTAAACGCTCCCGTTGTCGGGAGCTGTCTAAAAGTGTTCTTGAACTATAAGAGTAAGAATATTCCGGGCGGCTAACGAGGACGGCACCGGTCTACTTCCGGCTCACCCGAGCAGGATGCGCGTTTGCTTCAACTAAAGAGAAAATCCTTTGTAATTGGTTTTAAGTGCCTCCTTATTCCCTCTGTATTCCAGCCAAACGATAAGTCTGTAAAGGGATTTCAGATAATGTTAGGCATTTTACTGCCAAATAGCATTATCGGTGTGGGACTTTCAGAAAAAGTGCATAGTCCGATACAATAGGTAATGGCAACAAATAAGTGCATTGCTGGAGTACTTATTACGAAATATTGGAGAGAATCATATATTTGGGTAAGTTCTTCAAGTCCGCTCTTGGGGATTTTGGGATTCCCTTCCGAGGACAGCACCGGTCAGGGCTGCTAATTCTTTTTCATAATACCTAAGACATTAGGCAGGGCAGAAACAGTAAAAGCTCTTCCACCTGAGCTGTAGTTTCCGATAAATTCAAGTGAACGGGTCTCGGTTTGAATAAAGAGCTGTGCCTGCGAGCCGCCCTCCATATACATAGCTCGTTTTAGGGATATGGGTAGATCTTTGATAACATCGATAAACTCATTTACGGAATGGGGGGCCGTTGCATGGAAGAACAGAAGGTTTCCAGTTGAGTCCAAACCAACAGATGCTATGCTCCAGCGCCTTTCACTCTTCTGCCACACATTTCTACCTGTGCAGGATAGCATCCTTATCGACTGCACCATGCTGCCATATTTGTTCCGCAGATGATCAAAATCATCACACTCTCTGTCGATAATTTTAATTTCCGGTAATTTTTCTGCAAGGGGATCAAATGCAAGGAATGATTTATCTCTGGATACAAAGGAATTGTTGGTATGTTCATTGCTTTTCATAAATGAGACGCTTCTGAGAAAATCTCTCTGAAACATGGCGGCATTTATTACAGCTGTAAAACCCTCTTGTCTTGCCCACTCTCTGGCTGTAAGTCTTTGTCCCTGTTCAGGATGAGAAGCGTTCATGAGGTGAAGACTGTAGACCGCAGGATCTATTCTCAGAATATGAATATAGGCACTGTCGGAAGGTTCATAAAGAGGAGAAAGGGCGCGACCAAGCTCAAGTCCATTTGAAAGAGTATCCCAGTTTATTGATGCACAGGGTTCAGACAGAAAAAGCGAAAGTAGAAAAATCGGTAGCAGTATAATTTTTTTGGTGTACATTGTTGTAATCACTTTTAGTTTGTTTGATCAGGTTATTAAAAAAAGGAATATGTCACTTATAAAAATCAAGCTTTTGCAATAAATCCAAAAACCTTACTACAAACAAACCCGATAATTGCGTGTGATTGACTCTTTAATAAACCCGGAGGGAAGTTCATGCAAAATTGCAAGCTATATCTGATTTTAATCGTTTTAGCGGTTTTCCTAAACCCTGCTTCTGCCATGGATGCTCAGGAGGTGATAAGAAGAGCTGACCAGCAGATAAGAGGGGAGACAAGCCGTACCGAACTTACTATGCGCATAGAACGTCCAAGGTGGACAAGAGAAATGTCTTTGCGCGCATATACCAAAGGAAGGGATTTCTCTCTCATTTATGTGTTATCTCCTGCAAGAGACAGAGGAACATCATTTCTAAAACGAAGAGATGAGGTGTGGCAATGGGTGCCGGATATTCAGCGAGTGGTGAGAATACCCCCCTCAATGATGAACCAGTCCTGGATGGGATCTGACTTCACAAACGATGATCTTGTACGGGATGCTTCCGTTGTTGATGATTACACCCACTCCTTTTTGCCTGATACTGTCGTTGACGGGGAAGAGGCGTGGCGAATAGAGATGGTTCCAAAACCTCAGGCTCCCGTTGTATGGGAAAGAGTCGTGGTGTGGGTCATAAAAGAAAACTTCATTCAAAGACGCTCTGAATTTTACGATGAGGATGGGGTGCTTGTTAATCTCCTGTACCTTGAGGATGTACGGGAGATGGGAGGGAGGTTGATTCCCACGCGCTGGGAGATGGTCCCGCTTGAAGAGGAGGGACACAGAACTGTTATGGTGTATGATGATGTCGAATTTGATATCCCTCTTGATCAGGGGTTTTTCTCCCAGCAAAATATGCGGCAGATAAGATAATGGGTACCTTTATACTCTTAGCCTGGCGCAATCTGTGGCGTAATCGCCACAGAACTCTCATCACAACTGCATCTGTTTTTTTTGCTGTTATTCTGGTACTCTTCATACGTTCTATGCAGATCGGTGCGTATGATCACATGATCACCACAACTCTGCAGATTCACACCGGATTCATTCAGATTCAGGGCGAGGATTTTCAGGAAACAAGAAGCCTCGATGAGAGTATGGCTTTTGAGGAGGGGATGCTCCGGGAGGTCGCTTCGGTACGGGGGGTCACAGATGTGGTGCCAAGGATAGAATCCTTCGCTCTTGCTTCATCTCAAGACAGAACACGAGGTGTAATGCTCACAGGAATAGACCCTGATGCAGAGAACAAGATGAATAATCTGAGTCGCAGATTGGTTGAGGGTAGCTATTTGGATACTAACTCACAAGCCGTACTGATAGCTCAGGGAGTTGCAGAATACCTCAGGGCACAAGTAGGGGATACACTGATTTTTCTTGGGCAGGGCTTTTACGGGATGAGTGCTGCGGGGGCATTTGTGATCAATGGGATTGTTGATCTGCCCCTACCTGATCTTCAAAACAGTATGGTGTACACAACCCTCGACAATGCTCAGTGGTTCTATTCCATGCCAGGGAGGGTGACATCTGTTGCTCTTATGATCGATGACCCTGACAGAATGGATGGTATCGCTCAAAACCTTAGAGGTATGTTTACCGATGGATACGAAGTTATAACCTGGCCTGAAATACTGCCGGAACTGGTACAGATTATTGAGCTTGACAATGCTCAGGGGATTATTATGCTTGGAATTCTGTATATGGTTATAGCGTTTGGGGTGTTTGGGACGGTGATGATGATGATGGCTGAGAGAAGAAGGGAATTTGCAGTAATGATTTCAATCGGAATGAATCATTTGCGGGTAAGTGTGATGGTTCTGCTTGAGACACTGGTGATAGGCATTTTAGGCACCATTACCGGAATAGTTGCATCTGTCCCTCTGCTGTTCTATATGAAGGGCAACCCAATAGAATTGACTGGAACAGCAGCTGAAGCGATGCGCGAGTTTGGTTGGGATCCGCTTCTCCCCTTTGCTGTGGAATTTCCGATGTTTCTAAATCAGGGAATGGTTGTAATGGCGATCTCCGTCGTGGCATGCCTCTATCCCATCTATTCAATAAACAAAATCCGCCTCTCTGATGAGTTGAGGGGGTAGTTTGTAAGCGGGGGGTTTTGGTGCTTTTAGGAATGGCCTGGAAAAATATCTGGAGAAACAAAGTGCGCAGTATGATAATCATAACTGCCATTGCACTTGGGCTCCTTGCCGGTCTTTTGGCTTCAGCCCTTACAATCGGAATGGGGGAGCAGATTATCAGAACAACAGTCCGCACCCGCATCTCCCATATCCAAATTACCCATCCGGATTTCAGGCTTGAGCAGGATGTTAACATGTATATTCCCGATGCAGCTCTTCTCTCCCAACAGCTCAGAGCTCTGCCTCAGGTTCAGGCTGCAGCTCCGCGAATACTGGTCGATGCAATGGCTTCCTCTCCACGCTCTGCACAGGGGGTTCAGCTGGTAGGTGTTCTTCCCCAATATGAACGGGATCTGGTGATTATCGATCAAGTAATCGTCGATGGGGTCTATTTCGATGAAGAGGTGAGAAATCCGGTCGTAATTGGTGAAGCCCTGGCACAGAGGCTCGATATCAGGGTGGGCTCGAGAATGGTAATGACTTTTCAGGATGTGGAGGGGATTATAACCGGCGGAGCTTTCAGGGTCAGCGGATTGTTTCGTACTCCTTCGACTGAGTTTGATCGTTCCACAGTCTATGTCATGGCAGAGGATCTGGCCCAGCATTTGGATACCGAACAACCATGGTTCCATGAAGTGTCTGCACTGTTTATCTCTGCGGAGGCTGCCGATGAGAGTGTTTCTTTAATCAGGGATATGGCTGAGGGGCTGAGAGTGGAAACGTGGAGAGAGCTGGCTCCGGAGCTCGACTATATATCTGAAACACTCTCGGTTTTTCTCTATATTTTTATGCTGGTTATTCTGGCCGCCCTTGCTTTTGGGATTATAAACACCATGCTTATGGTTGTGTTGGAGAGAACAAAAGAGTTTGGTATGCTCATGGCTGTGGGAATGAAACGCAATATTCTGTTCAAGCTGATTGTGCTTGAAACCGTGGCTCTTTCCCTTACCGGGGCTTTGGCTGGAATCCTTCTTTCTTTTATTACTATTTCTTTGCTTGGTCAGACCGGGGTAGATTTGTCGGTTTTTGCCGAAGGGTTACGAGAGTTTGGGGTCGAAGAAGTGCTCTACCCGGAACTGCCCCTGGGCATGTATCCCGCTTTATCTCTGATGGTTATTGTTGTAGCAGTGATGGCTGCTGTTTATCCTGCACTAAAAGCTCTGAAACTTAAACCTGCAGATGCACTTAGAAGTAGCTGAAAGGCGGAGCGTCAAAATGAATATCATCACGACTGTAAATCTCTGTAAGGAATATCATGAATCGGAAATTCCTGTTAAGGCTCTGCAGAACATTAGTCTGAATATCAGCGAGGGGGAGTTTACTGCTATTGTAGGACCATCGGGATCTGGAAAAAGCACCCTGCTGCATCTGATTGGAGGGCTGGATCATCCAAGTTCAGGAACCGTTAAGATAAGTGACACAGAACTAAATAAACTCTCTCCAAGTAGGTTGATAGAGTTTCGCCTCTTTAACATTGGCTTTGTATTCCAGTCCTACAATCTTATCCCAGTACTCACAGCAAGGGAAAATGTGGAATTTATAATGCTTCTTCAAAAGAGAAGCAAAGAGGAGAGACGAACCCGGGCGCAGGAACTGCTCGATGCAGTAGGTTTAGGTAACAGAGCCGACCATCGTCCATCCCAGCTCTCAGGAGGGGAACAGCAGCGTGTAGCTGTGGCCAGGGCTCTTGCATCAAAACCAAAATTTGTTCTTGCAGATGAACCTACAGCCAATCTCGATAGCCACTCAGCTGAAAACCTTCTGGATATTATGTCTGATCTCAATACAAAATTAGGCACAATGTTTCTTTTCTCTACTCATGATGACAGGGTGATCAGACGTGCAAGGAGGGTGGTAAAGCTGCTTGATGGACAGATAATCCAAGACAGCTCACTAAAGAATTCCTGAATTGAGAATCGAAAACAAAGGAAAATGATGCTGGAAAGAAAAAGTATGGTTTGTTTGTTTGCTTTGCTTTTCCTAATATTCAGCAGAGCGTTTGCAGGGTGGTTCCCGGATCGTTTCAATACCGATTTAAGCGGATATGTAAGTGAGCTCCCTTTAGTTACCTTTGAAAAAATTGATGATTTGTCTTTCAGCAATATCATTAATGCCAGAGGCAATTTCCGATACTTTCCCACTCCTTCTTTGAATTTTGAGCTGGCTGTAAGGTTACAGTTGTTGACGGGGGATCTTATTGCTCTTGGACAGCCTGAAAATCCCATCATTGAACTTCTGGAGGAAGACAGAGGGTATTTTGATCTCTCAAGAGCCTGGTCTGCGATTCTGTTTGGAAATATAGACAGAGCTTTTGTTTCCTATTCCCAAAGAAGTTTTCATCTCAGGGTCGGAAGACAGCGAATCAACTGGGGAACAAATTTAGTCTGGAACCCAAATGATTGGTTCAATGCCTTCGATTACCTCGACTTTGACTATGATGAACGTCCCGGTTCTGATGCTGTGAGAATACAATACTTTACAGGGGTTCTGTCGGTTGTCGAGGCTGTCGTAGGAGCTGCTGCCAGTTCTGAGGAATGGACATATGCACTCATGTACCGTTTTAATCGCTGGGGGTATGATCTTCAGTTCCAGGGCGGTTTATTTGGAAACGATGCGGCTGCAGGGCTCAGCTATTCCGGAGATATTCGGGGCGGGGGGTTCAGGGGAGAGATAAGTTCCTATTATCCGGTTCTCGGTGATGAAGACAACAACGATAACGGAATAACTGTCGTGGCATCCATTTCGGGGGATTACACCTTCCCAAACGGCCTTTATCTCCTGAGTGAAGTTCTTTATAATGGATTTGGAGAAGATGAATTTATTGACACAATACCTCTTTTAACCCACGATATCACAGCAAAAGACCTTACCCCTGCCCGCTACTTATTATATGGATCTGTTTCATATCCGTTTTCTCCAATAATAAGGGGTAGTCTTTCTGTCATGTTGAACCCTTCGGATCTGTCATTTCTGACTATGCCCTCGGTTGACTGGTCACTGTCTGACAATCTCGATCTTTTGGCAATTGCTCAGCTTTACTCCGGAGATGGCGGGGAGTTGTTCGGGATGCTTCCAAACCTTGTATCGTTGCGTCTGAGGTGGTTTTTTTAGTTGGTCAGTTATTACCCAGGCAATAAAACTTGCATAAAAATTTTCTCCATCTATTTCACAGGGCGAACGGCAGTAAGCTCCTAAAAAAAACTATCGGGTACAAATCCGCCCCAATTGTTTTTGAAACAGCGTTTCTTAGCGCTGGACTCTTAAAAAAAGTAATGAAACTCAAATACTCTCTTATGCATATATAATTGCCGGAGTAATAGCTAAAAGAAGGGTCCGGAAAAGTTTTGTTCCGGACCCTTTAATGATGGTGATAACCAGAGGCATATCATAAATCAAAACAAATCGTTTGATTGCATGCTATAACTGATCAATCATTTGATTTGCACGCCAGAGGATGTCAACATATTGGGTGCGTTTATAGGCCCAGGGGTCGTCACCTTTGACTTCTGCACGGCTTAGTTTACCTCTGAAATCATCAATTGAGCTATACCCCTTCTCTTCCATCCAGTTGCGCAAATTTCTCAGAATAGTTTGAATGTGGCCTGTGCCGTTTTTGTACAGAGTGCTGCAGACTTGAAAACAATCCGCTCCAGCCAGAATCGCAGATATCCCCTGATAGTGGTCAAAAATTCCGGTGCTTGCGCAAATTTTGCAATTTAAGGTTGAATAGAGCTGACCGGTAAAATGGATTGGGAGACGACTGTCCTGAGGGGTGCTTAAAAAAGGAGATAGATCAAGAGATTGAGAGTTGATATCGATGCCTGCCTGAAAAGGTCTGTTAAATAACACTATTCCCTGTATTCCGGTTTTATCAAATTGCTGCAGTGTATGGAGGATATTAGTGTAGTAGGGGGTAATTTTCACTGAAATTGGAATGTTGGTTGTCTCAATAACTTCTCTGACTCCGGTAAGTTGTTGCTCCTCTATGGATTGCCCGGATTCTGAGCTGTAATCCGGTGAGTGATAAATATTTAACTCCAACCCATCCACTCCGGTCTGCTCAAGCTGACGGGCATATTCAAGCATCGTTTCTCCCTGTTTTGCACTTATACTTGCAATAACCGGAATGGAGAGAGATTCCTTAGTTTTACGGGCAAAAAGCAGGTGTGAATCGATGCCATGATACTGAAGTATATGTGGGTAGAATGCATGGATCTCCTGGCCCACACCTTCGGAATACTTATCACGTGCCTCTTCGAATTCATAGTTTTCAAGCTCGAGCTGCTCCTGAAAAAGTGACTTCAGTACCACCGCAGATGCTCCGCTGTCTTCAATCTGTTTTAGATGATCCTCACTGGCTGTAAGAGAGCTGGCCCCAACGATCAGAGGATTCTTAAGCTCTATTCCCATATAGGTGGTTCTGGTATTCATGATTCCGAAACTCCCATTATAAGTTCATACTGCATAATTCTGAATTCATTTCCATATGGAAAAAGAGCATGCAATTATAATGCCTCAAATAGGTGGCGCTTTGAGTCATACAAGAATCACTTAACAATACAGGAAAACAAACAGGGCGGGAATGGCGTGTCTGCTATCTTAAAAGAAACTGCTCCTAAAAAAAAGCTCCAGCCCCTAACCCAGCAGAAGAAGACTTGCGGCCATAACCACCATTCCGAGAATCAGGCCGTAGATGCAGAGATGATGCTCTCCGTAACGCTCTGCAGCAGGAAGCAGTTCATCAAGTGAAATAAATACCATTATCCCCGCAACAGACGCAAACATGATTCCAAGGATCATGTCGTTGAAAATATGGAGAAAAAGGAAAAATCCAAGCAACGCTCCGATTGGTTCTGCAATTCCGGCCAAAAAAGAGAATAAAAATGCCTTTTTCCTGCTTCCGGTTGCATAGTAAATCGGAACCGCTACGGCTATCCCTTCAGGTATGTTGTGGATAGCAATGGCTATGGCTATGCTTATACCAAGTGCTGGATCTGCTAAAGTTGCAGTAAATGTCACAAGCCCTTCAGGAAAATTATGTATCGCAATGGCCAAGGCGGTAAATACTCCCATCCTGTGAAGGCCATTTTGAGTTTTTATCTTCTCAACTTTACTTATCTCCTCGACCTTGTGCAGTTCATGGGGGTTCTCAAATGAGGGAATAAGTTTGTCTATTACTGCTATAATAGCTACACCAGCGAAGAAGGACAAAACAGTGTAAAGCTCGCCCCGTGCTTCGCCCACATGCTGGCTAAGATGCTCATTGGCTTCTGCCAAAAGCTCCACAAACGATATATAAAGCATCACTCCCGCTGAGAACCCAAGAGAGGCAGAGAGGAACTTTGTATTGGTTGTTTTGGCAAAAAAAGCAAAAACACACCCGACCACAGTTGAAAGACCTGCCAGAAAAGTAAGACCAAACGCAAGAAGAACTGTTCCAGTATCCATTTTGACCTCTTTTGGGCTTAATTTTGTGTTGTTATCCAATATAAAAGATTTCTCTTTTCTGCTCTACCCTTTTTGTATTCACCTTCAGGTTTGGGGAAAATTGCTCTGCTTCCCACACTGCTTGGAATCATAAGCACTAAACGTGAATTTCTTCGGAGACCGGGTAATCATAATTGATCTGCTTAGCTCAATGAGTTAAATTAAGGTGTTCTGATCAGACGCTTCGGAAAAATTAGTTTTGTAAGTGAATTTACGGTCATCTGTTTTGTCTTTTAAATCGTAATCGCTACCGATACCCAAAAATTATATGGCATAATTTCTGCACCCCTGCTATACTCCCTAAAGCAGATATACCAGGAGAACTATGAAACACAAGATTTCCGGGAATGACCTCACCAGCGGGAGCATACCCCGTCATCTTTTCGAACTTGCCCTGCCCATGCTTATCGGCAATCTCCTAAACACCAGCTACAGCATCATCGATGCCATGTGGGTCGGTAGAATTGTGGGCAAAGAGGCTATTGGCGCTATTGCGGTGAGTTTCCCAGTTATTTTTATATTTATCTCCGCCGCCACAGGGGCAACAATCGCAACCACTATACTTGTTTCACAATATTATGGGGCAAAGAAGTTCAAACTTTTGGAACGAACCGTAAATACATCCTTTGCCCTGGCGATGAGTCTTGGCATGGTTCTATCCATTTCCGGAGTTTTATTTGCCGATTGGATCCTTCATCTGCTCGGTACACCGGAAACTATCTTCCCACTTGCTTCATCCTACCTGAAGATCTCATTTATGGGTTTTACCGTGCTTTATATGAGTCATCTTGTAACATCCATATTGAGGGGAATCGGTGATACCAGAACACCGCTTCTGTTCATTGCATGCGGAGTTGCTGTAAATGCTGTTCTGGATCCGCTGCTTATTATTGGCATCGGACCTTTTCCTGAAATGGGCCTCAACGGAGCTGCCCTGGCTTCACTGATCTCTTCTTTCATCGCACTCTCTTTGGGGCTTGTGTACCTGAGGAAAAAAGGCAGTGTTCTTGCTTTCCGCTTCTCTAAGCTGACTCTGGATATTCCACTGATAAGAACCATTTTCACCATTGGGTTTCCCTCCATGCTTCAGCAGTCCGCAGTATCACTGGGTATGGCTACCGTGATTTCCTACGTTAACTCATTCGGTGATGTCGCCTCTGCGGCCTACGGGGCTGCATGGAAAATAGAGTCGGTTGCATTTCTGCCCGCAATGTCTATCGGACTGGCTGTGTCTGCTCTGACAGGACAAAACCTGGGGGCTGAGAAGATAGACAGGGTGCACTCCATTTTCAAATGGGGCATTGCCATGACTGTGAGTGTTTCGCTCTTTTTCTCTTTTTTCTTTCTGCTCATCCCCGAGCAGCTTCTCTCTATTTTCACCGATGACCAGAACGTAATCGCTATCGGAAGGGGGTATCTGCGAATCGTTGGGCCCTCAACCGTAATGTTTGCAATAATGTATGTTTCCAATGGCATTATAAACGGAGCTGGCCACACCACCACTACCCTGATGTTTACTGTTATATCTCTATGGGGAGTGAGAGTTCCGCTTTCTGCTGTTTTGTCTCAGACCCGTCTGGGCATAACCGGTATATGGATCGCCTTCTCAATCGGGTTTGCCACTATTATGAGTATCAGCCTGTGGTGGTATTACTCAGGAAAATGGAAAAGACGGGTCATTAAGTATGTTAAAGCACCCGCTGTAGTTGAAACTTCCCAGATAACCAATCTCGATATTGACCGCAACCTTGGTACCCAGGAGTAAACACTGCATTGTTTTTTTTGGGGTTCAAAACCGAAACTTGCACTGCTGCGCCAATACCATTCTTCCCTAAAAAAAAGATGTTTAACTTCACCCCGCCCAATGCCGATAACAATTAACAGTACCTGTTTTAAAGTGGAAAGGAGTTAAGCATGGATGCTGTAAGCGGTGTGGCTGCGTCGATTGATGCGGTCAATGATGTGCTTAAGATGACCAGCAGTGAGGTTGTTAAGGCTGCTGAGCAACATGTCAAAGTGGCTGTTGAAATGGCTGTGGGGCATGAAGTGGGCAAAGGTGAATTGATAGACCTTATTGCCTGAAACCATCACCGGGGAGTGGGAGAGAGTGCTCCTGAAGGGCTTGTGAACTTTTTTTTTAACCTGCAGCTGTCAGGGTGTGCCCCCGCTCCCGGATTCCCTGGCTGTTGTCAGTTTTTAATCCCCGAAAAGAAGCTTTTTGGCTTCCTCTATTATGCGACTGATATCCCCTTTTGTAATTAGCTTATCGGCCCCGGCCTCCATGGCTTTGCTAAGATTAAGGTCTGTGTCATATCCGCTGACAACAAGGATCTTTGAGTGAGGAAAGATTTTCTTTGCCCTTCTGGTGAACTCAATGCCACTCATCTCTGGCAGAGTAATATCAACGATTATGAGATCAGGACGATATTTTTTCAGCGCCTCCAGTGCCTCCTCACCGCTTTTTGCCTGATGCTGAATATTTAAATCTTTCTCCTTTTTTAAAAAAGCGCCGTAAAGAATTTGCATCTCTTCATGATCTTCAACAATAAGTATGTTTTTCATTTTGAAAAATCTCTCCCGTTTTATAATACAGAAAACAGGAAGTAGCAAAACAGGAGCCATCAGCACCGGATCAGCTGTTGGGTGAATTATGGCACAATTTTTGACTCGCATTAAGTGTGTAAAGTATTTTAGCGCAAAAGTTCTGCTTTGTTTAACTTAAAAGGAGGTAAGGAATGAAAAAGAGAAACTGGGTTCTGACAATTGTAGGTGCTGCTGTTCTTTTCGTTACTCCCGCAAAAGCGGTAGAGGTGGGGATACCCTTCTCTTTTAACGATGCATTCAATATCGGGGCACGTATCCATTTATCGGAATTCTATGCTGTTCAGCCTTCTGTTGGGCTTTTTGTTGAAGGCGATTACACAAATTTCTCCCTCAGTGTTAATAACCTTTTCTACCTGTTTCAGATGAGGGGAATCGATCAGTATGTTGGAGCCGAAGTATTCCTTATATTGGAAACCGATATGGATAACTCTTTTGGGCTAAGTGGAATGTATGGTCTGCAGTACCCGATAACCGAGGTATTTAACCTCTTTGGGGAATTTGGGGCTGTGCTTAATATTCAACCAAATACATTCTTTTCCACTTTCAGAACAAGTGTAGGGGTGATTTTTTATCCCTGGTAAGGCAAAAATTCGCTCTTTGGGAAATTTATCCTATAATAAACCATTTGAACTGTTCGTTACTATTACCAGGCACGATGCAAAGAAAATTTTCGCTGTCGAAAAAAGAGAAAATCAGAATAAATAAATGAAAATGTTTCGCGAAATATTACCAACAAAATCAAGCATTTATAATAAAATCAAAAAAAAGAGTTAAAAAGTGCTTGACATCAAACCTTAAATTCATTATTATTCATTTGCGACGTGCAATTATTCAAGAAATGGCGCGGAAGGGAGGTGACACACCATGATTTTGGATGAACAATTTGATGCTGATGAAATTCTGCGCGATGTAGACGAGCAGTATATCGATGAAGATCTGGAGCTTGACGATGATATGCGGGAGCTTAACTTCGGAAATCTCCATGATGAAAATGCAAATTTCAGTGATATGGCCAGTGATTTAGACACCACAGATGATCTGTGGGAGTAGCACATACGTCTGTCTTTCGTCAGTTAATCTGTGGACGAACTATTTACTGAGTTCGTCCTCTTTTTTTTCTCAAGTGCTAAACACTGTAAGTCTGTTTATCACTTTTGCTTGCTATTTTTTTTCTGCTTTGCCTAAAACATCATTTAATTTATCTTATATCGTACCATTACTGAAACATGCCGAGGGAAATATAGATTTTCGATGAGTGATTCACGCAATACCGCATACTTCATCTCTGATGCTCATTTTGGAATTTCACTTCCCGGTTTTGAAAACAGGGATAAGAGGTTCTGCGAATTCGTGGATTCAATAAAAGAAAACGCATCCCATCTGTTTATTCTTGGTGACCTCTTCGATTTCTGGATAGAATATAAGCATGCAATAAGACCCGATTATTTTCTAATCCTTTACCAGTTAAGAAAACTGGTCGAATCCGGAGTGAAGGTTCATTATCTTGCAGGAAACCACGATTTTGCTCTGGGTAGTTTCCTTAACAATACAGTAGAAATTTCTATATGCAGCAGCACCCTGGATCTTACCATTCAGGGCAAGAGAATATTCCTGTTCCATGGTGATGGAATTTTGAAGAGAGATGTTGGTTATCGGATTCTGAAAAAGATGCTGCGTAACAGAATTAATCAGAAGTTATATAAAATGCTGCATCCTGGATTGGGAATACCGTTTGGAATTTTCTGCTCCGGTTCGAGCAGGAAACACTCCTCCCGTCTTCTTACACCTGAGCTGGTTAAGGAATATCGCCAGGCAGCCGTGAAAAAGTTTGGTTCAGGATATGATGTTGTGATGTTCGGACACACTCACCATGGTGAGGTTGTCCGCTTTGGAGATAAAATCTACTGTAACACTGGTGCCTGGCTTAAGCATTACAATTATGTTTCCATGAAAGATGGAGAACTCACACTCTGGGAGTTCTCTCAGGACAAATCCTCAAAAGCAGTAGATCCCATAGATATAAAGCAGGGGTGAAGTAAATCGTAGGCGTCTTCTATACTTTGTGAAATTACTTTTGTTTTCCCCGTAACCGGCATGAAATTGGTATCACCATTCCAGCGTGGCACAATGTGCATATGTATGTGTTGATCTATCCCTGCTCCGGAGACTCTTCCTACATTCATCCCTATATTAAACCCCTCTGGGTTCATGGTATGGCTTAAAACTCGTTTGCACAGTGCAACAAGATTCCACATTTCAAGAATAGTTGTATTGTCAAGAGTGAGAATGTCTGAAGTGTGCTCATAGGGCACCACCATGAGATGTCCGTTATTGTAGGGATAGAGATTCATGATGACAAAGCTTTTTTTGCCTCTGTAGAGTATAAGATTATCATGATCAGATTCCTGCTGGGGCTTAATGCAAAATATGCACCCCTCATCCTTTTTGTCCACATCTTTTATATAGCTCATTCTCCATGGTGCCCAAAGCCGCTCCATTTACTCTCCTTGTCGTTATACAGAACCGTTTCTGAAAAAAGTGATCACAATAAGGCTGATAACTCCGACTGCCGCACAATAATAGCCGAAAAAGTATAGCTTACCATTTTTGATGAAATTCAGAAGAAGCTTAAGAGACAGTATACCTACTATAAGGCTTACAATGAAGCCCATTATAAGAGCAGAAATGGAAAATGAAGTAGTTGATATATGACGCGCTTCCAGAATTGCAACACCAAATACCGCCGGAAGTGAGAGAAGAAAAGAAAATCTTCCAGATTCTTTTCTTGAGACTCCGACCAGAAGAGCTATGGCGATAGTCGATCCGCTTCTGGAGATACCGGGCATGATGGCAAAAGCCTGGATTATTCCGATTGCAATAACTTTTAAGGCGGTCAGTTTCCCATCGGGATTATCCCGCTTGTAAGAGAAGAAAAGAAACAGAGATGTTACTATAAGCATAACCGATGTAATCTGAGGTGTTCTGAAAAGGTCGACGAAGAAATCCTTGAATTGCAAACCCACAATGGCAGCAGGGATTGATCCCAGAATAATCCACCCGTTATACTTCAGGGCCTCATTTCTTTTCTGAATATCAGGGGAGAATGAGTCGGTAATAAGCCATATGATATCTTTCCAGAAAACAATTACCACGGCAATTCCGGTGGCCAGATGCAATACCGCTTCCATGACCAGACTGTTCTCTCCCATATTGAAAAAGTACTGTCCCAGTGCAAGATGCCCGGACGAAGAGACCGGAATGAATTCTGTGATACCCTGAATTATTCCCAGAATTATTGTTTTGATGATTTCCATCTTAACTCCTTCTCAATCAATTACAATAAAAAAAAACTATTTACGAAACTGCTGAAGCAAATAAAGCACCAGCTGTTTGTTTTTTAAAAAATAGATACCCCGAGGATTTAAAATGACATGGAGATTCCTGAATTAATCAAAAAGCCCACTCCGCCAACTTCCACATCCTTATTAAGTGAACCAAAGGGGATGAGAATTTTTCCGTCAACATAAAGCCCTACGGGTACTACCGGTAATTTAACCTGCATTCCTGCCATCAGGTGCATCCCTATAACGGGTTTGGCAAAACCATCTATTATACGCTCAACCACACCACTCCATATCTCTTCAGGATTTTCCATTGTGGCCAGGTTTTCAAAGAACTCCAGGTCAAAATCGTTATTTTTCGAAAGCACATCTTCTATAAGTTTTGCACTAAGCACAGGGGTGGAGAAATTCATGCTTAACCCGGTTCCGGTGTAGATCCGGAGTATGTTGATAACAGGCGGGAACTTAACCAAATCCTTGCGAACTGTCATATCGATATGAAGACGTGCGTAGGGGGTTCTCCTCTGTCCCCAATAGGAGAGACCAAGGGCATCAAGGGTAAGTTCCTGAATTATATAAGAGTATTGTTCTGGGTCGTAAGGGTTATTCTTGATCTGATTAACCTCTTCGGGGGTTTTGTTGGCAAGGGCGGCAAAGTTGAGAAAATGAACAGCCCCCTCATATTCCCACATGCCAAAATTTGCGGACATTTCAACTCCGTCCACAAAGGGCACCAGATCCCAAAATACCTTACCACCGAAATTGACGGGCGTTCTTTCAAAGTTTAAACGCGATACGTACATTAACGGAAAAGATTCGGAAATCGGCAAGGTCTCATTACCAATGGAAAACTCAAACTGGTTACGGACAAGAGAAACTCTTTCACCAAATATCCTTGTATCATCCATTCCAACACTGTTGTCTATACCGTAATGAAGACCTGCACCTACCAGACTGTATGAAAGTGTGGTGAAGGAGAGAAGTACTACAGTGAAAAGTGCTACAGTTTTTTTGTGATTCATGAGGTTTTCCCCCGGGTTAGATGGATGATTTTACGGCACGATAATTAAAAATATATGATTATGCGGGTAATCTACAAAAAGAGATTTAAATACTTGTTCAATAGGGGTGTGAAGTGCTGATCAGATACATTGTTGCAAAAGACAGTGGAAGGGAGAAGCCGCTCTGCACTCCTCCCTCCAACACTACGGATCAAAACTCGCTATCAGCTTAAATCACTGCCACTAACTTTCACCAGAAGATCATTGACCCGTTTGGAGTAGGCCATCGGGTCGGGTACCATCTGACCCTCGGCAATCAGCGCCCCTTCAAAGAGAAGTTTGCTCCACTCCTCGAGCAGAGGATCTCTGGGATCCTTTTCATACCGGGCGTTCATATTCTGGAGAATGGGATGTTCGGTGTTGATCTCAAGAATCCTTTTCTGAGCGGTGATTTCCTGTCCCATCGCCTTCATCAATCTCTCCATATGAGCCCCCATACCATTTTGATCTGCCACAAGGCAGGCCGGACTGTCCTTGAGTCTGGTGGTGGTCTTAACCTCTGAAACGGAATCGCTGAGGATGTTTTTGATTCTCTCGGAGAGTTTCTTGAATTTTGAATCAGATTTCTTTCTGTTTTCTTCCTCCTCTTTTCCAAGCTCACCAAGATCAAGATCTCCCTGAGTAACCGATTTGAGTTGTTTGCCTTCAAAATTGTAGATGTCGCTTACCACCCATTCATCAATAGGGTCAACCAGATAGAGTACCTCGATGCTTTTTGATTTGAACACTTCAAGATGAGGACTCTTTTCAACGATTTCCCGTGAATCACCGGTAATATAGTAGATATCTTTCTGGTCAGGACGCATCCGCCCCACATACTGCTTGAGACTTACCAGATCATCCTTGTCATCACCCATGGAGGACTGGAAACGAATCAGCTCGAGCAGTTTTTCCCTGTTTTCAAAATCGGTGTGCACACCCTCTTTAAACACCGCACCAAACTCTTTCCAGAATTTGCGGTACGTTTCTGGTTCGCTTTCGGCAAGTTCCTTCAGTTTGCTCAGTACCTTGCTCACAAGGGTTTTGGAGATACGCTCTATAACGGGATTTTGCTGAAGAGTTTCTCTGGAAACATTGAGCGGAAGGTCCTCTGAATCCACAACACCTCTGATAAATCTGAGGTATTCGGGGAGAAGCTCTTTGCAGTTGTCCATGATAAATACCCGTTTAACGTACAGTTTTACCCCGTGCTTGCGATCCATGGAGAAAAGGTCAAAGGGGGATTGGCCCGGGATAAACAGAAGTGAAGAGTATTCAAGGATACCCTCTGCGCGGTTGTGCAGAATGCTAAGAGGATTACCCATTCCTGCAAGTACCTGCTGATAAAACTCTTCATACTGCTCTGCGGTAACCTCTGAAGGGGAACGCAGCCATAGAGGCTTTGACTGATTGACCATCTCCTCTTTGCCTTTTTCGTCGGGCAAATAGATGGGGAAAGCGATAAAGTCGGAGTATTTTTTTATAAGTGAACGTACCTGGTACTCCTCTGCGTACTGACTCTCCTCATCCTTGAGATAAATTACCACCTCGGTGCCGTGTTCTTTTTTGTCTGTTTCCGTAAGAGTGTATTCATTTTCCCCGTTTGATTCCCACATTACACCCGGAGCGTCACTTCCGGCAAGTTTGGTTCTGATTTTTACACTCGAAGCCACCATGAAAACGGAATAGAACCCAACTCCGAACTGACCTATGAGGTTAGAGTCTGCCTTCTGGTCACCTGTCATCTTCTCCAAAAAGGCTTTAGAGCCGCTGCGGGCAATGGTGCCGATATTTTCTATCACATCTTCCCTGCTCATACCTATCCCGTTATCTGAGATGGTGATGGTTTTTGCGGTTTTGTCTACCTTGATTTTTATGGCAAGCTCGGTACCTGTTGGGAGCAGAGACTTGTCGGTGAGGCTTTTGAAGCGCAGTTTATCAAGGGCGTCAGATGCGTTTGAGATCAGCTCCCTTAGGAAAACTTCCTTGTGACTGTAAAGAGAATGGATCATCAGGTGAAGAAGTTGTTTGGCTTCGGTTTGGAATTCCAGATGCTGGGACTCTGATGCATTGGCGTTTGCCATAGATCACCTCCGGTTGAAATATGCCCTATGTGTGATGAGAATTTTTTTGCTTGGCTTGAATAATCGCCAAAAAAACTGAAAAATTAATTTTTAATTACAAGATTTAACTTAATTGAAGCGTGTTGAAATATAATTTTTTCCCTGACGTAGTGAATAGGGTCAGTTTTTTTTTGTAATTGGAAAACCTAATCTGCCACTTATTATATTTAAGGGATTAAATGGAAAAGAGAACTATTATAAGGCTTGTTTTGTGCGCTCTTATTTTTCTGCCCTCGTTTTTGGGAGCTGAAGAGATGGGGCTTAGTGATACTGCTTTACCCCAAGCCCTGGAGGGTGATGGGTCAAAAGGGGTGTTTTTTTCCCTTCTTGTACCTGGAGGGGGGCAGTTCTATAACGCTCAATATCTCAAGGGTGGTACAGTTCTTGCGTTTGAAGCTGTTACGGGCGGAATAGCATATCACTGGGCCAGAGAAGCCAGAACCCGGGATAGAAGGGCTGACCTCCTGAGGGATTCGGTTAATTTCTATAAAGAGCTGCAGAACAATACAGGACTGGATGAATCCGCCCTTACTCAGGCAAGAAACGGGCAGGTATACTATTCAATCCTTACCTCTCAGGCTCAGTTTCAATCCCGGGAGGCAAGGTTTCGCTCCTATAACGCTTTAAGCTGGATGGGGGGAGGGTATGTGTTCAGTGTACTTGATGCTCTTGAGCATTCCGGGATCCTTACTCATGAAGTAAACAGAGACCCGGCAATGGCTGCAGGACTGGCCGCAATCCCTGGACTTGGATTGGGGCAAATCTATAACGGCTCATACTCCAAGGCGGGACTGATGATTATGACCCAGGTCTCTTTGGGCCTCACAGCATACAACTATCACCGGCTCATGAGAGATGCTTCGAGGCAATACAGTATTATGCAGAACCCTAACAGCGATGAAAACATGTTCAGTTCAGAATTTTTAAGGTACTGGAAGGGCAGATATGACTCGGCCTTCTCAAACAGAAATACTTACTTGTGGTACTCGCTTTTTTTCTATCTCTACTCGATTGTCGATGCGGTGGTGGATGCGCATCTAAGTGATTTTCCTGAAAAGACCAGAATTTTACCGGATTTGGCTCTGAGTTCAGAACATGTAGCCTTATCCTTCTCTTTTGATTTATAGGGGTTGAACGCTCTGTATCAATATAATAAGGTGGTGCTTTATGACTGTGACATTAAAGGACATTGCTCAGAGAGCCGGGGTAACCTCCGCTACAGTATCCATGGTTATCAACAACAAGCCTAATATATCTGAAGCCACCCGTAAAAAGGTGCTCAAAATCGCCAAGGATTTAAACTACTACCCTAACGTCATCGCACGGGGGCTTGCTACCAGAAAATCAAATTCAATCGGGGTAATTGTCCCGAATCTGGCATCCTCCTTTGTTGTAAGGGTTTTGCAGGGTATAAAAAGCACAAACCGTGATATTGAATATACCGTGCAGCTCTTCGACACTATCGGGCAGAAAGAAAGTGAATCTCAGCTCTTTCAGCGTCTGGCAAGAGAGCGAAGAATCGATGGGGTCATACTTATCAGCTCTACTGTCACAGATGAGGATCTTAACGTCTTTGTCGAAGAGAGTATACCAAGCATAGTGGTGGCAAGAAAATGTGACCGCCTCGATTCGGTATACGTAAACAACGAGCGGGGGGCGATGGATGCTACAGATTATCTTATCGAAAAGGGACACCGCTCCGTTGCATGTGTTACCTCAAACAAGCAGGGATTGCCCACACAGGAGAGGCTCTCTGGCTACAAACTCTCCCTGGAGAAGCGGGGAATACCGTTTAGGTCCGAGCTCGTCTATGAGGTGGATGACGACGTGATGGATTCCGGAATCGATGTTTTTAAAAGAATCAATGAAGCTCAGCCAAGAGTTACTGCTGTGTTTGTTCCCGCTGGAGACATGGTGGCAATTGGCATTGTTAAAGAGGCTAAGAGAAGAGGGGTAATTGTCCCTGAGGATCTGGCGGTCGTTGGCTATGATGACTTGCCGGCAGCGGAAGTGATTGAGCCTGCCCTTACAACTGTACGTCAGCCAAAACTGGAGATGGGGGATTATGCAATCAATATGATTGTGGATAAAATAGAGGGAAGGGAAGTGGGGATTAAACACAAAGAGCTGCAGACAAAGTTCATAATAAGAGAGAGTGCATAAGCATAACATTCTTAGTATAATCCGTTATTTATAAGCGCGCCCCTTCCCGGGGTGGAAAAAAACGTACTGACTGCAGGAAGTTAAAAAAAGGGGGCTGTGCAGGCTTTACCTCTCAAAATATTTGTGTTATTTAAAATATTGCCCCCTAAAAACCGTAATGTTTATAGAAATTATTTATCTCAGGTGCAAGTTTGTACTCATTGCGCCAAAGGTTTTTATTATTTTGTAATTCTATATTGCGATACTTATCTTGGCAGTGGAAAAACACTTAAGGGGGTGTACTGGTTTTCGACGGGAGATGAAAGGCATTGGACAGCATGCCGAGGATTATCGGTTGGCCTCGTAAATCATCCGATAAAAACTATAATTGCCGAAGATCATTCTTACGCAATGGCTGCTTAATTAAAAGCGGCAACTCGTCTGCGGAGCGCATCCGTACGTAGCCGGGCAAATTAGGATGCTGGCTCTCAGAATGAACCGGTCTGGGAGTAAGATAAAGGTTCTGGTCTTCTCTGAAGCCTGTCTGTTGGCGTCAGTGGAGATGAGATTAAAAGGCAGACTAAGCATGTAGCGGTTCATGTTAATTGTCCCTCGGACAGGGGTTCAATTCCCCTCACCTCCACCATTCTGCGCTCGGAGCTTTGCGGGGAGCGACTGAATGGAGAAGCCTCTGGTGATTTTTCATCAGGGGCTTTTTTTTGTTTTACTTGATTTATGTGTTGATGAGGTGGGAGCTCTCTCTTGAAAAAGGATGACAAAACCAGTGTTGCCTTGGTTTTGTCATACTTAGTGCCACATTAGGCAATGGTTATCCGGCTCTGGGTGTATTAAATTTTTTGTTGCAGGAGTGAATCAATGATCTTCGGATCCCTTGTTCTTTTGTATAGAGGGGTCTTATCTCCGTTTCTGTATACTGCAAGTTCTTCTTCAAAGATGGGTTTGTGCTCATTTTTATAGAAAATTCCCAGTGGCCATGGTGAGGATTGAAGACTGAGCTCGAACGCTTTGTTTCTGTCGGTGGGATCATGGGAATCATCAAGGGAATAGGTGTTTTTTTTGAACCATGCATGGGTGTTGATTTTATTGAACGTTACGCAAGCCTGAAACACATCAACAAGGCTGAAACCTCTGTGGGTTATTGCTTTTTTTATTATATCTTTAGTCAATTTGAATTCACCCACTGAGCCTCTTGCCACAAAGGATGCGTCGAGTGATATGGCCATAGCGAGTGGGTTTATGGGTTCCTCAAAAACTCCCGATGTCTGCACCGGGGTTTTCATCCCTTTGGGTGTTGTTGGTGAGGCCTGTCCTTTGGTAAGTCCGTACACCATGTTGTTGTGCACAATAACCGTAATATCCGGATTGCGTCTTATTGCGTGAATGAAGTGGTTTCCGCCCTCTCCATACATATCGCCATCACCGCTCTCGACAACAACGATCAGGTTGGGGTTTGCAGCTTTAATCCCCGCAGCCGGAGGAAGAGCTCTTCCGTGCAAACCATTGAAGTAATTGACATCAAGGTATTGGGGAGATTTTGCGGCCTGTCCGATTCCGGAGACAAATACCAGCTTTTCTTTTTCAATTTCAAGCTCCTCAAGTGCATTGATAACAATTTTACGCAAACCAAAATTTCCGCATCCCTGACACCATGCAATATCTGTTTTGTATTCAAATGTGCTATCCATTGTTTTCCTCTCTTAGTGGTCTTGTTTATCCTTGGTTTAGCGCTTCTGCGACCTCTTCAACCGAAAAAGGCATGCCGTTGTATTTAAGGATTTTGCAGTCTATCCCCACACCGGTTTCCTTTGTCAGCAACTGGGCAAACTGTGCTGTCTGATTGTTTTCAACCGCAATAACGGTGGATGCTTTTTGGAGTAATTCTGAAGCCGAATGGTGGATGGGGTAGAGTTGTGGAAAAAAGAGAAAAGCTGTTTGGCTGTTGTCAATAATTGACATAGCTTCGATTACAGTATTATATACAGAACCCCAGCCCACAATCAGGCGCGAATAGTTTTCCTCTCCAATTAGAACAGGAGGTAATGCATTTTCCTTTACTGAATCGAATTTCTTATATCTTTTGTTTTTCATTTCCAAAGCGATATCATCAAGCTCTTCGGTAATACGGGCGCTTTGATCATGTTCGTCTGAATCGGTGCAGACAAGGCCGGATCCAAATCCCGGTATGCCGCGGGGCGAGAAGCCGTCTTCGGTCAGGGTGTATCGTTTGTAATCTTTTGTTGTTTCTGTTATGAATCGTTCTGTCTTTATGTTTTCAGTTCTGATTTGAGGGATATCATAGTAGGTATCTACAAAGTATTGGTCGGTCAGGATAAAAACCGGGACCTGGTATTGATCCGCCAGTGTGAATGCCTGTGCCGATAGTTCGAAAGCCTGCTCCGTATCGCCGGGGGCCAGGATTATTCGGGGGAAAACACCATGCCCTGCGTAAAGTGCAAGGTTCAGATCGCCCTGCTCTGTTCTTGTGGGGAGTCCTGTGGCTGGTCCCGGACGCTGTGCCAGATGTATAACAAGTGGTGACTCAATCATCCCGGCAAGAGATATTCCTTCTGTCATAAGTGCAAATCCACCTCCAGATGTTGACACAAGAGGTCTGGCTCCCGCATACCACGCACCGAGTGCCATATTGACAACTCCAATTTCATCTTCAACCTGTTCGACTGCCACACCAGCTCTCTCTGCAAAGGAAGCCATTTGTGTAAACACTCCTGTGGACGGTGTCATGGGGTAGGCAAAGCAGGAGTCACAGCCTCCCGCAAGAGCTCCGAAGGTAACGGCCTCGGTACCGGAGAGCAGAAGGCTTTGAGTTGGTTTGTTTTTTTTGATTGTATTGAAAGTCAATCTGACGCTCTGTTTAAGCTGGCTGCCTGTGAGATATCCACTTTGGGCAGCTTTGATATTACCGTTAACCACATCATCACCTTTTTTGCTGAATACTGTTGTGATATACTCATAGAGAATCTCTTGAGAGACGTCAAGTATTCCGCATATCACACCAGCTGAAACTGTGTTGGCAAACAGAGGATTGCCAGATTCGGAAGCTACCTTTTCAAACGGTATATCTATAGTATTTGGAGCTTGGAGTTTTGATGCATCAGCCAAAACTGCAGTAGTGGATTTTAAATTCTTTTTACACCGCTCGTATGATGCCTGGTCAAGGGGGATAAAGATATCGGTACCCTCCACATAGCTCCTAACTGGCTTCTCTGATACCCGGATCTGAGTCGAGTTAACCCCTCCCCGTATGCGGGACATGTACTCTTTTGTGGCGAAAACATGATACCCGTCCTTTTTAAGAACATTTACAAGTATCGCTTCTATTGACTGGATACCATGACCTGCTCCTCCGGCAAGTACAATTGAAATCCCCTCTGGATGAGGAGTTTGGTATCCGCTGCTTGCTGTTTCTGTGGTTTCATCATGCTTATCTGTCATTGGTCACCTCTTTGTTGCGTGAAATTCAGATAATCAGTGGCTTGTGCTGTATAAAAACTGTACCGGCTGCCTGGTAAAGCATAAATGAGAGATTTTGCCTTGAAAAGAGCGAAATTTGAGAATGTGTGAGAATATGACGACGCAGGCTGAACTTGAGAAAAGGAAAACAGATCACCGGGCAATTTCTGCAATTGTTCACCTGGTGCTATAACTAATATGATTAAGTGCAGGTTCAGAAGAAAGCGTTACCGCTTTTTTTTTGTGTGGTTAGAGCTGAGTGGAGTATTGATGAGGCTGCAAAGCCACACCCCTCTGAACAAGGCACCTGTTTTGCATCTTTTTTACAGAACAATCCCAGGCAGTAAAAAAAGTGTTTGGCGGTACAAATCTCTCATTGAGGAGAGTCAACTAAATGGATTTAAGAGGAGAAGATGGACTTATTTTGGCTCAGAGTATCGTTGAGACCATTGGGGAATCGCTTATTGTTCTCGATGGGACTCTTCATGTGGTTAGTGCCAACCGGGCCTTCTATTCTCAATTTGAGGTATCAGCAGATGAAACTGAGGGAAAACTGATATACGATCTTGGCAACGGGCAGTGGAATATTCCCCGGTTACGTCATCTGCTTGAAGAGGTAATCACCCGGAATCACACCTTTGAAGGTTATCAGATAAAACACAGGTTTGGTGAAATTGGAGAGCGTGCGTTGGTTTTTAACGGAAGGCGACTGAAGAGACTGCCCGGGGAACCTGAGTATATTCTTTTGGCTATAAAGGATGTCACAT
This sequence comes from Chitinispirillum alkaliphilum, assembly GCA_001045525.1. Classification (NCBI taxonomy): domain Bacteria; kingdom Pseudomonadati; phylum Fibrobacterota; class Chitinispirillia; order Chitinispirillales; family Chitinispirillaceae; genus Chitinispirillum; species Chitinispirillum alkaliphilum. Next base: position 233,673 of record LDWW01000002.1, on the reverse strand, counting down.
CAGAAACTTTGGCCCAAAAGAGATTTGCCAGGTCAGAGGAAAAGTACCGAAAGTTTGTTGAAGGGCTAAACAGCATAATTATCGGAGTTAATAATGAGGGAAGGATCACTTTCTTTAACAGTTTCAGCGAGAAAATATTTGGCTATACTCGTCAGGAGGTAATGGGTGAGCCGTTTGTTGGTAAGATAATCCCCTGTATCGATTCAAAAGGCAGGGATAATTCACATTTTTGTCGAGGCATGTTTTCTGAACCGGATAAGTATTATGCAAATGAGAATGAGGGGGTGCGAAAAGACGGTTTAAAAATCTGGTTTACCTGGAGTGCGAAGGCAATTTATGATGAAGCCGGTGAGGTTTCGGAGATACTTATTGATGGCAATGACATTACTGAACTGACCAAGTCTCGTCAGGAGTTGGAGGAAAAGTCTTCACAGCTTGATGCCATAATGGAGTTTATTCCTGAGGGGATAATGATTTCTGACAAGGAACATCGGATTATTGCTGCAAGCAGTTACATGTGTAAGATATTAAATATCGACATAAGTCTGCTTTGTGGAACAGATGAGAACAGACGGCTTAAAATGCTTGATGTTTACTGGCCTGATGGCCAGAAACTTCATAATACAAACGATCTTCCGCTTTCTAAAGCTGTCGATACCGGGACAAAATTTGAAAATTATGAAATGATGTTGAAATCTGATGGAGTCACCAAAATACTCTCAGTTAATGCCGGGCCTATCCGGGATGAAGACGGGAATGTGACCGGAGGGATAAGTGCCTGGCGTGATTTTACGGAACATAAAAAGCTTCTTCAGCAATACAACAGGCAAAACCAGCTGTTGCAGACTATTATAGACAGTATTCCTGTAATGATTACGATCCATGACCCAGAAAGTGGCAATGAGAAGGTAAACAGGGCCTTTGAGCAGATTACCCAATGGACCAATGATGACATTGTCAATGGAAGCATGATGGAGATGCTTTATCCGGATCCTCATTACAGAGCAATGGCTTTCAGGCACATGCACTCTTCGCTACCCGGATTCAAAGATTTGCAAATGTTTGGGAAAAACGGTGATATCATTCACAGCTCGTGGGCTTATAGCAAACTTGCGGATGGTCGTCTGGTGGGTGTGGGGGTGGACATACGGGAGAGAAAAGCTGCAGAGAATGCATTGCGAGAAAGTGAAGACAGATTTTCAAAGGTTTTTCGCAGCAGCCCGGTAATGTTATCATTTTCAACTTACGATGAGGGTATTTTTATTGAGGTAAATGATACGTTCTGCAGACTCACCGGATATTCCCGGGAAGAGCTTATAGGACATTCTTCCGCAGAACTTGGAATAATATCTTCTGAGTTTCGTAAAACTGCAAAACACAGGCTTGAAACTGAAGAGCGCATATATTCTGAAGATACCCAGATCAACAGCCGTCACGGGTACAAGCTCGATGTGATATTTTCCGCTGAAATACTCAACATAAATGGTAACAGGTATATCCTTACATCTGCCATAGATGTAACTCAGAGAAAGAAAGCGCAAAAGCAGTTAAGGGAGAGCAACGAACAGCTTATACGGGTTCTCGAAAGCATCCCTGATGCATTTGTCAGTTTTGATCATAAACTCCGCTATACCTATGTCAATAATACTGCAGAGAAGCTTCAGAAGATCGGGCGTGAGAGACTGTTGGGCAGAAATGTTCGAGAAGTGTATTCTGATAAAGAGTCTTACAAAACGATTCGTCACTATGAGAACATATTAAAGACCAGGAAACCGGAAACATTTACTTCATACCATTCCGGTTTTGACATTTGGGTTGAGGTACGTGCTTTTCCCACCCCTGATGGGATTTCTGTTTTTTACAGAGATGTCTCAGAGCGTATAAAGGCAGAGAAAGCCCTTGAAGAGAGCGAATTCCAGTTCCGTCAGCTTGCAGAAGTTCTCCCTCAGCTTGTCTGGGTCACAAGGCCAGACGGGTACCATGAGTATTTTAACAGCAGATGGTACGAGTTTACAGGCACCAAACCGGGTGAGACAAGCGGAGAGCTGTGGGCAAATCTGCTTCATCCTGATGACTACCAGCGCACTCTTGAGGTCTGGAATAACTGCCTTAAAACAGGAACGCCCTATGAAATAGAATATCGTTTCAGAAGAGCCAGTGATAACACTTATCACTGGTTCATAGGAAGAGCTTTTCCGGTGCGCAATGAGCAGGGGAAAATCACCAGGTGGTTTGGAACGAGTACATATATAAACGATCTCAAAGTGGTTCAGCAGAGACTTAAAGAAATTGAAGAGCGCTACCATCTGGTAAACAGAGCGACTCATGATATTATTTGGGACTGGAATCTCCTCACGAATCAGTTTGAGTGGAATGAAGCAATAGAGTCGGTGACAAAGAAAAATAGAAACGAAATGCCCGCCACAGCAGATAGCTGGTATGAGCATATACATCCTCTTGACAAGGATCGGGTGCTGACAAGCATTCATCAATCAATAAGCAGGGGACAGGATTTCTGGAGTAGTGAATATCGTTTTGGTCCCATCGGGGGGCCATACCGGGAGTTTTTGGATCGCGGTCATATTGCCAGGGATGAAAACGGCAGAGCGTATCGGATGATTGGTTCGATGCTTGATCTTACGGAGCGCAAGCATTTTGAAGAGGCTCTGCGCGCAAATGAGCAGCGATATTCTGCGCTTTTCAATAATAAAACGTTCGGAATAGCACACTGCAAAACAATAGTCAATGAGCAGGGGAAACCTGTCGATTATTCTGTAATCCAGATAAATGAAGCTTACACAGAACTACTGGGGGTAGAAAAAAAGGATGTAGAGGGGAAGCGGGTCACAGAAGTATTTCCGGGTATAGAGGAGTTTTATTTCGATTTCATCGGAAACTACGGAAAAGTGGCTCTCGAGGGTGGAGATATGCAGTTTGAGGTCAATTTCGAATATGCAAAAAAATGGCTCTACATATATGCCTACAGTCCTGCTCATATGGAGTTTGTGGCAATTTTCACCGATATCACAGATCGCAAGCAGGCAGAAAAGGAATTGCGTAACGAAAGGGAGCTTCTGCAAACTATCCTTTCCACCCTGCCGGTGGGGCTTTTCATTGCCGAACCGGATGGTAAAATCCTGGAGGTCAATCCTGCGGGATGCGATATATGGGGAGGTGCAGTTCAGAAGGCGGAAACAATATCAGAATACAGCGGGTTTACCGGATACCATCCAGACACTGGAAAACAGCTCAAGCCTCAGGAGTGGCCTCTGGCCCGCGCTGTCCAAGAGGGTGAAACGGTCAAAGGGGAGATCATAGACATAAGACGATTGGATGGAACTCCTGCAACGATCCTTGCAATCGCTGCACCGATCAGGGATCCTGAGGGCCGAATAATTCGTGCCGTTGAAGTGAATCAGGATATTACTGGGCTGAAGCTGGCTGGACAGGAACTGCGCAAAAGTGAGGAGAAGTTCAGGGCCATATTCGAGCAGGCGGGGGTGGGTATTGGAAGGGTTAGGTTTGATGATGCACGGTGGATAGATGTAAATACGGCTTTTTGCGATATGCTTGGTTACAGCGCTGATGAGTTAAAGGCTACGCCGTGGCCTGAAATCACCCATCCTGAGGATATCGACCTTGACCTGGTACCATTCAAGCAGATGGCTGCAGGTGATCTTGAGAGCTATTCTGTTGAGAAAAGATTTATCCATAAGAAAGGTCATCATGTCTGGGCACGTCTGACACTTTCTCTTGTCAACGATGAACAGGGGCGGCCTGACTACGAGATCGCAATCATAGAAGATATCACAGAACGAAAAAAGGCAGAGGCAGAACTTAAAAGCAGAACCGGGGAGCTGGCTGCCGCCAACAAAGATCTTGAAGCATTCTCATACTCTGTCTCACACGATCTTCGCAATCCTCTTAGTGTGATTGGAAATTTCAGCGAGTTTGTTTTGGAGGATTACTCAGATAATCTCGATGCGCAGGGGCAGGATTTTCTGAGGCGGATTGCAGACAGCGTAAAAAAAATGCAGCAGTTAATTGATGATATGCTTAGTTTATCCCGCATAGGAAGGCATAAGCTTGAACGCGAAAATGTAAACCTGAGCCTTTTGGTTTGGGAGCATCTCAACGAATTAAAAGAACTTGAGTCTCATCGTAAGACCGAATTTCTTGTTCAGGAGAATGTTCATGCATATGCAGATCCGAGGATGATACATGTGGCGATCGAAAATCTTCTGCGCAATGCCTGGAAATTCACCTCAAAACGGTCGTTAACCAGAATCGAATTTGGAATGATGCAAATAGAGGGTAAGACTGTCTTTTATGTTAAAGACAATGGCGTTGGCTTTGATATGCAGTTCGCACAAAAAATATTCGAGCCTTTCAAACGGGTTCATACAGAAAAAGAGTTCAGTGGCACGGGTGTGGGATTATCAATCGTTCAGCGGGTAATCAGCAGGCATGGTGGCAATGTATGGGCAGAAGGAGAACCGGACAGGGGAGCCACCTTTTACTTTACTCTGCAATAAAGACCCTTTTGGCCGGGAAGTGTTCGCACAGGTTTAAAAAAAGCAATACTTTTAATTGCCTGCCGAAGCTGCTTTCTCAGACCCAAGTACATACCTTTGATCTCTAAATCTGTACTCTTTTATGTTCACTGACAATTCCCGCACCGTATGCTTCCGGTAACGCTTGACTCTAAAAGAATCCACATGATCACTATTAACCAGGAAACATTAATATTGTAAACGCGCGCTTCTGGCCATGTCACGAACTGCTTTTACCCTGGCCAGAAGGAAGAACCTGAGCAACGGGGTCAAGGCCCATGTTTGATCCCCCATGGACTGGCCTGGTAAAAAAATCTGATATGGACAGACCCCTTAAGTCATTCTGTATCAATCAGGTTACCAGAACAAGTCATTCATAAGAAATTTTACAATCCCTAACTTTTGGACCTTGTAATGATAGACTTACAAGTGTGAGCAGAATAGGCAAAATCATCATAACTGAGCTGCACATGTCCGAATCACATCATGCACACTGCAGAAGAACTCTAAGTGACTCGGCACGTTTACAGTGTGCCAATAGATTTGTTCCGCAGCAGTCTATGTCCAATTTTTACAGGGTTTTTTCTGGTAAATGTCAGTCTGTTACCAGCTCAGGAAAAAAAAACAAAGATATAATAAACTATTTCAATTTTGGCTGCAGTGGGTTATATTTCTTATTCTATAATATTGTTGTAAAGTGGTGTCTATTTCATGAGTATAATGGGGTTTCAGTCATGATTGAGGGTTTAGTTCTTGCAGTTGTGGGTATCGGTATCGTGTTCCTGTTTTTGACTACAATGGTACTCGTTTTAACCGCAATGAGTAAATTGGTCTGGCATTTTTTTCCGGAAAAATTGGAACAAAAAACAGAGCTGTCAGAAGAGGAACTGAAAATGGTAGCAGCTATTGCTGTAGCCATCAGGAACAGAGCATAGGAGGAGCATGAGTAATGGCTACAAAGAGAATCAAGGTAATGTGTACAGCTTTTCGGGATGGTTTTCAGTCAGTACTGGGAGCCAGGGTATTCATGAAGGATTATATTCCTGCAATTGAGGCAGCGGTAAAAGCAGGTATCGATCATTTCGAATTCGGGGGTGGGGCTACATTTCAGAGCTCGTTTTTCTACTCCAATGAAAATGCCTTCGAAAATATGGCCCGTTTCAGAGAGATCGTAGGACCAGATATAAATCTTCAGACTCTCGCCCGTGGTGTGAACGTGGTAGGACTGGAATCCCAGCCCAGTGAAATTATTAATCTTCATGCAAAACTTTTTAAAAAATATGGTACGACCACTATCAGAAATTTTGATGCACTCAATGATGTGGATAATCTCGATTACAGTGGTCGCTGCATTGTTGATAATGGTTTGAAACATGAAATTTGTGTTACCGTTATGGATCTGCCACCCGGCTGTGAGGGGGCACATGATGTGTCCTTTTATGAAGCTACATTACGACGCATTGTTGAATCGGGTATTCCGTATAATTCTGTCTGCTTCAAGGATGCATCCGGGACTGCCAATCCGGGTAAAGTTCATGAGACTATCAAGATTGCCCGCAAGCTGTTGCCTCCGGAAGTTGAGATTCGGTTTCATACTCACGAAACAGCGGGGACCTCAGTTGCAGCTTACATGGCAGCGATTGAAGCCGGGGTTGATGGGATAGATCTTTCGCTTTCCCCGCTTTCGGGTGGAACAAGTTCGCCTGATATATTAACCATGATGCATGCTCTTAAGGGCAGTGACTACGACTTGGGTTTTGATATGGATGCTATTCTTGAGACGGAGGAGATCTTCACCGAGTGTATGAAAGATTATTTCTTCCCTCCGGAAGCGCTGGCTGTATCTTCTGTAATCCCCTTTTCACCGATGCCGGGCGGGGCGCTGACAGCCAACACCCAGATGATGCGCGACAATGATATGCTTGATAAGTATCCTAAGGTTATAAAGGCAATGAGCGAGGTTGTCTGCAGGGGAGGATTTGGAACTTCGGTTACTCCCGTGTCACAGTTTTATTTTCAGCAGGCTTTTAACAACGTGATGTTTGGGCCGTGGGAGAAGTTCGCGGAGGGTTACGGTAAGATGATTCTCGGTTATTTTGGGAAAACCCCTGTGCCACCGGATCCGGAGCTTGTTAAGCTGGCTTCTGAAAAACTGGGGCTTGAGCCGACTGATCGAAAAGTCGTCGACATTAATGATAATGACAAGTCCAAGGGTGTCGAGCCGGCAAAAGCTCAGCTTAAAGAGAACGGACTGGATATATCTGAAGAAAACATATTTATAGTTGCCACCTGCAAGGACAAGGGAATTGAATTCCTCAAGGGTAATGGAAAAATCGGTGTACGTAAAATGGTGAAAGCACAGGAGAAAAAAACTTCCTCTTCGGACACTTTTCTGGTAACGATAAATGGCAAAAGGTACCCGGTTATTTGTAAGGATAACTGTATTACTGTTGATGGTAAGAAGTTCGATGTTTGTGTTGCAGAGGGTGTGGAAGATTCGACCCAGAAGGTTGCCGAGCCCACTGCTGATGCTCTTGAAATCAAAACTCCCTTCCCTGGAACGATTGTCAAAGTATTGAGAGAATCCGGAAAACGGGTAGTTAAAAATGAAGTTATAATGATTATTGAAGCAATGAAGATGGAAACAGAGGTGAAAGCGCCTCGTAACGGACTCTTGATATCGGTGAATGTCAAACCTGGTGATTCGGTAGTAGGTGATCAGGTATTGGCTTTGTTGGGATAATTGGGAAGCAAGGAGTTTAAAAATGCAGGAATTGGATATAGCTAATCTTTTTAGTAATATCTTGGCCAGTACTGGATTTGCAAATCTGGGGATAGCAAATCTGTTGATGATAACCATCTGTCTTGGTCTTATATATCTGGCGGTGGCAAAGGGGTTTGAACCGTTACTTCTGATCCCTATCGGATTTGGAGGTTTGCTGTCCAACATCCCTATAGCCGGCATATCAGATCCTGGTGGTTTTCTATATTATATCTATGAATTTGGAATTGCTACAGGTCTTTTTCCCCTGTTCATTTTTATGGGTGTGGGGGCAATGACTGATTTTGGTCCTCTGATAGCAAACCCGCGGCTTGCTTTGCTGGGTGCAGCGGCACAAATTGGTATTTTCACCACTGTATTGGGTGCAATTATAATACCGGGAATGGGTTTTAGTTTGCCACAGGCTGCTTCAATAGGTATTATCGGAGGGGCTGATGGTCCTACCGCAATATTTATCTCTTCACGTCTTTCGCCGGAGCTTTTAGGCGCGATTGCGGTTGCCGCTTATTCCTATATGGCATTGGTACCCATTGTCCAGCCTCCGATTATGCGTTTGTTCACAACGGTTGAAGAACGGAAAATAAAAATGACCCAGTTGCGTCATGTATCTAAACTGGAAAAAATACTGTTTTCTTTAACTGTTCTTCTGCTTTGTGCGCTCTTCATACCGGCTGCAACTCCGCTCATCGGTGCTCTTATGTTTGGAAATCTTCTAAATGAATGTGGCAGGGCTAACAGGCTTGCAGAGACAGCAAAAAATGAGCTGATAAACATTGTAACCATTTTTCTTGGTCTGGCAGTTGGATCCCAGCTCAATGCCGCGGAATTTCTCAGCATTCAGACACTTGGGATAATAGTTCTTGGATTATTTGCATTTGCAATTGGTACCATGTCAGGTGTACTGATGGCAAAATTCATGAATCTGTTCCTTAAGCATAAAATCAATCCCTTGATTGGATCTGCGGGAGTTTCAGCTGTTCCGATGGCGGCAAGGATAACAAACAAAATCGGCCTTGAGTCCGATCCGTACAATTTTCTTATTATGCATGCGATGGGGCCAAACGTATCTGGTGTGATAGGATCGGCTGTTGCTGCCGGAGTATTGCTGGCTATATTCGGATAGGATCGATACTGAAAATCGTTTTTTGTTGATTTACCTTATTATATTAAGCGGCCCTTTTACAATGGCCGCTTAATATTTTTAGTCTTCACATGAATCTATTCCCATTGGACCTTCATCTTTGGATGAAAAAGTTTCCCGGGCTGCCTCCTGTGGATTAGAGTATTGCCTATCAGGAATGCTCTGTAGTGCGTTTATAACCGGTTCCGGTGCATGTTGATTTTTGGCAAAAGATACAAGTTTGTCTTTATCAGCAGGGAAATCGGTTTTTTGCAGGAACTGCTCAACATCTATTGGATTTACATTATCTGACATTTTACCCCCTCTTTGCTGTGACTACGCCCCAGTACACACAGAAGAAGTAGAAACCTCTCGTTTCACCCCTCTATAAGTATTTCGATTTCCTACAGAGAAACAATTGGGTCAGATGCCGGTGCTTCTTATTTTTCTCCGTAAACTACCATCATAACCATATATGCCATAAAGCTGCCTTCAGATTCTCTTCTCATCAGATCAATATTATAAGCTTCCAGTTCTCTTTTATCGATTACTCCGTTTTGAAGCGCTTCAAGTTCGATTTTCTCCATTCGTGTGAGAGCGCGGTATTGTTGAAAACTAAACACATATGCCGGGTGAAGTTCAATTGCTATGTTACTAACACCTGCATCATGAAGTTGACCATATAGTGCTCTTCCAGCATATCCGTTAGGAAGGTAATCGGTTCTGAACCGGCGGAGTTTCCATTCAGTTTCCGTCAAATTAGTGTTGATCGATAGTGAGCTGTGGTCGCAATCTATTATTACAACAGTGCCTTCTTTACGGCACACTCTCACCATTTCATTTACAGCCTTTTGGGGTGATGGGTGGTGTTGGAGCATCCTTTCGGATCGAACTGCATCAAAACTATCACTTTTAAACGGTAAATTTTGAGACACTGCCTGTGCATAAAGAAGAGATGTTTTGAGTGAAAGTTTACGGGCATTACAGTGAGCTTCAGTAACCATTTCCCTGTCAAAGTCAATCCCTGCAACAAAATCTGGTTGTGCCTTGCAATCTGCTAAGGAGATTGTGTCAATACCGGGCCCACAACCCACATCCAAAAGTTTTGCCCCTTTGCGAAAATTCATTAACTCGTATGATCTCTTTTTCAAATTTAAAAAGAAATCTGAAATGTTGTGCAGATAATTGGAGTTAACGAAATTGAGAGCTGTGTACATATGGTTGAACTCCTTTGTGATCAGTCATAGAACTTTAAGATTTTGGCTAAAACCTCTTTACTTGTATCATGAAAGATAGATGTTTTTTCTTCAAAAAAATATGTTAACAAACTTCTGTCCCAAACAACTGAAGGTGCGGCTTGTGTAGTGGGCCACTCAAAGGATTTGCATTTTTTCTCGTATACAAAATGGTGAAGATTCCGTTCCGGGGGAGCATCACTATAGCTCTCCTTAACCTGTTTCTCCTTTGTTCTCAAATTATAACGCAGTGCAATCACTGGTTGGTTTTTCAAAGCTGCGTATCTTTTTTCCTGGCCAATACGGTCAAAAAGCCAAACATATTTGTAATATCCCTGATGTTTGGGGTTTATAGTTATGACAAGATCATCGATATTGAAAAATTTGGTAGCATATTCGATGATCATTTTGTGCAGGTGAATCACATTATTTACATTTTGGTTTTTCTGCCCGGGCCTGACTGCAAACGCCCCGATCTCGGCGATTAATCTCTGGTTTTTTCGAAGTTTGTTGATTTCTTCGGAGAACATCTTATCAATTGGTAACCCCAGCTCAGACTCAAGAAACAAGGTGCAGGTGATAATTACCTCATCATCGGATTTTCCGACGAATGTGGTTGTAAAGGGAAGGCTGTGATAGATTGATAGTCTCATTCCATAGGGCTGGGGGTCAATATACCCCTCCTTAACATATGTGTCGTGTACAATGTTAAATGCCTGTTCCAGCTCTTCTTTTGTATCCGCAATTTTAAAATGAAGTTCTTTAGCATTTTTGTTGATAGTGAAGAACTTTTTCCTGAAAGCACGTGTTAATGAGTAATCGAGTATGTAGCGAAGCGATTTTTCATCTTCCTCGTGCAGCTGCCTGAACTTTATACCTAAACCATATTTGTAGGTTTTATTTTTCTCTTTACGGACAACTTCAAAGGCTGCTGAGAATGTGTAGTTGCGTTTGGAACACTTTTTTGTCAAAGTGACAGTTCCCCTGGTACCTACAGAAATGTCCTGATCTGTATAGATGAGCATCCCGTTTTGGCTAAGATTGGAACACTCTGCGCACTGGATTATCTGTTCACCTATCTCAACCGTCACCGCTATTGTCAGGAATGCCCTGTCATGGTGACGCTTTTCTTTGGGGTAAGTAATGTATGTTTTGGATTGACTCTTCTCTAATTTCATGGTTTTGACACTCTGGAAAGCTGTTGTAAACTCTAAAAAAAACATTTGTAAAAAAGGTTGTTGATTTGTAGGTATTATTATATAATTTGAGAAAGTAAAAAGAAAGAAAAAAAACTGGAAATGTAAGTATGTTTGTTTGTAAAATATTCATTGTATGCTATTTTCAACTTAAAAACGGGAAAATGTATAATGAGGTTTTCTGAAGCAGCTTTTAAAATTCTATTTTCCAAAGATTTCTACATCACTCAAAAATTTATCTTTGTTGCCGGTGTAATTGTCCCTCTCTTTAGTATTGTTTTCTACTTTACATGCCAACTTCAGGGGCTATGGGAATCTTTGCCTTTGCGTGTTGTCTCTGCACTCCTTGCCCTTCCGTTTCTCTTCTTTCCCCGTAAAGATCCTTTGAAATGGTTTCACAGAAAGTACTATGATTTTGTATTTTTTCTGATTTTGCCGGTGTTCTTTACTTTTATGTATCTGATGAACAGTTCCTCTACTTACTGGTTTGTTTCGTTTATGTGGGCTGGCATTTTCTATGGACTTTTTGCTTCAAGGGCATTTTTGCCACTTGTACTTTTCCCTTTAGGTTATATGTCTGCAATTATAATGTATGTCGGATATTATGGAAACGCACCAAACATCATCAGGGAAAGCTTTGGAGTATTCACTATAGCCTGGTTTTCCTCAATTCTTCTGGGACTGATTAAATTAACAATCAATGTATTCTATTTGTTATCACTTGAAGCTGAATCGATACGGGTGAAAGCTGCTGAATCGGAAAGAAACCGTTATATACTCGAATGTAAAAATAATGAGCTTATTACCCGTAATATGATAATATCCACATTTGTCCGCCCTTCGATTCTTAGTGAAATTGACAATGGTAAAGATCCCCGGAACTTCAGTCCAAGAACTGTTGAAAAGACCATTTTGATATGTGATATGAGGGATTTTACACCGCAGACTTCTGCAATGGATGATGCCGAAAACCAGGCTCAGTTCATAAATAAATATTTCGAAATGATGATAAATCCTGTATTTGAATTCGACGGGGAAGTGGACAAGCTTATGGGGGATGCTGTGATGGCGGTGTTTCCTGATGGGGATAAGGCGGTTTCAGCAGGAGTTGAAATGAGAAAACGTCTTCAAATCTACAATAAGCAGCTTTTTTTCGCCGGTATGAAAAAAATCAACAATGTCATAAGTATTTCAAAAGGCACTATGCTCGAAGCCAATATTGGAGGGTTACAGAAACTCGACAGAACATATATAGGGGCAGCTGTCAACATATGTTCAAGACTTGAACATATTGCCAAATACTATGGACTTGAAATCATTATTACCGAGGAAATTGTTGAAGCACTCGGGGAAAAATCTGAGTGCAGACTAATTGATATTATAAAAGTAAAAGGGTACAACAAAAAAATTGAAATTTATGAAGTTTACTCCCACAATCCCAGAAAAGTTATTGATTACAAAAACAGCATAAAAGAAAAGTTTCAGTATGGTATACACCTGTATTTTAAGAACCATATTCAGAGAGCCGGGGCAATTTTTAAGGAAATACTTGAGGAAATGCCTGAACACACCTACAAAAAGGGAAAACTTATGGATAGTATCGTTCAGTATTATGCTGCTCATTGCATTAAACAATTAAATTTGGCCGACTCAATGGGCGAATCATTCAATGCTGATGAGGGGTGTCATAATTTCAGTGCTGATCAGATCAGGAGAGATTGGGAAAAGATCCCAAAGGAAAAAATCATCGCACAACTTGGCTGAAATATACTGATGCACTTTGATTTTCATGTCGTGGAAATATTCTTTTCAGTGGCTCCCGGAGGAGAAATTCCACCTATCGTACCTGTTTTAGGCGTTTTTAAAAGGCTTGGGTGCGAAATGTGAACTGTAAATTAACTATTGGTACTTCATTTCTTAACTGGTCATCGGCATGAGTTATGAAATATAATGTTCAATTATGCAAAACTCCCTTTTAATTTATATGTAAACTGACAATAGATATTATTTTGTTTAAATATTTGATTTTAATTTTGATTTACTTTAATTAATTATTATATTTACATTATAATAATTGTTAAACAATGGTTGTCAGGAGGTCAATATGGTTGATGTCAGGAATGTTATTGAAAAAATTGTAAAGGATGAGTTTAATATCGACATAGGAAAAGTTAACCCCGATTCAGAACTTCGTGATCAGGTCGATCTCGATTCTATGCGGTTTGTGGAAATCTATGCGGCACTCATTGATGAATTGGGTGTAGAAATTCCTTCTAAAATTATGGAATCCCGCACTCTCAATCAGATTGTATCAATAATTGAAGAGGCTCTTAGGCAAACGGGTAGCAGATAATGCCGCTAAAAAAAAATCCCTTCACAGATTCTCTAAGCCTTAAAAATATCTACTTTAATAAAACAGAACTGAGTGGGGCTTGTCTTGACAGATTGATTGATAGCTGTGCCGGGAAATTTATTTCATACACAGGTTCCAATTCACCATTTGTTTACATTTATGGATATAACCATCCCAAAACCCTTATCGGGTATCTGGCTGCAATCCGAGCAGGAAAAATTGCAGTCCTTATTGATCCAGTCACAAAAGATCTTGAGCTTTCAGAGTTGTTTAGCAGTGCACCTCCCTTTGGGGTTGTAAAACCCCAGTTGCTGAATACAGATTTCGATTTTAGTACTGATGTTTTTTTTAAAACCGGTTCAGTGACTTCTGAAATAGCCGATCAGCTACAGGATGTCTGTACTATGGTGTTTACTGCTGCTGAAGATGGATATTTAAAAGGGGCGATGCTTTCAAAGGATAATCTGATCCAGAATGCAATTGGTATAATGGAAGGCTCACAGGTAAGCAGTGCGGACCGGATTTGTTCTTTACTCCCTTTTCATCACTTGTATGGACTGCAAACAGGGCTTTTGGTTCCCGCTATAAGCGGAGGGTCTGCAATTGTGATTGATATCGCTGACCTGAGGGTAATTAAGTCGATGCTTTTGGAGCTTGAGAGAGCGTGCGCCACTCAACTCTATACTGTGCCTGTTATGTACTACTTAATGCTCACGGACATCGCCTCTTCCAAAAATGCCCTGAAAAATAATCCAGTCTGTGTTAGTGGGGGGTGCAAGTTGTCTGATAAAATTTTCTCAGGATTCCGGGATAAAATTGGTATAGATTTACGTGAAGGGTATGGACTCACTGAAGCTTCTCCGGTTTGCACATTTAACCAGGTCGGTAGTGCTGCGCGACAGGGCTCTATTGGGAGAGCTCAATCGTGCTGTGAAGTGGAGATTGTGGATAAAAACGGCAAGACCTGTACATCGCTTGAGACCGGTGAAATTCGTGTTAAGGGACCTATTGTAATGAAGGGGTACTATAAAAACTCTGAAATTACAAAACGCACTGTCCGGGATGGATGGTTGTACACTGGTGATTTAGGATACCGGGATGAAGATGGTTTTTTCTATTATACCGGGCTTAAAAAGAGAATGCTGAATGTGGGGGGTAAGAATGTCTATCCTGCAGAGGTTGAAAGATTAATGAAACTGCAGGGTAATGTTAAAGGTGTAACTGTTTTTGCCGGCCCGTCCCGTGTGATGGGGGATACTGTGGAGGCAACAGTAGAACTGCATTGTAAAGGATCTCAGGAAGAAGATGAGTTTAGAAAATGGTGCTCTGAGAATATTTCTTCCTTTAAAATACCTAAAATAATTCGTTATATCTGATTATCTGCTACAATGGAAGGCCAGTCTGATGAAAATTGCTCTGATTTCACCTAAAGCACCGTTTGTCTCATCTAATCCGGAGTTTACCAGATTTTATGAATCCTCTCCGATACTGGAATCTTACCGGAAAAATTGGTCGGGTTTGGGGCTTGGTTTGCCGGTCGTTGCTGCACTTACCCCTGATCACCATGAATGTGTAATTATTGATGAGAATATTGAACAGATAAATTTTGATGAGAAGTATGATCTTGTGGGTATCACGGCAATGACTGCGCAATCCATACGGGCCTATGAAATTGCAGCTGTGTTCAGGTCTAAAGGAATACCTGTTGTTATCGGTGGGATACACGCCACAGTACTCCCAAAAGAGGCTATGGAGCATGCCGATGCAGTTGTGGAAGGTGAAGCAGAGTACCTCTGGCCGCAGCTTCTTTTGGATTTTCAGAAGGGGCAAATGAAAAGGAGGTATAAGTCTGAACGACTTGTGAATTTGGAAGAATCGCCCATACCCAGATATGGCCTTCTAAAAGATAAGGACTACAAGGTGATTTGGCTTCAAACTTCCCGGGGCTGCCCTCATGATTGTGAATTTTGTGCAAGTTCAAGAGTTTTTGGGGCAAAATACAGACATAAATCTGTGGGGCAGGTTGTTAAAGAAGTTAAAGAGCTGTTACGGTATAATACAAATGTTCACATCGGTTTCAGTGATGATAATCTGTTTGTGAACAGAAAGTATGCAAAAGAGCTGCTTAGAGAGTTTAAAAAGTTAAATTTCAGATGGGCTTGCCAGTCCGATATCTCGGTTGCAAGGGATGATGAACTGCTGGAGCTTATGCGGGAGAGTGGCTGTTTTATGGTTTTTATAGGATTTGAAGGAATAACAGAAAAAAATCTTGGCTCTGTCTCGCAATGGAAAAGAAAGCAGTTGGTAAACTATCCACAATACATTGAAAAGATTCAGTCACATGGTGTAGGGATAATTGGATCTTTCATTTTAGGCTTTGATGGGGAAGACGAATCCTCGTTTGAAAAGGTGAGGACGTTTATTATCGATAATAAATTGTATGCCTGTCAGTTTTTTATTATGACCCCATTCCCCGGAACAGCGCTTCGTAGCCGAATGGAGAGAGAGGGCAGGATTCTTGATAAACCATGGAGTGAATACACTATCGGAAACGTGTGCATAAAGCCAACCCACATGACACCGGAAAGATTACAGCAGGGATTCCTTGAAATGTTTAAAGGAATCTATAATGAAGAAATATATAAACAGAATGTTAAACATTTTCTTGATATTGAAATTGCGCTCAGACGCAGGAAGAAAAAAAGTGCAAGTGTAATTATTAAAGAGGATTGCCTTAGTGAAAACTCCCCGTGAGAACAGTAAAATAGAATTGAATAATTTTGAAATAAAGAGTTAGCTATGTCCAGCTCCAAAACTGATTCATTAACCCGTAGGGATTACAAAAATGTAGTCAAGGGAATGGTTCTTCCTGTAATGAAGTTCCTGGATGATAAATATGGTAGTGATGTAACGGAAAAAATCTTGTCAGATATACAGCTTGACCGTCTCTACTTTGAGGACCCCAACGGGTATATGCCTATTGAAACAACAGATCAGCTGTTCGAAAGTGCAAAAAAGTTTACCGAAGATCAGGACTTCCCTTATACAATGGGCAGAAATGTATTTAAATACATGCACCCGCTTCAATTAAAATTTATCGCATGCAGCTCAACACCTCACCTCACTTTTAAAAATCTTTGTAAACTGGAACAGAAGGTAGTTAAAACCACTCATATTGAAACCACAAGGCTCGGCTCTGACCGATTCAGAGTGAAAGTTTCTTTCAAAGATAACTATCAGGAACCATATTCTGCCTGCAGAAACCGACTGGGTACATATGAAGCTTTGCCTACAATTTTTGAGCTTCCCCATGCTATTGTAGAGCATCCTAAATGTGTTTTCAAGGGGGATGAAAAATGTGAATACATTGTCAATATACCCCAATATTCTTACCAATGGTATTTAAAAGGCTCGCTGTCTGTTTTGGGCACAGGTATAATGTCCGGGATTGGTTGGCTGTTCACCGGGGCCACAACACCAGCGTTTATTGCTGCTGTGTCTCCGGTTCTGAGCATGATGCTCTATACCATCTTTATTCAGAAAAGATTCAAAGAATGCATAAAATGGATCAGAGGTGCAGAAAGAAGCATTGAAGAGCAGTCAAATCAGTTGATAAAAGACAATATGTACACACGAAATCTCCACGAACTCACCGTTCAGCTCAACCGGGAAATTTACTGTGAGCCGATTTCAAAACATATTACCGGAACATTGGTTGAAAAATTCAACTATGATGCTTCCCAGATATGGATTATTAAGGGTGACCGGTTTGTTTGTTCTGCACTAAGCGGTTATGATGAAAACGTAAGGGATGATGTTCTAAAAACAGAATACTATATCTCAGAAGGGCTGAAGTATTCAGATGGTTTTATTGTAAGAGTTTTGAAAAACAAAGAAACTCTTTTGATAAATGATTTTGAAAAGGCAACGGTTAATTTTACTGATCAGTCAAAAAAAATGTTCGCAACTCTCGATGTTTCATCTGCTATAATTATACCCCTTACAGATAATGGAATTGTGTTTGGAATGCTTGTGGGGATAAATAAATTCGGAAAAAAAGTCTCCTACACAGATAAACTGTTTTTTACAACCATAACTCACATTATATCCAACTCCCTTCACAAGGCAAGACTTTATGAAGATATGGAGACAAAAATAGCAAAAAGGGACAGAGAAATTCGGCGAAGACAGGAGCAAATTGTGCTCGCCCGGGATATGGCTGCACAGAATGAAAAACACTCCTCAATCGGACAAATGGCTGCTGGAATTGCTCATGAGATCAATAATCCGTTAAATTTTTTGTTTAATATTGTAAAAGATCTTAGAAATGATTTTTTTGCTCTAAAAAAAATTGCCTCTATTACAAAGGATAATCTGCCCTCTGAGTATGTCGAAGAGCTGGAAAGCATTCTAAATCAGTTTCAGCTTGATATTCACCTCGAAGAAGTGGATGAGGTGTTTAAGTATATTGATGAAGCTCTTGAGAAAGCAAGGAAAACCGCTAACAGTCTGAAGGTTTTTGCCAGAACAACAGGAAATGACATTTGTGTATCAGAAAAACTTGTGTCATTGGCAGAGAAGGCGATTGCACTTATTCCTGTGAAGTATTTATCAGCTATCGATATATCATTGAATATACCCCCGGATTTATTTGTAACTGTAAACAGAATCGAGTTTCAGCAAGTCATATTTAACCTGCTCAGTAATGCAATTGAAGCTACCCGTGGGGAAGGAAAAATAGAAATATCAGCACGAAACTGCGGGAGCAGGGTTGAAGTGATAGTGCGGGATTATGGTAAAGGGGTTGATTCCAAGTATGTCTCTTCCCTTTTTGAACCTCTATTTACAACTAAAAACCCACAACAACACACCGGGCTTGGTTTGACTGTGGTAAAGGAGCTTATAAAAAAATGTGGTGGTGATATTGAGTATCTGTCGGAAGAACAAAATGGAACAGCCTTTAAAATAACCTTGCGAAACAGAAATGGTATGGTAAAATGAAATTCAGCAATTCTCTATACCGATACTTGGTATCTAATGTGAAAGTGCTTATTACTTTGAGAATCTTTTTTCTCCTTGCAACTCTTACGTTGACCTGGGCTGGTTTTTTTCTAAATATTTACTATTTTGTTGCAGCATATTTTACTGTACTGTTTACATTATTACTCTACATAATCCACAAAAAATATTCTTATAGGTTGATTTCTGAAGAGATCAACAAGAAAACCGAACAGATCGAGAGAACCGTTGAATACGCCCGGTCACAGAATGAATATCTTCACTCTATCCATAAACTCGCATTGAAGTTCTCTGGTATAAGCTCCAGGGAAGAGGTGTTTAATACAATTACAAATTCATTGGTTTATTCGTTTAACTATGATTTCAGTCAGGTTTGGATCTATGATAATTCGTTGAAAACTTATAAAATTGTCAGTATCTGCGGAGACCGCTCAACACCGCCTCAGGAGTATTTTGAACTTCTGAAAAGGTATATAAATGAAAATATTGACATTGATTCTTCAAGCAGAGAGTTGTTAAGAGTCGGTGCAAGTGCTTCAAATGGCTTTCTGCCGGGTGATTTCTTTCCTGATCTACTGATCAGTCCGATTATTCTTGATGAAGAGACTATTGGAATTGTAACTGCTGAATATCACAGATCCCAAGTAATCACAGATAATGAAAGTAAAAAATTTAATGAAAGTGATCATCTGTTTCTCTGTTCGGTTTCTTCACTTATATCTGACACACTGCTTAAAACAGAGTTGTTTTCCAATATGGAAGGTAAAGTAGAAGAAAGAACACAAAAGCTGATAAAAACTCATGAGGAACTTACTAAAGCACGGGAAATCATTATTCAAAGTGAAAAGCTTTCTTCTCTTGGCCGAATGGCTGCAGGAATAATTCATCAGATTAATAATTCATTGAATTTTCTTGTGAATATTGTGCCTGATCTTAAAAATGATTTTGGCGGATTGCAGAGAATCTACAATCTTGCAAATGAAAAAATCGAGGATAGTGAGGCGAGAAAGAAAATTATGGAACTTGCAGAAGATCATGATCTAAATGAACACCTCGAAGATATGGAGTTTGTTATTTCTCGTACAGAAAAAGCGTTGGGGAAATGTGCATCCATTGCAAACAGTCTAAGAATATTCACCAGCGCCTCAGACTCAGAAGACATAGAGGAAACCGAATTTTATTCTCTTATTGAAAATGTAATTAGTATGCTTCCGAAGGCTTCACTCGGAAATGTTGAAATTAATCTGGACCAGTCCTGCAGATTGGTATGGAAAGTCAATCCTGACAGGATGGACCAGGTTTTTGTGAACTTGATAAACAATGCTGTTGATGCAATGGATGGCAACGGAAAGATTGATATTTTCGCCCAAAAAACTAAGAGAGAAATCATAATATTCTTAAAAGATGATGGCCCGGGTATATCTGAAGAAGTGCAGAAAAGAATGTTCGACCCCTTTTACACAACTAAATCCCCTGGTAAGAGCACAGGATTAGGCCTGTCGATCTCAGCAGAAATCGTTCGTCAGTTCGGTGGAACCCTGAAGGTGGATTCTCAGATTGGCCAGGGGGCGTTGTTTAAGATAGTGTTCCCACTAAAAAAAGGTCTACCCCAAAAAAGCAGGTCTGCACCTAAAGCAATCAGCTCATTTCTATAAGTTTGCGTATAGTGGTAAGATACTTGTCTCGGTTTTTGTTGAAATCAACAGGTTTTTGGATAAAATCATAAAAACGATTTTCGCGAAGTGACTTATACATCAGATTGGTATCGTTCTTTGGGTTTCCTGTTATAAGGATAAATTTAATGTAGGGTTTGATCTTTCTGATATTGTCACACAGTTGATTTCCTGTCATGCCCGGCATAACTTCATCTGTAATAACCAGTCTCACATCCGGATCATTTGAAATGAATTCCAAAGCTTGGTTTGGATCGTCAAAAAGCTGAAGATTTATAAATTTTCCAAACTTGCGCTTAAATATGAACAGGTTTTCCTCTTCATCATCAACGTAAACAACTTTAGGGTTTTTTACCGAAGGTACAAATTGCTTTTCAAGATGGGTTAGCAGATCTTTTAAACTGAGTGTGTAAAATGTTTCAGGAACCAGAAGCCTTTCCATATGGAGCTTACGGCGATCGAAACGCAGCTCCAATTCCCGTTCCAATTCGCTGAGAATAAGTATATCGAATCCCAAATCCGATAGTAGAACAGACTGATCAATCTGCTCATCCAGTGGTTTTAAACTTTTGTTTTCCCTGGATATTTGAAGCACTGATGCTTTGAGCACTTGAAGTATCTGTTCTGTCTGCATAAAAACTCCTGGTTATTTACTCTCTCAGTCGTGAGTTGAAGAGTTGGGTGTGTCCGATTACTTGCATAACGGCAGTCCCCGATTAAATTGACCTGTCTAATTTGAAAATAATAAAATTAATTACATCATGTGCGGAATTTATCAAATTTGTGCACAGGCTAACTTTAATCTGTTGGTGTAACATCAGATAATTTATATTGTTGTAAATTGATAACTGAATCTGTTTTATACTGAATCTGAAATATCAAACTTTGTAAATAACCTGATAACTGAGGAATTTAAAACAAAGGCATCTTTATGGGAACAGTGATAAATCCACTCTGGTTTGAAGAATTGAAGAAACCAATGTTTGACAGAATAAATTCCTGGCAACCGCTTCCTTTCGATCAACCCGCAGATACCACCGGATATATCTCCTGCCATCATAATGACTATCTGAGACTCTCACAACATCCC
This sequence comes from Chitinispirillum alkaliphilum, assembly GCA_001045525.1. Lineage (NCBI taxonomy): Bacteria > Pseudomonadati > Fibrobacterota > Chitinispirillia > Chitinispirillales > Chitinispirillaceae > Chitinispirillum > Chitinispirillum alkaliphilum. Next base: position 212,652 of record LDWW01000002.1, on the reverse strand, counting down.
GAAGTCATCGAAGAGAGGGTAAAGGCAACAAAAGATACCGGCTACGGTGTTATGGCATCTGTGGTGTATGGTGGGGAACACGGTTACCATATGAAATTCAAGCAGGCTATCGCTCACTCCTGTAAAGCCAAGGGGCCTGAATCTGTTTTACTCACAACCTGTGGGTGGACTGCTAATGTCGGGCTTATGGAGGCTATTGTTAAAGAAGACACACCGGTATATCTTGATGTTAACGCCCATGCTTCACTGTGGGATGGTGCCAGATTCTCAGGTGGTAAACTCATTCCGGTAAAACATAACAGCCCTGAAACGATGCGCAAATTAGTTAAGGTGATTGGGCCTGGAGTTATTTGCATAGATGGGTATTACAGTACTCATGGATCTGTGGCAACGGTGAAAGACTATGCTGACATTGCTGAAGAGTTCGATTGCTTGCTTCTGGTTGATGAGGCGCACTCTTTCGGGATGATAGGTGAGAATGGGGGAGGGTGTGCTGTAGATGAAGGTGTTGAGGACAAGGTACATTTCAGAACAGTTTCAATTGCAAAGGCGCTGGGGGGAAATGGGGGATTTATTGTCACCGATCCTGATACCGCGGAATTTCTAATGTTCAGCACACGTTCCATCATCTTTAGTACCAACGTCGCACCCCCAACCTCTGCAGGGAATTGGAAAGCACTTCAGATCCTTATGAGAGAACCACAAAGGGCAGCTCATGCGCAGAAAATGGCTGCTTACTTGAGAGAATTGCTAAATAAGGCCGGGTACAGTACCGGGCCAAGTCAATGTCAGATCGTGTCCCTGATGTTTAAAGGAGAAGAGACTGCGATAAAACTGTATGGGAAATTAAAATCAAAAGGGGTTCTGTTTTCTGTTTTCCTCTATCCGGCAATACCAAAGGATACATCACTTGCCCGTTTCTCGGTGTATTCTGAAATAACCCCAAGGGAAATTGAAATCGTGGCACAGACAACCATCGAAACTTTAAAGCAAATGGGTGTACATGAAACCCAGTTTAGATTATAGTTGTTTGGTTTATATACGCTTTTAAATTTTGTAAACTAAAGGTCCGGTAAAATCCGGGTTGGAATATTTTTTTTGTGAGCATTATGGGGCCGTTTGTGGAAGGAAAAATTGCCTGTCCTGTGTTGTGGATACTAATCTGTTCTACCCTGTTGTTCTCTGAACCGTTTACAGGCTTTATTCCGGGCGAGAGCCGTTTTGGAATCAACAACTACATTGAATACATTCCGGGAGATCTTCCAATAATTATTTCTGCACCACATGGTGGAAATCTATCACTCGAGGAAATCCCTGACCGCACCTTTGGCACAACTGTAACAGATGCATTCACCGTTCCCTTAACAGAAGCGATTTATCAAGAGCTGTATACTCGTCTCGGACGCCATCCTCATGTTATACTTTGTCATCTGGCACGCACAAAAATAGATGCAAACCGTTCTCTCTACGAAGGGACTGAACACCCGTTGGCAGAGATGGCCTGGTATAATTTTCATGAATTTATCGACATAGCAAAGAGACACGCAGTTGAGGAATTTGGTGCCGGACTCTATATCGATATACATGGGCATGCAAATGTTTTGCAGAGAGTTGAGCTTGGATACCTTCTGAACAGCTCTGATTTGCGTTTGTCAGATGAGCAGATTGGCTCTCTGGCGGAAAATTCAAGCTTAAGGGAGCTTGCAAAGAGAACTCCATTTTCATTTTCTGAATTGCTGAGAGGAGAAAAAAGTCTGGGTGGTTTGTTGGAACAGAGAGGGTTTGCTTCCGTGCCCTCTCCCCAATATCCTGATCCGTGGTATTTCCCCTATTTCAATGGTGGGTATAACACTCAAAGGCATGGTTCAGTAGCGGGTGGCACAATCAGTGGTGTGCAGATTGAGTGCAACATGCTTGGGCTAAGAGATACGGATTCAAACAGACAACGTTTTGCAAAAGCATTGTCGGGCTCGATAATAACCTACATGAAAACTCACTACGGAATTGATCTTGGGGCAGAAAATTCTGTGCGAAAAAAGGAGCCGCTACAGTATACAGATCATTCGATAAAGTTACACAGAACCGCGGGGATCAGCAGGTTTTCAGTTTCGGTATACCGTCCCGGAAATTACACATTCAGTTTATACAACATCAGAGGACGTGTAATTCTAAGTCATGCTATAAGTGCCTTGTCACCAGGAACTTATAATATCTGTGTTCCTGAGAAAACCGCCACTGGTGTCAGTGTTGCAGTTTTAAAGGAGGGGTGTGATCAGGTTGTGAGGAAAGTGGTTTTTTGATCGGCACCGCTGCTCTCTACAAGTCTTGAGTTGCAGCAAACATAAACAGACAAATATATTACAACTGTGTGACTGTAACGATTCAGAAAAATTGCTTCATGCGATACTGCTGAATTAAAAGTTAATTAGGTTAAAAATTCCTTAGGAGATTATGGTGAGTGATTATTTAAAAAAGTATCCTGACAGCAATGGTTATTTCGGTGAATATGGGGGTTCTTTTATTCCACCGGAACTTCAAAAAGAGATGGACAGCATAACTGATGCATACTATTCGATAAGCAAATCGCATGAGTTTATTTCTGAGCTGAGAAACATTCGCAAACATTTCCAGGGGCGTCCAACTCCCACCTACTACTGCAAGAATCTTTCAAACCAACTTGGTGGACGTATATACCTCAAGCGCGAGGATCTTAATCATACAGGGGCTCATAAATTAAATCACTGCATGGGCGAAGCTCTTCTTGCAAAGCATATGGGTAAGAAGAAGGTTATTGCTGAGACCGGAGCTGGTCAGCATGGGGTTGCACTTGCAACGGCTGCGGCATATTTCGGTATAGAATGTGAAATCCATATGGGTGAAGTCGATATTAAAAAGGAACATCCAAATGTGGTAAGAATGAAGCTGCTTGGAGCCAAAGTTGTCCCTGTGAGCCATGGATTAAAAACGCTGAAGGAAGCGGTGGATTCTGCATTTGAGTCCTATCTCAAGGATCCCGTAAATTCCATGTACTGTATTGGTTCAGTTGTGGGACCTCACCCCTTCCCTATGATGGTTCGGGATTTTCAGCATGTAATCGGTCTGGAAGCCAGGGAGCAGTTTATGGAGATGACCGGGGAGCTGCCGGATGCTGTTACCGCATGTGTTGGAGGTGGATCAAATGCCATGGGGATTTTCTCTGGCTTTATCAAGGATGAGGATGTAAGGATGATTGGTGTGGAACCTGCCGGACGTTCCTTTAAGGTTGGGGACCATGCGGCCAGTCTTACCTACGGAGCACCAGGGGTGCTTCATGGATTTAAGAGTTATATGCTTCAGGATGAAAAAGGTGAACCACTACCTGTGTACTCGATTGCAAGTGGGCTTGACTATCCGGGGTCTGGTCCGGAGCACTGTATGCTTAAGGACAAAAAGAGAATAGAGTATACCTATGCCAGTGATGAAGAGTGTCTTGATGCGTTTTATACGTTGTCTAAAGTTGAAGGGATCATACCTGCTTTGGAAAGTGCTCACGCGGTTGCCTTTGCAATGAAATATGCAACTGAAAACAAACGTAATTCGATACTGGTAAATCTGTCTGGACGCGGAGACAAGGACATAGACTTTGTAGTAGATAATTACGGAATTAGATAACACCGGTGAAAAACTGAAGTTTTTGGAAAAAAAATGACACGTTTTTTGCTGCTAAGATTATATTATGAGTATGAACAAAGAAAAAGTTATCAAAAACGCTACACAAACAGTCTCATATTTTTACTTTTGGTTTTTTAAAACCTGCAAGGGGCTTATGGCGTTTTAGGGTATACCTGAATAGAAAACGATCAAAAGCCCCTCTTCTGAGGGGCTTTTTTTGTGGGGTAAAAGAGAGAAAGATGATTCCAGAAAAAATCAAAACAGATGAAAACCTAAACTGTACCAATGCTTTTGAGTACTTCTTTTTTTGGTATTTTAGCCTGTCAAAAATGGGGGGATAAAGGTAATTGTTTTAGATCTGATATAAAAACCAAAAAGCCCCCTCAGAAGAGGGGGCTTTTTTTATGTAAAGGAGAAAATGATGGAAAATATTTCTGTACCACTGGTTACACCTGCTGAATTGATGAAACAGATACCTCAAAGTAGCAAATCGAGAATAACAGTAGAACAGGGGAGAGAAGATATAAAGAGGATTCTCGATGGGAAGGATGACAGATTGCTGCTAATTGTTGGGCCATGTTCCATACACGACCCCAAGGGGGCTATTGATTATGCTAAGCGGCTCAACAGACTAAGAGGTGAAACTGAGGATAAACTGCTCATAGTCATGCGGCTTTATTTTGAGAAACCCCGGACTGCTCTTGGCTGGAAGGGGTTGGTTCATGACCCAGATATGAATGGGGGATTAGATATGCATAGTGGATTGACTATGGCCAGAAAATTGCTCTCAGAAATTACCGGTTTGGGGCTTCCTGCGGCAATGGAGATGCTTGATCCTTTGGTGTATAATTACGTAAGTGATCTTGTCAGCTGGACATCAATCGGTGCCCGTACCTCTGAGTCTCAGATTCATCGCCAGAGTGCCAGTGGTATTGATATTCCGGTTGGTTTCAAAAACAGCACCGATGGATCTCTTGAAACTGCGGTAAATGCCATAAAGGCAGCATCTTCCTCTCACTGCTATCCGGGAATAGATCCCAATGGCAGAGTGTGTCTGATTCGCACAAAAGGAAATCACTACGGGCATATTATTCTACGGGGTGGGAAAACTGGTCCAAATTATGACAAAAAGTCATGTCTCAGGGCTTCAATGCTGTTAAACGATGCAGAAGTTAACAGCTCTGTTATTGTTGATTGCAGTCATATGAACTGTTCGGGTGGGTATGACAATCAGATGCACGTTTGGAAGGATATTGTCTTGCGTAAAAGCAGCGGAGAAAGTGGTCTAAAAGGAATTATGGCAGAAAGTTATCTTGAGGATGGAAATCAGAAACTAATAGCAGATAAAAACAAACTCCTATATGGAATCTCTGTTACCGATTCCTGTATAGGGTGGAAAAAAACTGAGAAAATTATCAGGTGGACACACAACATGATTTCATAACTACTGGAATGTCGTGATCCACTGGTGAAAAATTTCAAGCAGAATCGAATCTGTTAAAAATGTACTGTTGGTCTGTTCAAATTTGATTAGATCACAAAAACAAGCAGGAGATCACTCTATGGAATCATGTGAAAAACTGTATGGCCTTGGTCCAAAGGAAATACTTGAGCACATTTTAAATTCTGTAATAAAAATTACAGAAGTAAATGATCTTAAAACTCTACTTTCCCTTCTTTCTGATATGGCTCACAAGCTTGTGCCATCAGACAGGTGCACTGTCTGGGTTTATGATTCGAAGAGAAAGGTATTGTGCAGTGAAATTGCAGATGGGGTTGATAGAATAGAGATATCATCCAGCATGGGGATCTCAAGTTACGCATTCATGACCGGCATACCCCTAATCGTAAATGACCCATACAATGACAGTCGTTTTAATTCACAGACAGATAAGTCAACAGGGTACAACACAAAAAACATCATAGCAATTCCGTTGAAAAATTCAAAAGGGGAGACTATCGGTGTATTTCAGGCCTTAAATAAGTTAAGTGAGGAGGGGTTTACTGATTCAGATCTCAACATGCTCTACCTTGTCACTGTATATATTGCCAGAGAGGTAGATGCCGCACTGTTAAGGGAGGAGATCAACTCAACTCAGCGGGAGATCATCCATACACTGGCAGAGACCGGTGAGATGAGATCAAAGGAAACCGGAAATCATGTAAAGCGGGTTGCGGAATATTGTACCTTGCTTGCAAAAGAGGTCGGACTCTCGGAAACTCAACAAAACATTATCAGAATATCTTCACCACTTCACGATATAGGCAAAATTGCAATCCCTGATGCGATACTTTTAAAACCCGGCAAATTCGAACCACATGAAAGAAAAATCATGGAGACCCATGCTGCACTGGGATATGATATGTTAAAACATTCTGAGAGGGTTGTTCTCAAAGCTGCGGCTACCATTGCGGTTCAGCATCATGAAAAATGGGACGGTACTGGTTACCCGGCAGGTCTTGCAGGTGAGCAGATTCATATATACGGGAGAATCGCTGCACTTGCGGATGTTTTTGATGCTCTGGGGTCTGACCGCTGTTATAAAAAGGCCTGGGAATTTGAAAAAATTGTTAATCTCTTCAGAAACGAGAGCGGTAAGCATTTTGATCCACAACTTGCAGAAATTTTTCTGGACAACCAGCAAAGCTTCAAAGACATAGGAGAAAAATACAAAGATGAATTTTGATTAGGTTACTTGTTTCTTTTCCCCCTTTTGCGGTAACACACTCTCTCTCATACACCTTCATACTTCTGTTTCAAAATGCCAATTCATGGGTGTCTTCCAACTCAAAGGTGGTTTTTTCCACCTGAACTCGTCTTAATTGTTGTCCCAGAGATATAAATCACTTCTTCCACCATCAACTCTGTTCACAGTTGCAATACTATCAGGTTCCACTCCCTCTGTGCCAAAAGCATGAGAAACGATTTTTGATACGGGTTTAAGTTGCTCAAGCTGTGGGGTAAGTTTTCACGTTCAGATTGGGAAGCAGATAGTGGGTCACTACGCTTGCTTTACTAAGATTAAGGTTGAAAACCCCTTTTTCCTTTCAGGCTAAAACAGGTGTGATATTTTGTTATGTACACAAAAATTATACGGGTACGTTTATTCTTTTCTGTATAGCACTTTGTCCCTTCTGGACCAGATCAGATAATTTGAGGTCAGACCTTTTACCGCAGCTCTCCACAAACCCGATTCTGTTTGCCCGGTTTAGCTCCTGATGAGCTGCGATAATGCAGGCACCTTCATGAGCAGTTTTAAGCAGCTCCGAATCAAACGGAACGTTGCCTCTTGTTGTGGGTAGCAGGGGCAGCATTTCAGGTTGATTGTGTTCTGTGCCAAAGGTCACGCAAAACCCTTTTTCTTTAAAGCGGTAAGTGGTTTCCTTTATGTATTCGATGCTGCATCGGTTTGAGATAAACTCAACTGCGTGAATGTTCACTTTTTTGAGTTCGGTTATCAGTTTATCGACAGAAGCCTCTTTTTCAGTCAGACCTTTAAGTGCATCGCCCAATAAGGGATAGCATGGTATTCCACCTGCTTGCAGGATTATATCCCTTGCATCTTCCATCTGTATGGCCGTGTCTACGGTGTGTTTCACGAAAGCGGGCTTGTCTGATTTGAATAGTCGTGTAAGGATTTCATCCTGCATCCTGTTTTCATCATAGGGGTCTTTAATGTTCAGCTCTGATTTAAAGAGCTTATTGAAAGCTCTGCTAAGATCTGTTTTTTCCTGCCATTTTGCTATGAATTTATGGTAAAGTGCTTTGGCAAGATGACGTTCCCTTAAGGTGCCTTTAGAGTAGGTGGAGCGTATCTCGCAGTAATCGAGAGTTACGTCTAAATTGACATCATCAAGATAACTGTTAAGTTTTGACAGTATTTTCCAGATATGGTCCTGTGTGCCCTTCCATAACGATTTTATGCGGTTTGTTGAATCGATAGACAGTTTGACCTGACTTTTCAGCCCCTTTCCGCAGAGGTAAATAATATCGAAGTCAAACGGATCGTTCCAGCGACATGGTTGAGATTCGGTGTTGCCTGTAATGCAGCGGAACTCCACATTGAAAAGTGGGTAGACCCCCTTTTCTTTGCTGTATTGCTCAAATTCGCTGTACCCGTCAAAGGTATTGAAATCATTTATTCCAAGAACATCTATGCTCTCTTTGGAAGCTTTTTTGACCATGGTTTCGATTGAATCGAATGAGCTGAAGGAGTAAGGGGAGTGGACGTGTGTATTTGCTCTAAACATGTACCTTATCTTTCCAGGTGCTGACAATGTAACCAAACGTAGCCTGAAAATATAATAATTGATGCACTCTCCTTTGTACTCTATTTGATTTCTTCCGGCAAAATCTATGCAGATTTCTGTTTTTCGCTACTTGTTTTTACCCCAAGGGCTTGATTGCTTTTAATCGGTTAGATTACGGTATAGGAAAAGAAGTATGTAATTTCGGACTTACAGATAAATTTTTGACGTGAATGAACGAAATATAGGTGTGTCAGGGGATAAATTTTAAAAAAAAACTTGACATCATTCCGGCGTTGCACCATATTTAGATAAATGGCAAAATGACCATTCCATCATTCTGTAAACCTCGCGTTCACTATTTCAATTGATTATAACCGTGTTAAATTACTCACTGTCAATTGTTATCTTGGGAACACGTGTGATATAATAACCAGAATAAAACCAGTCTTCATGAAAGCGTAGTAGTAGTTCTTCATGTTTCATAGTTGAAAAAATTGGTCAAAGCTTTCGATGGTTACTGGGCTGGCATTTTCCTCTTAGGAATGAAACCACAAAGAAAACAAAATTATTACCAGTATAAACCCCTTTTATTAATTGAGGTATGTTAATGAATGTTGCTGAGCTAAAGAGCATGTCTATGACGGAGCTCAATGATGTGGCTGAACGTCACAAAATTGGAGAGCACCGAAATTTCCGTCGCCAGGAGTTGATATTTAAAATTTTACAGGCTCAGGCTGCACAGAACGGGCAGATGTTTGCCGAAGGTGTACTGGAGATTATGCCAGATGGTTTTGGTTTCCTGCGCTCCCCGCTTAATTCATATCTGAGCGGCCCCGATGACATCTATGTCTCTCCCTCCCAGATAAAACGGTTTTATCTGAAAACGGGAGATTCTGTTTCCGGGCAGGTAAGGCCACCTAAGGATTCTGAGCGTTATTTTGCTCTTCTTAGAGTGGAAATGGTTAACTATGAGGATCCCGAAGAGTGTAAGAAAAAAATCAACTTCGATGATCTTACTCCTCTTTTTCCTGAGCAACGATTCAACCTCGAACACAACCCCAAAGACAGTGCAACCAGAATTATGAACCTGCTCACCCCTATAGGAAAGGGGCAGCGTGGACTCATTGTTGCGCCTCCAAGGACCGGAAAAACTGTTCTGCTTAAAAATATCGCCAATGCTATTCTCCACAGTCACCCGGAAGCTTTTCTTATCGTTTTGCTTATAGATGAGCGTCCGGAGGAAGTGACTGATATGCAACGTTCTGTAAAAGCGGAAATTATCAGCTCAACCTTTGATGAACCTGCAGAACGTCATGTCGTAGTTGCTGAGATGGCAATCGAGAGAGCTAAACGTCTTGTGGAGCATAACCGGGATGTGGTTATACTTCTCGATAGTATCACTCGTCTGGCAAGAGCCCATAATACTGTTGCACCCCATTCGGGACGTATTCTTTCTGGAGGTGTGGACTCTCAGGCTCTCTATAAACCAAAACGTTTCTTCGGTGCTGCAAGAAATATCGACAACGGTGGTAGTCTGACTATTATCGCCACAGCACTGATTGAAACCGGAAGCAGAATGGATGAAGTTATCTTTGAAGAGTTCAAGGGTACAGGAAATATGGAGCTTGTTCTGGACAGAAAAATCGCTGACCGGAGAATCTATCCTGCTATCGACCTTATGAGAAGCGGAACCAGAAAAGAGGAGCTGCTGCTTACGGAAGAGGAACTCAACCGTATGTGGATCCTCAGAAAGTTTCTGGCTACTATGTCCCCGGTAGAGATGATGGAGTTTTTGATTGATAAAATGTCTCAGACAAAAACCAACAGAGAATTTCTTGATGTCATGAAGAGTTAAGTTCTCTGTTTGTTTTTTTGAAATTCTTCTCTCTAAGGAAACTAATATGAAAATTGCAGTCCTGGGCACCGGAAACATGGGAAGGGCCATTATTGGCGGGCTTTTCAGAAAGTTTGAAGACAATATTACAGTTTCAGCTTTTGATCTCCTGCGGACTGCAATGAATGATCTTGGTGGAAATGTAAAGGTTAACGAACCGGAGCATTGGGCAGATCAGGATGCAATAATAGTTTCGGTGAAACCGGCAGATCTTCCCGCTGCAGCAGAGATGCTTAAGGGTCATTACAAAAATCATCAAAATTCCCCTCTCCTAATCTCTGTAGCTGCCGGTATAACAACTGAAAATATCCGCAATCAGATTGGTCAAACTGCCAGGGTGTGCAGGGTTATGCCAAACACACCCGCTCTGATAGGTGAGGGGATGAGTGCCTGTTGCTTCACTGAAAATTGCAGTGAAAAGGACCGGGATCTCGCAGTGGAGATTTTCTCTGCATGCGGTAAGGTAACGGTGCTTGCAGAGTGCTATATGGATGCTGCTACCGGCCTCTCCGGCAGTGGTCCTGCATATGTGTATGCCTTTATCGAAGCCCTTGCGGAAGGGGGGGTTACGGCCGGGTTGCCTTTTTCTGTTGCGCTTGAAAGTGCTGTGCAGACTGTTATCGGTGCTGCGAAAATGGTCGAACAGGAAAATGAACATCCCTCAGTGCTTAAGTCAAGAGTTATGTCTCCGGGAGGTACTACTGCAAACGGTGCGCTTGCGTTGGAAAAGGGTAAATTTAAACACTCTGTTATGAGCGCTGTCCTTCAGGCTGCAAAGAGGGCCAGGGAGTTAAGTGGCTTAGAGTAGAGGGATTGGTTGAGGGGCATCTCAAAAAAAAGGAGTGCAGCCAATTCCCCGGTCACTCCTAAAATAATCATTATATATACTTCCCGAAATTCGTTTTGACAGATTGGTTATTCTTCCCCCATGATCTTGTCATTGACTCTTTTGCGAAGCTCTTTAGATGCTTCAAATACCGGTTTGTACCCGGCTTCAACCTGAATGAATTCATTTGTCCGGGGATTGCGGGCAGTACGGGCATTTTTCTGCTTTATCTTGAATCTGCCAAAACCTCTTATCTCAACATTATTTCCCTTCTGAAGAGTGTCAGCGAGCGATTCCAGAAAACTCTCCAACACGATTTTTGTGTCAACCTGAGTTAGACCAGTCCGATCGGATATACGCTCAACCAAATCTTTTTTTGTTATATTGCCCAACGAAAAACCCCCATCTTCTCATCAATTTGTTTTGCTTGTTCTGTTTTAAATCTCCACTCAGCATAATTAGAATACAATTCTTTCACCGATAAATCAAGAAAAAAATCTATAACCCTTTAATGCTGGCAGAGTTAGAAATCATAGCTACAAATTCCGGGAGAGAAATCTTATCTTTTGGTTAGCAATGAGGTGAAGTGGGTCAATCTCCTTAATCTCCTGATATACTTCCAATGCTTTGCTGCTGTCACCTAATCGTTCATAGGCGGCTGCAAGCTGAAGTAATTTTCTTATATCGGCTCTTTCTGTTTTCAATGAGTTCTCAAAATACCCTATTGCCTCCTTTATCATTCCGTTGCCCATGCAGATGATTCCTGCCTTGAAATTGGCATCGGGGTGGTAGGGACTTTTTTCAATTGCCCTTTTGTAGTGGTAGAGGGCGTTGTGTCTGTTTTCGAGAAGATTGAAGTATACTTCGCCAAGATTATACCTGGTGTTGAAATCATAGGGGTTGATGGCCAGGGCTGTCTGGTATGATTTTTTGGCCAGATCTGCATTTCTCATATAATAGTATACGGTTCCAAGCCTTGAGTGGCTTCTGGAGTGAAGGGGGTTGATTTCAAGGGCTTTCAGAAAAAGTCTTCGTGCCTTGAAATACTCTCCTGTCCGGGAATAATATCTGCCAAGTTGATACCAGCCTTCTACATAGAATGGATCCACCTCGACACTTCGCTGGAGGTATTCAACGGCCCTTTCAGAGGGCAGCTGCTTTGAGGCTTCTATCTGTCCAAGGAAACAGAGCGCTTCAGCACAATCGGGGTAGCGTTTGAGACAGTTTTCAAGAATGGTAAGACTTTGTTTATGTCTTCCGAGATAAAAGAGTGCAATACCTTTCCGTGTTAAAAGTATTGGGGCAAGTGAATCGTCAGGCTCTTCGGAAAGGAGTGTTTCGATGGCTGAAAGTGCACGGTCGAAATGGCCTGCTTTAAGAAGTGCCTCGGAGAGAAATATCCTCCCCTCTGTGTCTCTGTTGTGGGCTGCCAGAACTCTTTGAAGATGGGGGATAGCTTCGTCATAGCGATTGCTTTGCATCAGTCTTTCTGCAGTGAACCGATGTGCCTGGATATCGAGGCTGTTGAGCTGATTGGTTGATGAGGGTGGCCTTATCCGGACTCGTTGCCCTGAATCACTTCGCTGAAGCAATGATCCTGTGACCCAGAATGTTAAAACAAGCACAGAGCATACTATAAATGAGTAGAGAGTGATCTTTTTTAACAGGTTTTGCTCTTTGGCAGAGAGTCCCGCTTTGGCTAAGATTTTCATTTCCTTCTTCATGGGAAAAACTGGTCCGTTGTTTGCTGTTTAAAGGTCCTCATTTCTCCTGTAATTATAAATTAAAATCTTTCCTGTAGCTATAAAAAAAAACTTGACTGAGAAATATAAAGATATTAGATTATGTCATGATATTAGCACTCTCTTTTGATGAGTGCTAACAGAGTTGGTGAAACGGTCCTTTAAGTCTATTTTTTCAACTTATCAATCTTATTCGAAGGGAGTTGTATCATGAACGTTAAACCTTTAGCAGACAGGGTTATCGTTCGGCCGATGGGAGCCGAGGAGAAAACAGCAGGTGGAATTATCATTCCTGACAACGCAAAAGAGAAACCACAGAAAGGTGAAGTTGTGGCTGTTGGGCCAGGTAAAGTTTCTGACAGCGGTCAGAAAATTGAAATGACCCTCAAAGAAGGTCAGACTGTTCTTTATGGAAAATACTCCGGAACAGAGGTCACAATCGAAGGTGAAGAGTACCTTATCATGAGAGAAAGTGACGTTCTTGCTGTTCTTTAATCCTTAGATTACACTGAATTTTCAATAACATCTTAATACAGGAGAAAAACAAATATGGCTGGAAAGCAAATCGCATTCGATGTCATTGCTCGCGAGAAACTCCTCAACGGAGTGGATACTCTGGCAAATGCAGTACGTGTTACACTGGGTCCACGGGGACGTAATGTAGTGCTTGAAAAGAGTTTCGGTTCACCTACTGTCACAAAAGACGGTGTTACTGTGGCAAAAGAGATCGAGCTTGAAGATAAGTTCGAAAACATGGGTGCACAGATGGTTAAGGAAGTTGCATCTAAGACAAGTGATGTTGCCGGTGATGGTACTACTACAGCAACCGTTCTTGCACAGGTTATCGCTCGTCTGGGTATCAAAAACGTTACTGCCGGAGCCAATGCCATGGCCCTTAAGCGTGGTGTTGATAAGGCTGTAAGAGTTATCGTTGAGTCACTTCAGAAAGAATCAAAGCCTATTTCCGGAAAAAAAGAGATCGCTCAGGTTGGTGCAATCTCCGCAAACAACGATAAGGAAATCGGAGATCTTATCGCCGATGCTATGGAGAAGGTTGGTAAAGATGGTGTGATCACTGTTGAAGAAGCTAAAAGCATCGAGACTAATCTTGAGGTAGTTGAGGGGATGCAGTTTGATCGCGGTTATCTCTCACCCTACTTTGTGACAAATCCTGAAACTATGGAGTGTGTTCTTGATGAGCCTATGATTCTCATCTATGACAAGAAAATCAGCACCATGAAGGATCTTCTCCCTGTGCTGGAAAAAGTTGCACAGATGGGCAAGCAGCTCCTTATAATTGCTGAGGATGTTGAAGGTGAAGCCTTGGCAACACTGGTTGTAAACAAACTCCGCGGTACTCTTAAAATCGCAGCTGTTAAGGCTCCGGGTTTTGGCGACCGTCGCAAAGCAATGCTTGAGGATATCGCTGTGCTTACAGGTGGAGTGCTTATCTCAGAAGATGCCGGTTTCAAACTTGAAAACACCACTGTCGATTCTCTTGGAAGTGCAAAGAGAGTTAGCATCGACAAAGAAAACACTACAATTATCGAAGGTGCCGGCAAGTCAGAAGATATCAAAGGCAGAGTTAAGCTTATCAGAAAGCAGATCGAAGACAGTACTTCTGATTACGACTCTGAAAAGCTCCAGGAACGTCTGGCAAAACTGGCCGGTGGTGTTGCAGTGATCAACATCGGTGCCGCTACAGAGTCTGAAATGAAGGAGAAAAAGGCTCGCGTTGAGGATGCTCTTCATGCAACACGTGCTGCTGTTGAGGAAGGGATTGTTGCTGGGGGTGGTGTGGCGCTTGTCCGTGCTGCAACAACTCTTGACAACTATAAGCTGGAAGACAACGACGAGGCTCTGGGTGTAAGTATTATCCGTCGTGCTTGTGAAGAGCCTCTGCGCATGATAGTTTCAAACAGCGGTATGGAATCCTCTGTTGTTTGCAACGAAGTCAAAAACGGTAAAGGTGCTTATGGTTTCAACGCATACTCAAACAAGTATGAGGACCTCATAGAGGCGGGTGTTATTGACCCAACCAAGGTTACACGTACTGCACTTGAGAATGCTGCAAGTATTTCAAGTCTGATCCTTACCACCGAGTGTATCGTCTCAGATAAGCCAAAACCTGAAGGCGAAGCTGCTGCTCCTGATATGGGTGCTATGGGTGGTATGGGTGGCATGGGCGGAATGGGTGGTATGGGCGGCATGATGTAATAAATTCATGCGTGTCACGTATTACCTTGGTCTATACCAATTGTAATTTGCCGCAGGAGCGCACATGGCCTCCTGCGGCTCTAAACACATTTGAGATGTTTTAATTATGGAAGTCGAAAAACTGTCAGATCGGGAGCAAAAGGTGCTTGAGGCTGTGGTGAGGAATTTTATCCTCCGGGCGGCACCTACAAGCTCAAGGTTTCTCTCCAAGCAGAGTGAATTTGATCTCAGTGCAGCCTCACTGCGTAACATTATGGGAGACCTTGAAGAGAGGGGACTTGTTGCACAACCCCACACATCTGCAGGAAGAATACCCACTGATAAGGGGTATCGCTATTATGTAGATAAAATGATGGGTGAAATAGATTTGCCCGAAAAAGTGAAGGATCACATAAGGAGTTCAATTATTGCAATTGATCCGTCCGATCTTCATCTGCTTATGGAGGCGGCATCCAGAGCATTGAGTCGGGCTACTAATCAGCTTGGGATTATTCTGGCACCTAAGCTGAGCAACGGAATTTTCCGCTCCATTCATGTGTTTGATGTTGGAAACGACCGGTACCTGATGAATGTGGCTATTGATTCGGGGTTTGTAAAGACCATGGTTGTGGAGATGCAGACTGAGTTGCCTCATGAGAGACTCGAGAGTGCCTGCCGTATTCTGAATGCAAAATTCACTGGTAAAACACTGAAAGAAATGGTCGAAAGTGAACTTTGCTCTTTTCCGGACATAACAGATCTGGAGCTTGGGGTGATAAAATTGCTTGTACCCTCGCTTAAAAAAATAATTCAGGAAAATATCGATGAAGAGGTATATGCTGACGGGCAGACAAATGTAATTCTTCAACCGGAATTTTTCACCAGAGAGGGAGTCGGTGCGGTAATTGAAATTCTGGAAGAAAAACGGTTGCTGATGCATCTCTTTGAGTCACTTCAGCAGAGCAGTCCTTCCGGGGTGGTGATATCAATCGGTGGAGAAAACAGACAAAATCAGCTCCAGTCCTTCAGTATCATTAAAACTTCATATCAGGTCGGGAGTATGAGCGGAAGTCTTGGGGTTATAGGGCCAAAACGAATGCCTTATCCTCAGATGGTTTCAGCTGTCACTTACACTGCAAAGCTTCTTGGGGAATTGTATACCTGAGTTTCTAATAAACTGTTGGTTTTACTGAGAAAAAAATATCAGCTGTAATTGAAAAAATAAAGGGGTTAGTGATGAGTTCCAGAAAGGATAATTCGGCCAAAAAAGAGGACTTTTCTCAGGAGCAGGATGCTGAAAAGCTGCAAAATGGCTCAAATGATGGTGACGAAAAGGCACAAAACCATCTCCGGGAAGAAGACCAAGCGCCTGCTCAGGAAGTGCAAACTGAGGAAGTTGAAGATTTCAAAGAGAAATATGAGACCATGAATGAAAGGCATTTGCGGCTCATGGCTGAATTTGACAATTTCAGAAAAAGAGCCAGCCGGGATTATGAAAAACTTATTGATTCGGCAAATGAGCGCTTAATGTCAGAGCTTATCGAAGTGAGGGAGAATTTCGACAGGGCTCTGAAAACGGTTGAGATCAATAGTGAAGAGTGTAAAAAGTTCGCCGAGGGGATAGAGCTTATATACTCAAGATTCTGCGAAATTTTGGGCAAAAATGGACTCCAGGCGTTTGGGGAAACTGGTGAGCAGTTCGATCCTCAGATCCATGATGCACTGATGAAAACAGAGCATCAGACCATACCCGAAAATCATATTGCTGAAGTGTTTGAGAAGGGGTACAAACTAAAGGATAAAGTGATTAAACACGCCAGAGTTATCGTTTCAAGTGGTGCGCCCCAAGCTCAACCGGAAGAATAAATTTAACTAATCGGAAAGTGCAAAATGGCAAAAAAAGATTTTTATGAAACACTGGAAATAGACAGGAATGCTTCTGAGGATGAGATAAAAAAAGCTTACAGAAAATTGGCTGTGAAATATCATCCCGACAAAAATCCCGGTGACAAGAGTGCTGAGGAAAATTTCAAGAATGCTACCGAAGCCTACGAGGTATTAAAGGATCCTCAGAAAAGAGCTCAGTACGACAGGTTTGGACACGCTGCCTTCGAAGGTGGAAATGGTGGGGGATATGGTGGTTTCCATACAGCTGGTGCAGCCGGATTTGATATCTCCGATGCTCTTCGGGCTTTTATGAATGATTTCGGAGGTGACTCGGTTTTTGGAGACCTCTTTGGCTGGGGAGGTGGCAGAGGACGAAGGGGAGCTGGAGCTGCCGGTGGGACAAGAGGAAAGGATTTGCAGATCAGGCTATCTCTTTCTCTTGAAGAGATTTCTACCGGAGTAAAGAAAACTCTCAAAATCAAGCGAAAAGACAGATGCACGGTTTGTGGCGGAAGCGGATCAAAAAGTGGTAAACGCAATGTGTGTACTCAGTGTAACGGCAGCGGAAGAGTCCGTCAGGTTGCAAACTCTTTCTTTGGGCAGGTTATACAGGAAAGTGTATGTCCAAAGTGCCAGGGAGAAGGTTACACTGTTTCAGATCCATGCACTGCCTGTAGCGGCAGCGGGCTTCAGCAGGTTGAGGACATGGTGGAAGTTGAAATTCCGGCCGGAGTTTCGGAAGGAAACTATCTTAATGTAACAGCAAAGGGTAACGCGGGGATGAATGGCGGACCCGCAGGGGATCTGATTGTACTCATACAGGAAAAACCACACGACTTCTTTAAGCGTCATGGAGTGGATCTGGTGTGTGATGTGGATATCTCCTTTTCTGAAGCTGCACTGGGGACTTCAAAAACAATCCCCACTCTGGAGGGAAAAGTGAACCTAAAAGTCCCTTCCGGTACTCAGTCTGAGAAGATCTTTAGACTCAGAAACAAGGGATTACCCGTGGTGCATGGAAGAGAGAGGGGAGATATTCTCGTGCGGGTTCATGTAAAGACACCTGAAAAGCTGAATAGAACTGCAAAAGAACTTTTCCGCAAACTGGAAGAGATCGGGATGTGAAAAAAAGAGTGACTTTTTAATTTTTTGGTCTGCATTTCCCTCTTTCAGGTAATATTTTATATATGCTTCAGGCAGTTCTATTCTAAAATCGAAATCCCTGCTTGTAACGTTTAGTCTCTATAGGTGTATTTAAGAATTTTTCAGGAGAATTTTTCACATGAAGGAACATTGCGTGGAGAAGATCGCGGTGCTTGATTTCGGTGGGCAGTATGCTCATCTTATTGCTAACAGAATCAGAAGAATGGGTGTCTATTCAGAAATCCTTCATTGTGATGTAGATGCATCTGAGCTTTGCGGATTCAAGGGTATTATACTCTCGGGAGGCCCCGGTAGTGTTCTTGATGCCAATAGTCCAAAATGTGACCCTGGTATTTTCAATCTCGGGATCCCTTTGATGGGTTTATGCTATGGACATCAGTTGTTGTCAAATATGCTGGGTGGAGATGTCTCGAAAAGCCCTACAAGAGAGTACGGAAGGGCTGTTATGGATGTGATCAATCCCTCTTCTATTCTTAAAGATCTTCAACCCAAAGAGCAGATATGGATGAGTCATGGGGATACGGTAAAAAAACTTCCCCCGGATTTTGAAATACTGGCCAAAACTAGTGATTGTGATTCTGCGGTAATATGTAACCTGAAGAAAAAAATATTCGGCCTGCAGTTTCATCCTGAAGTTACCGATACACCAAATGGTGCAAAAGTGCTGGGGAATTTTATCGATATCTGTAACTGTAGCCGCAGCTGGAACCCAAGTGCTTTTATCGAACAGATAAAGGATGAGATTAAGACTGCATGCAGCGGAAAAAAAGTGTTTCTTCTGGTCTCTGGCGGAGTCGACTCTACCGTGGCATTCACCCTGCTCAACAAAGTGCTTGGGCCCGAGAAGGTGATGGGACTTCATGTCGACAATGGACTCATGCGTAAACAGGAATCTCTGGCAGTTATTGAATATATGCGCAGGAACGGGTATGACAACCTGTACATAGAAGATGCTTCAAGCGACTTTATTACCGCTCTTGACGGAGTGGTGGAACCAGAAAAGAAACGTACTATAATCGGCAATATGTTTCTTACTGTTAAGGAAAGTGCATTCAAGCGTCTTAAGCTCAATGCTGAGGAGTGGATTCTTGCTCAGGGAACAATATACCCCGATACCATAGAGAGTGCCGGGACAAAGCATGCAGACAAAATTAAAACACATCATAACAGGGTTGATTTAATTCTTGAGCTTATTGAAAAGGGATTGGTTATAGAGCCACTGGCCCAACTTTACAAAGACGAGGTGAGGGAGCTGGGAGAGGTGTTGGGAATACCTCATGAGCTGGTGTGGCGTCATCCGTTCCCCGGACCCGGACTCGGGGTGAGAGTTTTGTGTTCCGATGGGGGAGGGGAAGCTGCGGATTCCTGCGAGTCTGAGGAGCTTGAACATATAGTTTCTCCCTATGGTTACAAATCCTGCATTCTGCCTCTTAAAAGTGTAGGGGTTCAGGGGGATGAAAGGACCTACGCTCACCCTGCGCTGATAACCGGGGGTGAAGTTGATTGGGATGCGCTTGAAAAGATGTCAACAAAAATCACAAACTCAATCAATGATGTCAATAGGGTGGTTTATGGTTTGAAAGTCTCTTCCGAACCAAAATATTCCCTCATAAAAGCATATCTCACCGAGGAGCGACTGAATAAACTAAGAGCCGTGGATGCTATAGTTACAGAAACACTTCATCGCTCAGGGGAATATGACACGATTTGGCAGATGCCTGTGGTGTTGTTACCTTTAGTAAACAATAACGGGGATGAAACTGTGGTATTGCGTCCCATTATTTCTCAGGAAGCAATGACAGCAACGTTTGCTCCTCTAAAAAAAGAAACTATCGATACGGTTCTTAAAGCTGTTGAGGAGATTGAAGGAATCGGAGATGTATTTTTTGATATAACTCACAAACCACCAGGGACTATTGAGTGGGAATAGTACTTTGACACAACAGATTGTCCAAAGTGTGAGGGGAACTGCTTTTTAAGAGTTCCCCTCTTTTGCATGATGAATTAAAATTCTGCTCCAAGTGAGAAATAATTTACCGCCGGTCCTGTGATCTCTCTCCAGTCTGTGGGCCAACCTCTGTCATATCTGAGAACAAACATACCAAGATTAGCTCTCATGCCCAAACCCACTCCTCCATAAAGCTTACGTGGGAACGGCAGGAAATTATCCTGATCCTCTCTGTCCCATGCATTACCCACATCTGCAAATACCGCACCGTTTACATATCGAACTGCTATCGGCAGTGGCCAGACAAGAGAGAATTCTCGGATAAAGGGAAATCTGAATTCTGTATTGTAGAGTAAGGCACGTTCTCCGGTAATGTCCATGTAGTTCCATCCCCTGAACGGAGTCATAAATTCAGAATAGAAGGTGTTGTTTACATTGTTGCGATAGTTATTGATATTTACCTGGTAATTGAACCAGTTATCATTTCCGCCAAGAAAGAAACGTCTTGCCGTTGGTCCCTCACCCAAGGGAATGCTTGCGCCAAAAGCAAGGCGGTTGGCCCAGACAAACCGTTTATTAATATGAAGGTAAGAGCGAATATCTGAATCAAAAGAGAGAAACGGTTGGTCTATAAAGTCAAAGGGTGGGGATATGGTTAATCTGGCTCTGGCTCGTCTGCCGGTGAGTGGGCCTGTGATTCCCCAAAGAATGTCATCATATACTATTGTTAAGTTCGGTAGTATGGTGTGGGAGGTAATTGTCTCGCTTTCATCATCTCTGTAAGGTTCTCGTGTAATTCTGCGTGCAAAAAGCTGAAAATCGGTTCTTGAAAATTTGGAAAAAGGATAGCTCAGCTGAAAAAATGCACCCCAATCGGTATCGTGATAAATTCTGTTAAACATGCTTTCGTAGGAGTAATCTTTGTTGTAATATGCTCCCGCGCCAACATTGATACGGTTTTTCAGATAAAAGTAGGAAAGGTAAAGGTGCATATATTCATCAAATCTACCCTGAACATCTCCGGCCATGGTGATTCTGTGATCACCCATTATATCACTGAGTGTGAGAAGCCATTGACCAGCAACTCCGTAGTGAGTATTTACGCCAAGTCCGAAGGTTATAAGATCGGGTGTAAACTTAAGGGTGTAGGGTGAAGGATAGGGGATAATTCCTGTTGGCTGCCATGATTCTTCTGGAGAGGATTGTGATATAAAGGTGTCTGAAGGCGAAGAATCGGCCGCGGCTGTTGCTGCAGAACTGTCGAGACCTTTTTCTTCATCTGTCCCGGATGATACTTTATCGGTTTTGGGATTGAAAAAGTGATGAGAACTGTCAAGTAAGGATTTTTTCCACATGGTGGGTGAGGGGATATTTTCAAGAAGTTTATCTTCAGGGTTTTCGATGAGCCAGACGTTCCAGCTGCCCAATTCGTAATAGTCAAAAACAACTGAAGAGGTTTTCCGGCACCAGTCCGGAGACGAACTGCTTCCAATATAATCTGTGAGCGCACGTGCGCTGTCGGGGTGTGAAAGTGGTGCGATGTATAAATTGTTGATGCCATTTCTGTCGGAAACAAAGATAATGTTCTTTCCATCAGCTGAAAAGGAAGGTTGCTGATCGTTCCATTGGGTGTCGGTGAGCAGACGACTCTCCTTTGTGGAAATATTCACAAGCGCAAGATTGTGTGACGGAGAGATGAAAGGGGCATTCAGTAAAGGAGCCGCACCGGATGTGTCCTGTACAGAGAATATTACCTCCTGTCCATCGGGGGAGAACCTTGGGTTGAATTGGGAAAGAATGTTATCTGTTAATTTTACCGTCTCATCTGTAATGAGGTTATATAGATAGATATTTTGTCTTCCCTGCTTTATTGCTGTGAATACTATATTCTCATTATCATGTGACCAGTCCGGTGAACTTATATGGGAAAAAGGAAAATCGATAGTTTTGTAGAGTTTTCCCTCCCTTATGTTCACGATACGGATCTGATCCCGGCCCTGTTTTTTTGCGACAAAGGCAAGCTTTTTGCCATCTGCCGACCAGCACAAGCCACTCCGAAAGGGGTAGAAGGATTCAACACCGGTACCGTGTGCCCTTTGGTTTATTCTGTATTTTTGATTGCCGTTTCTGTCGGTAACTAAAATATGGGTATAGTCCCTCAAATCGCTGAAAAAAGCAACATATTCCCCATCGGGAGAGAGACGGGGCCGTAGATTAAACCTGCTTTGATTTGATATCCCCTCTGTTATTTTTTCTGCATTCCTCTCCGGGGGAATACGCTTCCCGAGTTCCGGCCAGTAGAGCCGTTTGAGTTCCCGTCGCCACTCCTCACCCAATTGCCTGAGGTTTTTTCCATATGTTGTCTCGATTGCCGAATCGAGCGATTTTGTTTCTTTGAATTTTAGCAGAAAATCATAAAAAAGATTCTCTCCTCTGGTGGAGTGAAGGAAGTGGAGAAAAGACTGCCCACCTTTATAAGCAAGATAGCCACCCATTTGTGGACCCGGAAGGGGGATAGATCCATTAATGGTCTGGTCAATCATGAACATATCGGCCTGACTGTTCCATCCTGAAGACAGAAATTCTGCCAATCCTTCGTGAAACCAAAGTGGAACCTGCATCACCGCACTTCTGAAAATCGGGCTGCCCTCTCCGAAGATCCCAAACACAAATGCATGAACCATTTCGTGGTGAAGGATTTGACGGTATTCTGAGTATGAACCGTTAAAGGGCATGGCTACACGATTTTTGAACAGCTCAGTAAAACCACCTACACCTTCGGGAATAATTTCTGTGATGATGTTGGTTTGTTCAAAAAGGTTGGGGGTTTCGTAGATGATAACCGGAACAGGACTCTCATGAGTGAATCTGAACTGGCCGCTGAGAGTACTGTACATATTTTCAAGCCATCTGTAGGTAATCTGTGGCAGATCCCCCTGATCCTGGTGATAATAGAGTCTGAAATGTGATGAATTCAGGTATTCCCAGTCCAGCCTACTATACTGTACCTTGTTCTTGCCAAACCCAAAAGAGCCGCTAACTATAAATAGTAGAATAATTGCTGCAGACATGATGGCACGCATAGCGAGAACTATCCTCCCTAAGAGTAGTGGAATTCTGTGTAGTCAAAAACTACTACATGGTGACCCCTGGATAAAAATTGCGCTGTGCTGTTGGGATATGGGCAGCGGAGTTGAAGGGGCGCAGGAGAAGCAAACTTAATCGGTTATAAATAAATAAGTTAAAAAACTTGCCTAACTATGTGGGAAAAACTTTTTTTGAATATGTGACTGGAGGTTTTTTCCCTTTTGCAGATAGAATAAACTGGTATTTAAACCCTTAAGGTGCGGGTGTCTCAGCGTAAACACCTCCCTTTTTCACACTTTTTTCAATTTTTGATTACTGATTGATATAAACACAGGAAAAAAACATATTTCATGATTATATTTAAAGAATAAATTTTACATACTATATATTTATAACTGTTAAAGCGATTCAGTTGTCACTTTTTTTGTTGTTGTTTTTTATATTCGTTGAGATTAATAATATATTTCTGAACATAAATGTTTAACCTTCTTGAAAAGGGCTGAGATGTGGGATCTGAAAAAATTATAGCCGGCAGCTTTCGTCCCAGGCTGGTTCTCTTGCTCGCAATACTGTTACTGACCTATAACTCCAGTTTTGCTGATGAAGGAAGCGGGGGGTATGATTCCCCCTATTTTCAGGCCGATTTCATTCAGGACCTCTCTGATTGGTCATCGGCTCTGGTTAACCCTGCTTTGCTCTATAGGGTGAATCAGATGAGAGTTGATTTCGGAATGTATCGCTGGGCAGTTGGTCCGGATCTTCTTGGATACCAACATTTTGGGTTTTTGATGCCTATAAGGCGCAATCACACCGCCGGGATTACAGTTTTAACCGCAAGCGGCCTCATTCAGGAGGCTGATTTTACTCCAGATGGCTCGGCGCAGTTCGGATCAACAAAGCCATATCAGGACACCTGGTTAATTGGGAATTATGGTGTGCGGGTAATGCCCTGGCTGATGTTGGGTGCTAATCTTAAGTTCAGAACACAAAACCAGTTTGGGAATTCTGTATGGGGCACTATACCTGGTCTCGATCTTGGAGTGTATCTCAATCCATTTGATCATTACCGCTATGGGGACCTGGGCTTTAGCATATCAATGCAGGATCTGGTGCCATCGCAGATTAGCTGGGAAGATGTCGGTAGTGATCAGATCTCTGTTACAAGAGCCAGGGTAGGGGTGCGTTACGCTGCTTTGAATAAAAATCTTGTAACCAGTTTTGAAGTGCTTGTGGATAACGCACTCGCCGGCGTTTACAGTAATCTGGGGTGGGATGACTGGAAGGATATGTTTATGGATATCGATTCCCCGGAGGATTTCTCTGAAATATTTCCGGTGATTCCCAGGTATGGATTCCATGTAAAGTGGCAGTTTGTGCCCTCAATTTGGTTGAAGGGTGGATGGAACAATAACAATATCCCATATCTTGGATTCAACTACAATACCATATATCTGTTTCCTGAGATGATCAACTATCTCAATTTCGATTACCAGTTAGGTTACAGTTTTATCGAGCGAAGCGGGAGCCTTGCTGATCAGCGTGGGTTTACCATGATGGGGAGGGTGTCTACTGATTTTGGGCCTACAAGGGAGCAGAGGGAGTCAAGACGGCTTTACAGGCAGCTGGTTGTGGCTCCGATGGATGTATATCTTGAGGCTATGCGCCACTATTATGCTGGCAGATACTGGGAAGCGTCATTTGCATTTGGCAAACTGATGACCATTTACCCCAATTTTCATCTTAATGACAAAGCCGTAAACTATATGGGTAACTCATATGTGCACCTTCATCTCAACCAGCTTGCCAGAAATGTATTTCAGGAGGCTATGCAGGAATACAGCGCATCTGATATGAGAGCGCATTATGTGTATGGGTTGGCAAAAATTGATTACAGGGAAGAAAAATACGATGAAGTGCTGAGAAGACATGCATATATGGTAAGCACATTTCCGGAGAGTGATGTGCGCTCGAGTATGGATTATCTTGCGGGAGAAGTACACTTTTTGAGAAATGATCTGCAGATGGCTGAGAGAACTTTCTCTGCCATAAAGGAGACCGACTCAACCTATTTATATGCTCAGTACACAATGTCAAGTGTTAACTTCCTGAGAGCAAACAGCGACAGGGCCATTCAGAATCTTCAAAACATAATTAATGATACTACCAGTGTTGCTGCCATTATTCTTCTGCAGGACAGGGCAAATCTCAAACTCGGGCATCTCTATTTTGAAGAGGGTGAGCTGAGACAGGCGGTTGAGGCCTACAGTCGGATTGCAGAGAGAAGTAAATATGGCGATGAGGCGCTCTTGGGTACTGCATGGGCTTATATAAGGGCAAATCAGCCTGAAGTTGCTATGGAGGCTGCGGACAGAATCCTGAGAAGAATATCGGTCTCGCCGCTTGTACCGGAAGCTTATTTGCTCAGGGGGTACGCATTGATGCTGCTCAGGCGTTACCCTGAAGCGGTTGTCGCATTGGAGAGGTGTGTTGAAGTCGCGAACAGAGATTATATTTCTAGTGACGATGTCAGGGCTCAAAAAAACAGATTTGCCAGCGTGGAGAGAGAGTTTGAGCCTGTTGCTGCTGAGATTAAGAGAAACGCTTTGAGGAGACCTACAGAGAGAACAATTGAGGAGCGTGCTCAGCTTCAAAGAGAGTATCAGGGTTTTGCTTCTGAAAACGATAAACTTTTTCAAATGGTTCTCGATGCAAAATCCCACTCAAGGTTTCTAAATAGAAAAGATGACATCTTGTACGATGCTGAATACGCACTGGCAAGAGCTGTAAACAGAGTTCAATCAAGTGCGCAAACGGATCTGCTTGAGCAACACAGACAAAAAGAAGCTGAAATTCAGGATGAGCTCGAAAGACTTAGACGTGAACTGGAATTACTTGAAGAATAAAAAAATGTTTTGCTGTTAAAAGGAGACTCTTTGAATGAACATCATGAAATGTACTGTATTATTTCTTTCATCTCTTATGATTACCGGCTTATTGATGTTTCCGGAATCGGTTCAGGGACAATCAAGAGAGGAACTTGAGCAAAGAATCAGAGAGCTGGAAGAACGACAGAGAGATGCGCAAGAGCAAAGACGGACTACAACTGGTCAGACACGCCGTTCTGGCAGTAGCTTGGAAGATGTTATTGAAAGATATGAAAGACTCCTTGATGGATGCTCTCAGAGAAGATCGGACCGGTGTGCCGATGTGATGTTCACTTTGGGATCATTGTACTACGACCAGGCAAGGGATGAGTTTATAAGGGCAAGGGAAAGATATGAAACAGAAATGGATGAATGGGAGAGAAGGCCCGTTGGACCACAACCGGTCGATCCCCGACCAGATTACAGCAAGCCAATTCAAATGTACAGAAGGCTCGTTGAGGAGTATCCGGAGTTCTCCCGTGCCAGTGAAGCTTATTACCAGATCGGAAATATTAACCTCATCGGAGCAAATTTCGACGAATCACGTGAGTGGTTTTTGAGACTGGTCGAAAGATTCCCCAACGATCCGCGTGCCTCAGCTGCTTACTTTCGTCTCGCTGATTTCGAATACCTTGAGCACAATAATATGCAGGCTCTAAGATACCTTAAGGAAATAAGGAGAAATGAAATCGATCCCAGAACATGGGAAATGGTTCACTATCGTAAAGCTGAAATATACTATAATATAGGGGATTTCGACAGGGCTGTGGAGCTGTTTCACTCATATGTTGAGGAGTGTGATTCCGGAAGATACGGAAGACAGGATTTCCGCGATATGGCACTGGAATTTATGGCAATCTCTTTCTCCGACATGGCTGATGGAGCCCAGGAAGCTTTGGATTACTTCAGAAAAGTCGGCGACAGACCCTATATAGCCGATGTTCTCTACATGATAGGTGAAAAAAACTACACTCACGGTCAGTTTGATGATGCTATAAACGCTCTTACAATCGCTCTTGAAAGATACCCTATGCATGCACAAGCTCCCATTGCCCAGCAGTATCTCATTGAGAGCTTTGTGATTAAAAGAGAAGCAGAGAGGGCAAATGTTGAAAGAGAGCGCCTTGTTGATGATTACAAACCGGGAAGCCAGTGGCATTCAATGAACAGAAATGAGAGAGTTGTAATCGACAAAGCAAACGAGGCAATGAAAAACGCTCTGGGTAATATTGCTATCTACTACCATGCTCGTGCTCAAAACCGACGTGAAAGGTCTTATTACGAAAAAGCAAAACAGCGATATCTTGAGTTTTTCGAGAGATTCCCCGATGAAAAATGGAAAATTTACGAGTTTCGGTATAATCTTGCAGAAATTTACAGTCACCTGGGAGATTATGTGAATGCTGCCGAAAATTACGATTTTGTGGCAAGGCAGGATCTCTCAACATATCCTGAATTCAGGGAAAGTATAGATACTCTGGGTATGGACCCCGAAGAGCTTGCACGCAGAAGATCTGAAATGGGTGATGCAACAAGTCCTATTGAAATCTCGCAGGAAGATGCTGCATTCAACGTCATTGTAGCCCTGGATAATAACCGCAAGCGGACTATGGCTGCGGAGGGAATGAATGATGAGCAGGCATATTCACTTCGTGAGACAAGGGATCTGATCAATTATGTCGATACCTTTGTGGAGAGATTCCCCACAAGCGAAAATGCTGCCGATGTACTCTATCTGGCTGCCAATATCCACTACGAAAGCAAGGCCTATGATATGGCTATTGCAACTTTCAAAAGGATTGTGGAAGAGTATTCTGAAACAGAAATTGCGCCGATGGCTATGCGTATGATGGCAAACTCCTACTCTTTTGCAGGACAGTACGACAGAGCTCTAAGTTCTTACAATACGCTTCTCTCAAGGGCTGAACCGGGCACCACAGAGTATGATCAAATTATCGACCTCGCTGCGGGTTCAATCTACAGACATGCTGAAGCTCAGCGTGAGCGTAGGGATTACAGCGGTGCTGCTGAGATTTTTATGTCTATAAGAGAACACTACCCCACAAGTAATGTTGCCGACCATGGATGGTTAGAAGCTGCAATCAGCTATGAAGAGGCAAACGACTATCCTGCAGCAGCAAGAACGTTTGCTAAAATGGGAGAATACTTCCCAAACTCCGAGCTGCTTAAAGGGGCATTTGTCCGCTCAGCGGAAAATTTCAAAAAGGCGGATATGTATGAGGAAGCCGCAAAAGTATATCTTGCTGCTGCAGACCAGATTGATGATTCTGAGTACGCGATCTCAAGACTCTCAAATGCTTCAGATGCATACCTGCAGCTGCACATGTATGATATGGCCGGAAAAATGTACAAACTCGTTTTTGAACGGTACCCTGACAACGAAAAAACACCTCCGGCGCTCTATAATGCCGGATTGATTTTCGAAAAAGGGGATCACTATCAGGAAGCTATTAACACCTACAATATCCTTGTGGAAAACTATGCCGACAATGAATTTGCATCTGAAGCAATGTTCTCAATCGGTCTTTGCTATGAGAATCTGGGTGAAAATGAGAAAATGGCAGAGGTTTTCTCGAAATTCGCACAAACTTATTCCCATGACAGATATCAGCAGGTCCAGGCACTCACAAGAGCCGGAGACGCTTTCTTCGAACTGAAGAGATTCTCTGATGCCGAAAGAAACTACCTCAAGGCAACTGAAGTCTACGAGGAATACAAAGAAACTGCCGATATCGATGTTGAAAACATCGCTAGGGCTTTTTACAGAATCGGACAGATCTATTACAATCGCTTCATGGAAATTGAATTAACTGCAAGAAACGAAAGGGAAATGCAGAGAGTAATAAACCAGAAGACAGAAGCGCTGGCCAAACCCGCACAGTACTTTGCACGTGCCATTGAACTCGGTATCCGGGAGTGGACTGTGAGAAGTACGTATATGGTCGGTCAGGGATTTGTGGATATGGCCGAGGCTGTTGCAAACCAGACTCTGTTTGGATCTGCTGATCAGCAGATCGCAGGCAAAATACAGGTGCTAATGACCCTTGAGCCATACTATCTCAGAGCCCAGGATTATTTTTTACAGAACATCGAATGGGCAAAAACCCAGAACTTCACCGGTGAGTATATCAACAAGTCCATGGACAGGTATATGGAGATGGCGTACAGACTGGGGCATATCCTGGAAGAGGTCGGTATCACTTTCAAGAACGCTCCGATTCCCGATGAGCTTGATGAGGATGAACGGGAAGTTTACCGCCAGATTCTTGAAGAAAGATATCTTGAGTCTTTGGACCATGCTCTTCCAAAATATGAAGAGGGTATAATGGCTGCAGCTGAGATAGGAATTGCTGAGAGTCCATGGGTGGAAACTATAAAGGACCGTATCAGATATATACATCCGGGATCAGAGGTTTTCGGTGTGGAGATCGTGCAGTGGACACCTGAAGTGGATCCGGTTGCATCTTCTGAATTTGGGATAGATGATCATGAGTTTGAAAGAAACATGCGGCGCATTCAGAATATCATGAACAGGGACATCCCTGTTGAGGATAAGATCAGTCAGCTGAACCGAATTGAAACGGAAGCCAGACGTAACATTTCAGTTGAGGAGGAGAGAATAAGGGTACTCAGGGGCAGCTGAGTACCTTACCCTGAAAGGAGAAAACATAAATTGCCAATTCAATTTTAGCTTTTAGAAGAAAATTGTAACATTTTATTATATCACCACGTTTCCTGTTATGAAAGGAGTTCAAAATGCAGTTGTTCAAGTTTATTGTTGATGGGTTCGTGTCTCCGGGTAGTTTTGCAATGTGGGCAATTCTTGTTATATTTGCAGGCTGTTTAGCACTTATTATTGAAAGGGTCTGGTATCTGTTCCTTAAATGCGGAAGCAAGCGAGGGGTATTTATGGCCAACATTTCGAAGTTCCTGAAAGCTGGCGACTATGATAAAGCGATTAAATACTCTAGGGCACAGGGTACCCCTCTGGCTAAAGGTGTTGAAGTAATTCTTGCCAACAGAGGTAAGGGAACAAAAGCTGTGCAGAAAGCAGTTGATGAAGTGTTTTTAACAGAAGCTCCAAAAATCAGCCGAAATATCCCCATTATGCCCACTCTGGCAAATCTTGCCACTCTGCTTGGTCTTATGGGAACTATCTACGGACTGATGATCGCCTTTGATGCTGTGGCAAACGTTCCTGCCGCTCAAAGGGCCGGGGCACTCGCTACCGGTATCTCGGTTGCCATGTCAACAACCCTTTTCGGACTTATTGCTGCTATTCCTACTCTGCTGATTCATGGTTTGCTCGCAACAAAATCTGACCGTGTTATCGAAGAGTTGGATGAGAAAACATCTAAACTAATTAACCTGGTAGAAGAATAAGAAGCTGGAATGGAGAGGAAATTCCATGGCAAATAAAAAAAGAAAGAAAAGTTTTAAAAGCAGCGAAATGGATCTGAAACCATTCATGAACCTGATGGTGGTGCTGATTCCCATGCTTCTTGTAACCTCGGAATTCGCAAGAATATCCATTATCGATATCAGGCTACCTGAATCACGGGGATCTCAGCCCAGGGAAGCTGTTACCGAACGCGACGAGAGAGACGAAAGCAATAAGTTGATTCTTACTGCCATTGTCACCGATTCACTGGTAACTCTTGCTGCAAGAGGTGGATTTTTGCCCAGTCTTTACTACAACGAGTATCACAGGTATATCTGCAGAGTAACGATGAATGACACTCTCGTACGGCATGTTCCGGGAGAGATGCCTCATAATCCCTACAGAGACACTGTGTTTACAAAGTATGAAAGGGATGAGATTTTTCTCTACACCACAGACGAAGACGGGGAGGTTCTGGAAACACTTTACAGCAGATATAGGGAAATGATCACAGATGTCGATGGCACTCCTGTAAGAAGTGTAAGTGCGGGAGATACCGTTTATGCTCTTACCAATCCAAGAAGAATGATTGTGGTAAATGATCCTTCTGAATTCACTCTGCAACCTCTTTCTGCATATGATGAGCTGACAAACAGGCTCATGAGGGTAAAGGATCGACATCCCGATGCAGATGATATTGAAGATATCATTATCGCAGCCGAGAATTATGTGATTTATGATAAAATAATTCAGATAATGGATGCCGCAAGAGCTGCGGATTTTCCCAATATCTCCATATCCAAGTTGAGGAGTTGATATGGCCAGTCATGGTAGATATAACAAAGAAAAGAAAGAGGGGGAGTTTAATATAACCTCCCTTCTTGATGTGCTCACTATTCTTCTTGTCTTTCTCCTGCAAAACTATTCTGCTGAGGGGGGACTTGTCACCAATGCCGACAATTTGGTTTTGCCCAACTCAGAATCAAAACGCAGACCAGAGGAGGTATCCCTTCAGTTGGCGGTTACCGATGAAATGATCCTTTTGGACAATCAGCCTTTGATACCCACCGATGATGTACGAGAAATACCAAAAGATGAGCACGCTCCTATGGTTCAGGACCTTTACGAACGACTCAAGGAAGTCTACGCTGAGGAAGAGAGGATGGTTGCTTTAAACTCACTCGATGCTGTCAGAGGGCAAATTGTTATTCAGGTAGATAAAAATATCGAATTTGATGTGCTTTTTAAAGTGATGTTTACTTGTGGCAGTGCCGGGTACAATAACATGAACTTTGCTGTCATGGAAAGGGATGAATAACGGTGAAGTACAAAATCCTTATTAAAAAATGCCAGGACTCTCAGCGTGCTACCCGAATAGCAGAGGAGATAGCACGGTGGTCCGGAAGCCAGTTTGAGGTGGTGTATAATGCCATCACAAAAAAGCCGGTCTGCATTCGCAAGGAAGCGGATGAAGAGGAAGCCAACAGAGTTCGTTCTCAATTCACCGCTATAGGTGCTGAGGTAGAATTAGTGGAACTGGGAGCACCTGCTCCTGCTGCTCCAGACGCTAATACCGCCAGGCCCCCAGTGGATGATGATGAGGAAGAACCTGGAAGGGTACTTACGGATGAAGAGTATGCTCAGAGGCTTAAAGAGAGAGGAGACATTTTCGTTCTCGAAAAAGATAGCCGTTTAAGAAACCTTGAGATAGTTGTTCTTATCCTGGCAATCGCACTGGGCGTATGGATGACTACCCTGGAAATTGTGGATGTTGCAACTGACTTCTTTGACCGACTTCCCGAGGAGAGAACTGCAAGGCTTATCACAACCGATGAGATCGATGCTACTCTGGAGGAAAAGGAGGAGGAACCGGAAGAGGTCCAAACTGATCAGAAAAGCCTCAGAGAACAGAAGAACTCTGGTTCTGGCAGGTCTACCGGGGGGGGGGAGACCCACGTGAAAGAGCTACACAAAAAGGCGTACTTGGTATTATATCCGGTGAGATCACTGGTAAATCTGTCGCCTCTGCAGACATCTTCGGTGAAGGTGGCTTCTCCAGCGGATTAGATGCTGTGATGCAGGGTTCGGGCGGACTGAAAACCGGTGGAAGCAGCGGTGCTGGTAGAAGGGGAGTTACTGGTATCGGTTCCGGCGGTACCGGCTACGGAAGTGGCATGGGCGGCGGCGGTGGCGGAATTGCTGACCTTATGGGTAATTTGACCAGTGGCGGTAGTAGTAATCTTGATATGAGAACACGCGGTGAACTAAAAGTTACTGCTCCTGTAGCACAGGGTGGTGCCTTAACTGGTGGAAGAAGCAGGGCAAGTATTCAGCGGATTGTTCAGCAGAACATGGCATCTTTAAGGCATGAGTATAACAGACGTTTAAGAGATCAGCCCGGGCTTTCCGGAAGAATAACTGTTAAATTCGCTATTAATGAGTTTGGAGTAGTCATTCACTGCGAAGTTACAGAATCAACTATCAATGATTCTGTTCTGGAACAACAGGTTGTTCAAAGAATAAGAAGATGGAATTTTGGTCAGATTGACCAACCGGGAGATATTACCGAGATCGTCTATCCTTTCGTATTCTCACAATGATCTTGCTTTTATTCTTACTGGAATTATATAATTACTATTAATAAATGAGGATGTGCTCAAATAGCGCATCCTCATTATTAATCCCTAACAGGTTAACCGCTTTTATTTTTTGAATGGAGGAATTTTTATGGGCAAAGTGTTGGCTTTGATGCTTGCTGCTGGATGCGTTATTAGCAGTTATGCAACTGACGCACGCGTTGTGGTGATGGGAAGGGATGATGCTTTCTATAGAGATGAGGTCAGTATTTTCACTAACCCTGCCACTGTAAATCTGTATCCTAACATGGTTTATGGTTCTTTTGGTGTATATCAACAAAGAGAAGGAGACAGGTCTTCTGCTCTAAACAGATTCAATCGTGATGCTGAAAGACCTTTCTTTGGTGCAATAATCTCAAACCGGTTCACAGAACAGGATGAGGCTTCACTCATCTCTTTTGCTGCTGTTTTCAATCGGCATGACAGAATGCTCGATTATATCACACCTGTAAAAACTTTTGATGCAAATGGGAATGTTGCTTCTACACACATGCCTGTAGCGTTTCCCGATAATTCTTCAAATGTAAATCTGGAAAGTCCCGTGGGAAGAGTTGATCTGATCGGCTCATACACACTGCGCAATGGTGTATCAATAGGGGCTGGACTCTACTTAGCACATCAGAGAGTAACTGAAAACAACAATATTGATTTTGAATCAGGTGTCTACAAAGGAACACTGGGTATATTGTCTCCTGTAGGTCCTGGGCTTGAACTTGAAGCTTCTGTAAATGCTGGTCTATTGACTGGTATCGGCACAATAGATGACAATGAGTTAACTATCGCAGACAGGGACTGGTTTATTCGCGGGGATCTGAGATCTTTTGCTTCTGTACCTGCAATAAACGGAGCTGTAGTACCTCAGGCTTCTTTTAATCTGGTCAATCTTCAGGATGGTGAGACAAGGCTGATCGATTTCGCAGCTGGGCTGGGACTCAACATGAATATTGACAGAGGGTTCTTTTTTGCTGGTCTGCAGGGACTCTACACAAGAAACGACTGGCATGAATTTGATTCTGAAGAATCATATGGAGCAAGAGTGAGTTTCGGTGTTGAGAGAAACCTGGTTTGGGACTGGTTTGTTTTAAGAGTGGGTGGACAAAAAGTCGTCAGATATGCAACAAACGGTCCTAACTCAGGCAGATGGATTGAAAATCCCGAAGCCGATGGTTCTGATGAGGATCTGGTGGGACTTGGATTTGGTGTAAATATCGAAGACAGGTTCAGAGTGGACTTTGTTGCAGCTGAAGACTTAGCCTATACTTTCACAAATCTCTTCAGTGGCCCTCAGCACCACCTTTTCAAACGTGTTAGTGCAACATACCGTTTCTGAAAATGTGTGCTTGATATTTATAGGTACAGGATGCCATTTTATTTTATAATGGCATCCTTTTTTTATTCTTTACATTAATATATAATTATATTTTCTGTAATGGGTCCACAAATATTAACCTGTGAGAAATTCAGGTTGAAATGATCAGAAAACAATAGTACAATTAGGAAGTGTTTGATAATGAGATGTAAAAGATTAATCCTGCTGTTTCCGTTGATCTTTCTCTGCTTTTGTGGTGAAAGTGAAGAGGCGGTTCGCAAAAAACTCGATATTATCCTTGAAGATGATCTTGAGGCAATTCTTGATGGGGTTGATCCGGTGGGGATTTTGGAGAATCCATATTACGAAATTACGCTCTATCAGACATATGATGAAGGAAGATACACTGCCAGAGCCGAGGTGGATTTTTACTTTCTAAAGGATGTTAAGGCAAGAATCGTGAGAAAATATCGATATCATAAACCACACCGTATGTGGGATCGATATTACAATAAATATGAATTTTACTCTGAATCCAGCAAAAATGAAAATAATTAAACTGCTTTGTATTATTCTGCTACTATTTACGGGAGTACAGAGTTCCGGACCGGCTCTGCCACAAGATATGCACACCTGGGCTATGGCCAGTATAGATTACATTTTTCAAAACAAATTCAGACAGGCAGAGGAAGAAGCAAGAAAAATTATACGAAGGTATTCAGATCATCCGGCAGGGTATTTTTTTATGGCCGCAGCCATAGACTCATGGATGGCTCATTTTCAGTCTGACAGCAGGGAAGAGGATTTCTACAGATACTGTGATCTGGCTATAGAAAAAGCAGAAAACATGCTCTCAGCAGATCGAAATAACGAGGTGGCCCGGTTTTTCAAGGGTGGAGCCGATGGTTTCAAGGGGACATATGAAGCTCGCTATGAACGTTGGATCACTGCTTTCAGGTATGGGTGGAGGGGCGTCTCCGAGCTGCTTGAATTGGAAAAAGCAGGCAGTGATCTTATAGATATTCAGTTTGGTATAGGGGCATATGAATATTGGCGCAGTGCTCTAATGCGATTGTTATGGTGGATGCCAGGCGTGCAGGATAAGAGGGAAGAGGGGATAGGGAAGCTTATACGGGTGAGAGAGAATGGGTTTTACACCAAAACGGCTGCATCTGTTACCCTGATAGAAGTGTTTGTGAACGAAAAACGATATGCTGAAGCGCTGAGCATTTCAGATGAAATGCTGCAAAAGTATCCTCAGTCCATGGCTTTCCTGTTTGGTCGTGCCCATTCACTTAAGGAATTGAAACGTTATGATGAAGCTGTGAACGCCTACAAAAAAATCCTCTCTATAGTCACGAATCAAACACCCAACAACGGTTACAATGAAACAATCTGCAGACTTGCTCTTGCACAGATATATATGGAACAGGAAAACTTCTCTGCTGCAATAGAGCAGTGCAATTTGATCTCCAATATCTCTTTTTCAAATGCCATAAGGCGCAGGCTCAGCGATGAGCTTTCTTTAGTAAATAATATTCAGCGTCAGGCAACAAGACAACTTCGTGCGGTTGCATCACCGTAATCAGAGTTTTATTTTTTCTGCAGGTTAGCATTTTTTCTTATTAAATGCCGGGATAGCTCAGTTGGTAGAGCAACTGATTCGTAATCAGTAGGCCGGCGGTTCGAGTCCGCTTCCCGGCCTTTCTGTTTTCAAAATATCAAATTATGGAAAACGAATGATTTTGTATTCAGTCCATAAATTCTTACCAAGAATGTGAGTAGAACAGTTTAAGACTCATATGAGTAGATTTTTTTTCTGTTAGTTTTTTCTGCTTTTCTGCCCACCCGTTTTTTTAATTCACTCAGGACAAACGTCCTCTCTTTGTCTGAAAATCCGATGAAATATATGGAAGTTAAGGAAGACAGTGCGCCTGTGAATGTTACAATGACCAAACGCACTAACCCCTCCTGTAAGTTGAATAAAACAAACAAGGGAATCGTGTATGCAAGGCATGAAACAGATACTATTGACAAAACAACTGATTTTAAATAGCTGGAGACAGATATTCCAATCATTTTTTTTAACATAACCAATCTCAGAACGAGGCAGCTGACTGCAGTTGCAATTGTCACGTAAAGAGCTGTTTGGGGCGGATATCCTAAGCTAAGAAATAAGTATGACACAGGAAGGTTCAAAAGAAGAGTGCCTCCGACAACGGCCTGATATTTTTTTATGTTTCCGGTTGCTTGAGCTGCTGTCATCAGAGCATATGAAAGAGAGTCAATCAGTGCAATGGCAATGATGAGCCTTGTAAAGATGACGATATATTCGGGTAAATCCGAGAGCCACAAAGTCAGTATGTAAGGGGCTTCAAGGACAAGGGGCATGGAAATTAAAAACAGGAGGAAAAAGGCAAACTTTGAGCCCCTGAAGATCAGTTTGAACATTCTGTTTTTATCGTTTGCTGCATAGTACTTTGTAATCTGAGGGTTTATTGCCCTTGAAAAATTCATCACAAATTCATTAATTCTGGCACTGAGCTGATAGGCTATTCCCCGTGAAGCGTTTACAACAGGGCCAAAAAACATATTAAGAAGGATATTAGTTCCCTGAATTTTAAGCATCCCTGCAAGTGCCCCAAACAGGTTCCAGCCACAGAAGCTTAGAAGTGTGGCAAAAAGCTTCTTGTCCCATAAAAACCGGTATTTGCACTCTTCATAGTGTCTGGCACAAAATGATCGGTACAGATAAGTGGATATTAATACAACTGAGAACATCAATGCAGCGTAGAGCTTCAGCTTATCAACATCAAAGAGAATTAATATATATACAATTGCAAGCCTTAAGAGTACCTCTGCTATACTGATGTATGCAAATACATTCATGTTTTCTCTGGCAATAATTGCGGTATTGTAGGGGATGGTCATGATGGTGAGGATGAAGGAGAAGATCGAAAATTGGTATACCCAGTTAGCAGCGCTCATTCTTTCTGCTGGTATAGTCATATATGTATTTAAAAACCATAATCCGACTGTTTGCGCCAAAACCAAAACCACTACCGAAATCAGCGCATACATCGTAACCGTTAAACTGAAGATCTTATTCAGTTGTTTAAAGTCATTTTTTCCAAGCTCGAAGGAGAAAAAGCGAAGGGACGCAGATGCCATTGTGCCGCTTAAGAAAGTGAACATCACCACGATTCCAGCAACTACGTTGTATATTCCGTAATCAACGGCTCCGAGAGTATTGAGCACCACTCGTACGGTGAAAAGGGATACCACCATGATTAACATCATGCGTATATAAAGCATCATCGTATTCTTGGCTATCCGTTTGTTGTTACTTGAAGTCATAAAGGTGTTTACCTTTGGAACGCAGGAGCTAAACTGTAATTGTCTCGTATTTTAGTGGAGAAATCTTTCTAAATATCACCATGTCTAATGTGTGTTGATGCTCAATAACTATACCAACCTGCAGACTCAGACCAAACGCTACAAAAAGGCGTGCCTTTATGAAGATCTCTCTCTCTCTCAAAAAAACACGCCTAACAAAACAGCAGGAAAAGGTAATCTACCTCAAAAGATATCACGCCTTAGGGCAGAGATTCTCTGAGGTAATCAACTGCACTCCTCTTTTCAGATTTAATGATTTCGTTGGTGAGTGAATAGTCAGGAGCAGACTTAAGGACCTTATCTAATTCCCAACTCTCATTCACAATGCGTGAATTCTGATCCAGTTTGTCGAGCAGGTGAGTGATTTTGTGACGATTGGAATCGCGTACGAAAGTACAAAAATTCTTGTTGTATTTCAGGGAAAAAATGGTACCGTGGAAAGTGTCTGTGATTATGTAATCTGCACTGTTGAAATAGGATAGCACTTCAAAGGGTGTAGTCGGAAAGAGTACTTCATCACACCAGGGGTAGAAACATCCAATTGATAAGAGTTTCTTTTGTTTCTGATTTGAAAAATCTACAATCTGCTCTTTCTCTTCTTCTGACATTCTGCCCGGATATGCATAGAGAATGATGTATTCGTTCTCATTGACTGGGCTAAGGTAATCATGATAATCGTAGACAAGAACCGGATCCAGGTGCAAAAGAGGGGCTTTATGTACTAAGTGTTTTATAAGCTCATAGGAGTTTTTGTCCCTGACAGAAATTGACCAGAGCCCTTTAAGGGATTGGGCTATTTCATTGCCGATACCAAAGTTATTGATACTCTCCTTAGTGGTGTTGCCGAAAGATGCGGCATAGGAGATTACTCTCCGGGAGGGTATACCTTCCCCAAAAAGCTGTTTAGAAAACCCCCAGGGAGATTTCTGACATGCATGGAACACCTCATCACTTCCGATAACCACACAGTCGAAATATTCGGGTTTTTTCTTCTCCAGCTCAAGAATGGGGAAGAAAATTTCATGGAATTGTTGTTTGAGTTTGGATAAAAACTGTTTCTCTTCTGTATTGAAGGGTGATCTTTTCCCGGGACAAAAAGATGTGGCCAGTTTGCTTATTCTGGAATGGAGTGGTTTTTTCCTGCTTTCCAATCCAGGCAGGTGCTCGCCTGATTCTATATCCAGAAAAAACACATCGTATTTAAAATTTTCGAGTAACTTTTTTAATCCGAATGCCTGTAGAAATGAACCATAGTTAACGACTTTCTGCATAGATAGAATACCTATATTTTTACTCATAGCAAAATCCTTTCGAAAGGGAAGCCAAAAAAGAATCCTTGAGAAAGGGGGGGCCTCGCAAGCTGATACAGGGAGGCTCAAACTGAAGTCTTCTCTTTTTAGATTTTTGTCATAAAGAATCTCGGAAAAGTGAAAAAACCTCTTAATCTTAGGTCAAAACTATTGTTTTATGTTTTTCTTTATTATTCTTCTCTTGGATAAAGAGAGCAAACTGGGCTCCATAAAATTTACAAAGGTGAAACTCTCGACTGCTTTTCTGAATTTATTTGTGATAACCGCTTAGGTGATAATCAAAAGCGGTTAAGGTCAGAAACAACAACACTCAAAAAGATTCTATTCTGAATCCCTACTTCAGGTTCAGTCTCTCAAGTTGAGCTTTTTGGAAACTAAATCTCTGCTTTTTTCTGTTATGCTGTATTCTTCACGTCTGAGCTCTGTGGGATACAGAGTTCAGACGTGCAACAAGACGAGCAATACAGAACGGTGTATTAGGCGCGAAAGTGTATCATCTCAAAAAATTTGGATTAAAGAGTGGCTGCTTTGTGGCCCTGGTATGGGAGGATTATAAATCAGGGAGAAAAAAACACAATCCTTTTGGTGTTAAAAACGAAATACCTTCACCTATCGAAAATTCTGCACCGGTGCTTTGATGTAACAGGGCATTTTCTTAATGGCTTCATTTATTTTAAGTGTTCAGGGGTTGGATTGTGTACCCAATTTGTCCATCTTAAATTTCTCTTTTCAGCTTGTAAGGAGCAGGGTATGTCGGGTGAGAAGGTGTTTAACCGTTGGTTTGTTGTGGCAGGGGCTTTAATCATTCAGGTAAGCCTTGGAGCGGTTTATATCTGGAGTGTATTCCAGACACCGCTTATGAGTGTGTATCCTTCATGGTCTGAAACTGCAGTGACCCTGCCAGCTCAACTTGTACTGGCATCATTTGCGCTTGCTGTGATATTCGGGGGGCGCTTTCAGGATCGTCTCGGACCGAGGAAAGTTGCAACTGCGGGAGGGATCATTCTGGGTGTGGGACTGATTCTTGCCAGGTTTACTCAATATTTCTCTCCACCTATGGCGTTAATCTGGTTAATAATCACCTTTTCAATTCTTGGTGGAATAGGGATAGGAGCTGGGTATGTGTGCCCCATTGCAACCTGTGTCAAATGGTTTCCCGATAAACGGGGGCTAATATCGGGACTGGCTGTAGCGGGGTTTGGAGCCGGGGCGTTCTTTTTTGCCCCTCTGGCAAGAGGGCTTGTTTCCGGAGGTGCCTATCAGGTTTTTGCTGTCGATCTTTTTACCCTTCCACGTCTTGGGGTGTTCAATACTTTCATGGCGCTTGGAATAATTTTTCTGGTGGCGGTTGTGGCCGGGGCGCAGTTGCTCAGAAATCCGCCCGAAGGATATTCTCCTCCAGGGTGGAGTCCTCCAAAACAGGCAGACGGTTCATCCTTAAAATCAGCCGATTTCACCCCTTCGCAAATGCTCAGAACACCAGCTTTTTGGTTTTTATGGATAACCTATTTTGCTGGCTGCACCGCAGGGCTGCAGGTGATCATGAAAGCCTCTCCGATCTGGCAGTCGATGGGTATTGCAGATATAGTGCCTCCGGTTCCGGAAGCTGAATTTCTAAGAATCGGGGCTTTGGGTGCAATGGCAGTCTCCATTCTGGCACTGTTTAATTCCGGGGGACGGATTATCTGGGGGAAGATCTCTGATACTATTGGCAGGAAAACTACATTAGTTGTTATGTTCATTTTATGCGGGACTGTGATGCTTATGCTCAACTCTATGCAGAGTTTCCCATTGTTTCTGTTGGGAATCGGTGTTGTGGGGTTGTGTTTTGGAGGTTTTCTTGCAATTTACCCTGCTTTAACTGCTGATTATTTCGGGACAAAGCATTTAGGGGTTAATTACGGATGGATGTATACTGCTTATGGTGCAGGCGGAATTGTCGGACCTTTTCTTGCTGCAAAATTGATGCGTGTGGAATCAAACATTCCATACCTGGTTTCCAATAATATTGGGGAGATTGCGGAAAAAATGTTTGCAGTGGGGAATTATCAGGCAGCTTTCGTTGTCGCGGGGATAGCATGTATCATTGCTGCTGCTGTTGCATTGATGATAAAGGTTCCTGTGCAGAATAATGCAGGATAGAAAAGCTCAATGCCGCAATAGAGTTGCAGTTCACAGATACTTTGCTTGCAGGTGTAATGCGGTCCGAATTCCCGGCATGGTTTCAAAGCAGGGTGAAAAAATTATCCCCTGCTAATTCTTTATTCCGTGTAGTGGAAAAATTATCCTTTTTATCTTTTCTAGAATATTGCTGACCAATTCTGAGTTGCTCCTTTGGGTCATTGGAGACGAAGGGGTGAAGTAGCCTGATTCTTGGGCAAGATGTTTGTCATGAAAAATTCTTCCCCCTACATCCTCAACAGTTTCCACACCGCATAACACACTCCAGGCAAAAGCCCAGCTTCTTGCTGCATCCCGTGGATTGTAACCCCCTCCTCCCGTTGCGAGGATCGGGATTTCTGTATCGCGGAGCTTAGGAAGTATATCTGCAATTACTTTAATAGTCAGATTAAGATTGCTCAGAGGGTCTGCTGATAATGTATCCATCCCGATTTCAATTACCAAAACATCGGGGTTGAATTTTTCAAGCAGCACTGGCACAATACTGTTATAGGCCGAGAGGTACAGTTCATCATCACACCCCGCCGGAAGTGGAACATTTACATTGAACCCTTTTCCCGCTCCGATGCCGATCTCATGTTCAAATCCGGTCCCGGGAAACAGTGTTGTACCGCTTTGGTGTAGTGAGACAGTGAAAACTGAGTTGTCATCAATGAAGGCTGTTTCTGTTCCGTTTCCGTGATGTGCATCGATATCGAGACAAAAAACCCTCTTACCTGCTTTTTGAAAAATTTTACAGGCAAGTGCAACATCGTTTATGTAACAGAACCCCCCGGCCTCATTGCTGTATGCGTGATGAAATCCCCCGGAAGGGTTGAACGCCAGCTGCGCTTTCTCTTCAAGAATAAGCTCTGCTGCCCGAATTGTCCCCCCTGAAGCCAGTTTGGAATAAGCGTAGAGGTCGGGGAAAACCGGACAGTCACCGGTCCCAAGCCCCATCTGGAAATCCTCAGATCTGAATCTCCCCTGCGAAACTCTTTTCAATGTTTCAAGATACTCTTTGCTGTGGAAAAGCAGAAGCTCATTTTCCTTAGCCGGTCTGGGAGCTTCTTCAAAACGACCATTGCCGGTAAACAGGTTGTGTTCAAGCAGGATTTTCCGTGTCATGGAAGCACGTTCCGTTTTAAATGGATTGTCAGGTGGGTAGTGATATCGTTCTATCTCTTTGGAATGGATGAATGCAGCGGGTTTAGTTTTCATTTCCAGAGCCTCTTTTACATATTTTCAGCTGTAGCAAAGAAATATGCTGGCCGATTGCCATGCTTTTTTAATATAAAACAAAAATAATGGTTTTTGATGTAGATCTGAAGCCTTTTGTGTTACGGCACAATGTATTTTTATCTACTTTTCTTTTTGTAGTTAAATGGTTAAACTCCTTTTTTTAGAACAGTTTTAATAGGGTAGATGAAAGGGAATTTTTTTATGAATTTTGAAAAGCTACTTCGTCCTAAATCTGTTGCTGTGATAGGTGCTTCCTCCGACAGTAAAAAGGTTGGTAATAATGTCCTTGATAATATCATAAAGGGTGGCTTTGAAGGAGATATCTATCCTATAAACCCCAAGGTTGACGAGATTCTGGGTGTGAAATGTTATAAATCGCTGGATGAGGTTCCCGGGACTGTAGATCTGGCGGTTATTGTTATAAAACGTGATTTGGTAATCCCGATGCTAAGAGACTGTGCATCAAACGGAGTGAAAGCTGTTATTGTGATTACTGCCGGTTTCGGAGAAACGGGTGAAGAGGGACGTAAACTACAAAGAGAAATTGTTCAGATTGTACGTCAGAACAACATGACCATGGTAGGTCCCAACTGTCTTGGGCTGATAAATCCATGGCATAAACTGAATGCTTCTTTTGGTCAGGGATTGAATGAAGCCGGTTCGATCGGACTTATATCACAATCGGGTGCGCTTATAACTGCTATTCAGGATATGTCGGTTGAAAACAGGATTGGTTTCTCGATGCTGGCATCTCTTGGGAATAAAGCAGCGCTGGATGAAGTGGATTTCCTCAATAATCTTCACTACGACGATAACACCAAGGTTATCGCTGCTTATCTGGAAGATATCTCCAGAGGTCAGGAGTTTATGCGTGTTGCCGAGCGTGTAGGTAAAACAAAGCCGATTCTTATTCTTAAATCGGGACGTACCGCTGCGGGTGCTCAGGCTGCATCATCTCACACCGGCAGTCTTGCTGGAGCGGACAGTGCATACAACAGTGCTTTCGAACGTTCCGGTGTGATCAGAGTGGATTCAATAGAGCATCTTTTCGATATTTCAACCGCGTTTGCCTATCAGCCTCTGCCCAAAGGTGACAGAGTTGCAGTTGTAACCAACGCCGGTGGTCCCGGAATCATGATGACCGACGCATTGGAAATGGCTGGGCTGAAGATGGCTAAACTTGATGATGGGGTCAAGGAGAATCTTATGAAGGAGCTTCCTTGTGCCGCTTCGGTGCACAACCCGGTCGATGTTCTGGGTGATGCCGGTGGGGATCTGTACGGAAGCTCTATGGACACACTGCTTGCCAGCGATAAAGTGGATAGTCTTATCGTTATTCTTACACCACAAAAAATGACCGATGATGTTGCAATCGCAAATGCAATAGTGGAGTGTTCAAAAAAATATGAAAAACCGATACTTGCCTGTTTCATGGGAGCAGATATCGTTTCAAAAGGTGTTGAGATTCTCAGAGAAAACCGCATCCCCCAGTATTCAATTCCGGAGCGTGCTGCACGCGCAATGCGGGAAATGGTGACCTATTCAAGATACAAGAGCCGTCCGCTGCGTGTTGTGGAGCGCTTTGCAGTTAATAAAATACCTGTAATCAAAACCATAAGGGCCATAATGAGTACAGGGTACATGGAGATAGGTGAGGCTGATGCCAAAGCTATACTGAAAGCCTATAATTTCAATGTACCTCCGGGACTTGTGGCAACAAATGTGGAAGAAGCTGCCAAATTCAGCTCTGAAGTAGGGTTTCCTGTTGCCATGAAAATCTCCTCTCCCGATATCCTTCATAAGTCTGATGTGGGTGGTGTGAAGGTCGGGATGCAGAATGCCTCTGCTGTTGAAGATGCGTTTGAACTGATGATGCTTCGGGTTAAGAGAAAAAAGCCAGATGCGGATATCAAGGGAGTACTGATTGAAAGAATGATCTTTGGGGGACGTGAGGTTATTTTGGGGATGAAAAAAGATCCTCAGTTTGGACCCGTTCTGATGTTTGGTTTGGGTGGAATATTTGTGGAAGTGCTTAAAGATGTCTCTTTCGGTTTGGCTCCGCTTACCAGTGAAGAATGTATCAAGATGATCGAAAGTACCAAATCCTACAAGCTTCTTACGGGGGCCCGCGGGGAAAAACCCTATGATATTTTGGCTATTGTCGAGAATC
Source organism: Chitinispirillum alkaliphilum (assembly GCA_001045525.1). Classification (NCBI taxonomy): domain Bacteria; kingdom Pseudomonadati; phylum Fibrobacterota; class Chitinispirillia; order Chitinispirillales; family Chitinispirillaceae; genus Chitinispirillum; species Chitinispirillum alkaliphilum. Next base: position 168,457 of record LDWW01000002.1, on the reverse strand, counting down.
TGCAGCGAATGTCACAGTTAGTTATTGACTTTCCTGAAATCTCTGAAATCGATATAAACCCGCTTAAGGTGGGCCACGAGGGCGACGGGGCTTTTGTGGTTGATGCAAGAATTGTATTAGAAAAGGAGAACGGGTAATGCCAGCATGGGAAACTCTTTATGAGAAGAAGGTTATGGATGCCGAATCCGCCATCCGTAAGATAAATCCTGGAGATCGTATCTTTATCGGTACAGGGTGTGGTCAGCCCCAGACTCTTGTGGATGAACTGGTTAAGGATGGAAACAATATCGTTGATTCGGAAATTTATCATTTCCTGACCCAGGGTGATGCTCCCTATATTAAGGAAGAGTATGCAAAGAAGTTCAGAGCCCACAGTTTTTTTCTGGCCGAAAATGTAAGAGAGGCTATTGCCGGGGGCCGGGGAGATTATCTGCCAATTTACCTCTCGGAAATACCAACCCTTTTCCGCACAGGAAGACTGCCCATTGATGTGGCACTGGTTCAGACAAGTCCGCCCGACAGAAACGGCAACCTTAGCCTGGGTATTTCTGTTGATATCGTGAAAGCTGCAGCTGAAAACAGTCTCACCATAATTGTGGAAGTTAACCCGAATATGCCCCGTACTATGGGAGACTCTTTTATCCCTGTTGAAATGGTAGATGCAGTTGTGCTGAGCCAGAGAGATCTGCTCGAATACAACCAGCCCAAAGCAGATCCGGTAACAGAAGCTATTGCTCTGAATATAGCCTCACTTATTGAGGATGGCTCTACTCTGGAGGTGGGAATAGGAAATATACCCCAGGCTGTTCTCAGTTACCTCGAAGACAAAAAAGATCTTGGAATTCATACTGAAATGTTTAATGAGTCCATTATTCCCCTTGTGGAAAAAGGTATCGTAAACGGATCGCGTAAAACAAAGAACAGAGGTAAAATCACCGCTAGCTTCTGTATGGGTAGCCGTAAACTGTATGATTTTGTTCATGAAAACCCGATATTTGAATTTCGCCCCTCTGAATATGTAAACGATCCCAATATCATAAGTGAACACAACAGGATGGTTGCGATAAACGAGGCCGTTGAAGTGGATATGACAGGTCAGGTCTGTTCCGATTCTGTAGGTTACAAATTTCACAGCGGAATCGGTGGATTGGGGGATTTCAACAGAGGAGCTTCACGGGCAAGGGATGGAAAATCGATCGTCGCCCTTCGTTCAACATCTCCGGACGGTAAAGCTTCCAAAATTGTTCCCAAACTGACAGAGGGAGCGGGAGTGGTGCTCAACCGTGCCGATGTGCATTATATAGTTACTGAGTACGGGATTGTAAATCTCTTTGGGAAAAATATACGGGAGCGTGTACTTGCACTGGCAGAAATCGCCCATCCTGATTTTCGTAATGAGATACTAAAGGAAGCCAAGACTCACTCCTACATCTACCCGCACCAAAAAGAGCTTCCTTCAAAAGGCCCCTATTATCCCAAGGAATATGAAACTTCACGCACACTTTCTGATGGTACAAATATTCATTTCCGTCCCATACGCCCATCAGACGAAACAGCCCTGAGGGATATGTTCTATGCGCTTTCCGAGCAGTCAATTGCTTTCAGGTTCTATGAACCTACAAAATCATTTCCACAGCAATTTATTCAGGATTTCACCACAATCGATTACTCAAACGATATGGCCATAGCTGCTGTTGTGCAGGATGTTGGGGGAGAGCAGATTGTTGGTATTGCCCATTACTACCTGAACAAGGCCACAAAGATGGCTGAAATCTCATTTGCTGTTCGGGATGACTGGCAATCAAAGGGGATTGGAACATATCTTATGAATATCCTTACCGATATAGCCCGTAAACGCGGAGTTGAAGGGTTTGAGGCAAAGGTGCTTGTCAAAAATGAGCTTATGCTTTCTGTATTCTACAATTCAGGCTACGAAGTCAAAACAAAGCTTGAAAATGACACTTATCAGATTTCATACAATTTCAAAGATAAATGAAATTTACATCTGAAAACTGAAAACAGAAAGTAAGCTTTGAAATAGGTACATATATATGGTTGATACCCGGGCCTGCTATTTTTATTTTATGAATCATGCCCAGGTTTAAAAGTATAGTTTGACAAAAACTTAAGTGATATAAATTTAAATAACTATTTAGGAGGGAAAAGGAATGGGTAAATATGGCTATTTTACAGAGGATGGTTTAGAGTTTGTCATAACCAGACCTGATACTCCGCAGCCTTGGATAAATTATTCAATTAACGGTAGATATCATGCACTTATCTCCAATACAGGTGGCGGATTCAGCTATTTCATCTCACCTCTCAATGGAAGAATCACAAGACGTCGCTACAATGCACTTCCTGAAGACCGTCCTGGACGCTATCTCTACATCAGAGATAATCGTAGCGCAGAGTATTATTCGCCCACATGGCAGCCTACCCTTACAGAGCTTGAAGATTATGAGTGCCGGCACGGAAGAGGTTACACCACCATAACAAGCAAATACAAAGGGCTCAAACACAAAGTGACATTCTTTGTGCCAAAGGATAAGGATGTTGAGATATGGCGCTATACAATAGAAAATGTGGGCGGGGACAGAGATCTCTCTCTCTTCCCTTATGTGGAATGGGTTCCCGGAGATGCTCTGGATGACCTTGTTGAGCAGCCAAACAATGCTCATTTCAAAGAAGCTTTCTTCAGTGAAAAATGCAACGCGCTTATTGCCGAAAACAAAATCGGTGTCTCATACTTGCCGGAAGATCAGCAGGACAAGGATGAAGGCTGCTGGGGTAAAGTTGCTTTCATGAGTTTTGCAGGACTTCCTGTACATGGGTTTGAAACTGAAAGAGAAAAGTTTGTAGGAAGTGTTTATCGTTCGGAGCAGAATCCTAAATGTGTTGAAGATGGAAAGCTTACAAATTCTCGCACCACTTCAGGACATTTCTGCGGAGCGCTGCAGAGTAATTTAACATTGAAAGCAGGGGAGACCCTTGAGTTCTGCGTTGTCGTAGGTGTGGCCGATCGCCTGGATAATGCCTATGAAAAACAGATTACTTCTGTTATGAAAGACCTCAACTCAATGGAAAAGGTTGATGCCTCATATGACAACCTCAGGAAATACTATGATGAGTTTTATTCAAAGGTCGTTGTTGACACCCCAGTTCAGAAAGTAAATAATCATCTGAATGTCTGGAATAAAATTCAGCTTGAAACAACTTTCAGATGTGGCCGTGATGCTTCCCGTTATCACCTTGGTCTCTCTTATGGTGTGGGGTATCGGGATGCTGCACAGGATCTGCTCGGGTTTATAATGTTTCAGCCTGAGGGTGCAAAGGAGATGATAAAGGAGCTCTTTGCACACATGTTTGTGAACGGATATGTGTATCATCACTTCTATCGCGCACAGGCTTCTGGACACGTTTTTACAAACCATTCTGATGATCCGCTCTGGATGGCAATTGCACTGGCTTATTATCTGAGGGAAACAGAAGATTACAGTATTCTAGATGAAGTAGTCCCTTACCGGGCTCTGGAAGAAGTCCCCACAAAAGAAATTGATGGAGTTCTTCATTGTGCAAATGGTTTTAATGACAGCGTGGTTCCTTTCTGGAACGATATTCCCGAGTATGTAAAGGATCACACGAAGGGTACTGTTCTTGAGCATCTTTGTGTGGGTATTGACAAAGTATGGAAATGCCGCTCAGAAAGAGATATCCCGCTTATGCTCGGTGGAGACTGGAACGATGATCTTAACGAGTGCGGAAAACAGGGCAAAGGGGAATCTATGATGGTTGCAGAACAGCTTGCCCTTGCATTCAAATATTTCGAAGAGATTTTTGAATACGATTCAAACAAAAATCGCTCCTCCTATTACGAGGCAAAGAAAGAGGAGTACAAGAAAGCCTATGAGGTACTGAAAAAGTCGATAAATGAGATTGGCTGGGATGGGGATTGGTTCTGGAGATTGACATGCGATGAGAATTTCCCGAATCGCAAAGAAGGTTCAAAGGAAAATAAAGAGGGTTCAATGTACCTCAACTCACAGACCTGGGCTGTAATCGCTGGTGTTGCTGAAGGGGAAAAGGCTACAAAGTGTCTTGATTCTGTACTAAAGAATCTTGACTTCGGACACGGTCCCCTGATCTGTGCACCTGAATACACCAAATCCGATGCTTCCATAGGTGCAGCCACCCGTGAAGCACCCGGTAAAAAGGAAAACGCTTCAACCTTCAATCACCCGGTTACATGGTTCATACAGGCTAACGCCTTACTGGGAAGGGGTAATGAGGCATTCCGTCAGTATTGGAACACACTGCCGCCAAACCTTTCTGATGATCAGGATAAATTTGTGGTCGAGCCCTATGTGTATCCTGAATACACTACTGGTCCTTCACACCCGGATCACGGCAGAGGCGGACACAGCTGGCTGACCGGTACCGCACCCTGGATGTTTATTGCAGGTGTGGAGTTTATCCTGGGACTCAAGCCCTGGTATAACGGATTGGTTATCGATCCATGTATACCTGCAAGCTGGCCTGGTTTCAAAGCTACACGTGTTTTCAGAGGTACAACCTACAATATCAATGTAATTAATCCAGACAGTGTTGAGCGCGGTGTAAAAGAGGTGCTTCTTGACGGAAAAAAGATTGAAGGAAACAAAATTCCTGATCTGAGAGATGGCAAGGAGCATGAAGTGCTTGTGACAATGGGTAAGTAGGGTTTTCCCAACCGTGTTGTTACTGTTGATTATTTTTTAAAGCGGAAGAAGAGATTCTTCCGCTTTTTTTAGGAGAATAAGTCATGAAAATGTGGGATGGACGTTTCAGTAAATCTTCTGACAGTTTGATGGAAGCCTTTAACAATTCATTACCATTTGATAGGGAATTGATTGAAGAGGATATCACAGGAAGCATTGCCTGGGCCAATGCTCTTTGCAATATTGGGGTGTATAGCAGTGAGGAGTGTGGGATAGTCATAGAGGGACTCAAATCAGTTCTGGCCGACTACAGAGCAGGGAAAATCACATTCCTTCAATCTGATGAAGATATCCATATGGCGGTGGAGCGTATTCTGGTAGAAAGAGTTGGTTCTGTAGGGGAGAAGCTGCATACTGGTCGTTCACGAAATGATCAGGTTGCCACAGATACCAGGATGTTTACAAAGAAAAAACTCTCCTTAATACATAATGAACTTGTAAGTTTACAAAAGGCAATACTCAATCGGGCACAGAATGATATGGATGTAATCATTCCAGGATACACTCACTTGCAACAGGCTCAGCCTGTGCTGCTTGCTCACTACTGGATGTCTCTTTTCTTCCTGCTTGAGAGGGAGAAAAGCAGAATCAATCACGCCCTGAAATCTACCGATATACTGCCGCTTGGATCAGGGGCAATTGCCGGAAGTGGTTTTGCCGTTGACAGGGAAGGCATTGCAAGAGAGCTTGGTTTTTCCGGTGTTTCTATGAACAGTATGGATATGGTAAGCTCACGCGATTACCTGCTTGAAACTCTGTCGGTTTTCGCTTCAATCGGTATACATCTAAGCCGTTATGCTGAGGATATGATTATCTGGTCCTCAAAGGAGTTTGCTTTCATTGAACTCGATGATGCGTGGTCGACAGGATCGAGTATGATGCCTCAGAAAAAGAACCCTGATTCTCTGGAGCTTATTCGGGGGAAAAGCGCAAGATTTATTGGTAATTACATGCAACTTGCCACTGTGATGAAAGGCCTTGGGTTAACCTATTATAAGGATCTGCAGGAAGACAAAGAACCGCTTTTTGACTCATTCTTTCAAATGGAGATAGTACTCAAGGTCTTTACACAGGTGCTATCTACACTTACCGTCAAACCGGATCGTATCAGAGAGGATCTTGATCCTTTTCTTCTTGCCACAGATCTTGCTGATTATCTGGTATGCAAGGGTATGCCTTTCAGGCAGGCTCACAAGGTGATTGGAAAAATCGTAGGCCTGTGTGTTGAGAGTGAAATTTCATTAAGTGAGCTTTCTGTGGAGGAATTGAAAAAACACACGGATCTGTTCGATGAGGATGTTAAAAAACTCTTCTCCTGGGAGGATGCGATATCAAACCGTACTGTAAAGGGTGGCACCGGGCATGAGAGTGTAAAGGGTCAGATTGAATATGCAAAAAAGATCCTGCAGACTTGACATGGAATTTTAAAAAACTCCTATATCAGCATATTGCATGCATGGGTCTGAATAAAAGAAAAGCCTGTCATTTCTGACAGGCTTTTTTTATGGTTCGGAGCAAACTATTCATCTGAACTCTATCTGTCAAAAGTTATAATTGTCGCATCGTTATTTTCGTAATCTACGCTGTTAAGAATTTCCCTGATATCAACCACCTGTTCCTGAAACCTTGCCAGTCTATCACCTTCAAGCTTAGGAGTGGCTATCATTCTTTTGGTGAGCGGATCCATCCATCTTCCGTTTGGCCTTTTGAATCCGAAGTGGAGGTGAGGGCCTGTTGACCTTCCCGTACTTCCAACGGTACCGATAACCTGGCGTACTCTGACACGCTGTCCGGTGCGAACATTGCGCCTGTGAAGGTGAAGGTAGTAGGAGGTGTAATTGTCGCTGTGTCTGATGGCGATATAGTTTCCGTTTATATTGTTGTATCTCGATTTGACAACTATTCCGTCAGCAACCGCATACACCGGTGTTCCGGTAGGTGCACGGTAGTCAACTCCCCAGTGCATTGTTCGCCTTCCGGTGATAGGGTGTCGTCTCATACCGTAAGGTGAGCTTATATGGAGCCGGTCCAGTGGGTATCTCAGCCCGGAATGAATAAGTGCTTCACCATCTTCTGTATAATGGGCTGTGAAGGTTGATTTGGGATCGAAATCTTCATACCTGAATGCCTCGTGTGTACCTGTCCTTGTACCTGAATAATAAGCGTAGAGCACTTTGCCATCTATTCTGATGCTGTCCTGGAAAAATGTTTCTTTAAGCAATATTCTAAACTGATCCCCGGCTCTGGCATGAGTTCTGAACGGGACCTTACATAAGAGAACTCCGTTTACAACTCCGACCATCGGACCTGGAATGCCCATGCCTCTGAGTGCCTGATCCAGAGATGAGCCCTGTTTGAGGGTATCCTGGTAGAGGTTGTAGCGGATAGTGGTTGGGTGATCTATTCTAACATACATTAGTTCGTCTGTACTGTCGGCCTCCAATCTGTGGACAACTGCGGGATTGGGGGAGTAGGAAAAACTGGATATCTTTGTTGAATCATCGGGGTCCATAAGTATTTCAAACTTCTCACCAGCTCTAAGATTAATCAACTCTACAGTATCGCGCAATGCATTTACAATCTGAAGACTCATCGGATTGGAAATCCCCATATCATCCAGAGCCTGGAACATCCCCTGACCTGGTCGGATAGAGCCGTGTCGTGTTCTATGCAGATAAGCAATCTCCTTTTCTACCATTTCTATTTCATGGTAGAGTGAATCGAGATACTCCTGGACTTGAGACAGTTCAGTTTCAATCTGATCGGAATAGTCAACTGAGGGGTTATAAAAGCGGAAAATAACAAAGCTGAAAACAATCAAACTAAATGCTAATGTGGTAGTTTTCTTTTTCAAAATGGAAGCCTCTTATGACAAAATTTAACTTGTATGTGAAAGCTGTTTTGGATAATTTAAGCCTGAGAAAATAAATTTAAAAAAAGATCGCTAATAGAAAAGGAACTTTGTTGAGCTAAGTTGGTAAGGGAAAAATAGTCTATTTATTTGGTCTGAGCAAATTTTGGAATCTTTTGGTTCAAAAAACTGGAGGGCTATTTAAAAGATCAATGTGTTCAATTATTATATTGAATGCACAAAATAGTTCAATATCTCCAAAAGGTGTTCATTTTATGAAGTTTCGTCCATGTATCGATATTCACAATGGGAGAGTTAAGCAGATTGTTGGCGCTACTCTCTCCGATGATAATCAGGACTGTTTGGTGACAAATTTTGAATCATCACTCTCCCCGGCTTATTACGCCAAAATGTATAAGTCCGATAACCTTCCCGGGGGACACGTGATAATGCTGGGGCCCGGAAATGAAACCGCTGCACTTGAGGCTTTAGCTGCTTACCAGGATGGGCTTATGGTGGGGGGAGGTATTAATCCACAGAACGCTAAAAAATTCATAGATGCCGGTGCGTCACATGTAATTGTTACCTCTTATGTTTTCAGGGATGGATTGATCATTTGGGAAAGAATCGATGAAATGGTAAAGGCTGTGGGGCGGGATAATCTTGTGCTGGACTTAAGCTGCAGGAGAAAAGATGATAATTTTGTAATCGTTACCGACAGGTGGCAGAAATTTTCATCTCAAACGATAAATCATGAACTGATGGAAAAATTGGGTCACAGTTGTGATGAGTTTCTGGTCCATGCTGCCGATGTGGAAGGTATGAAAAACGGGATCGACTCTGAGCTTGTAGAACTTTTAGCACAAACTTCACCCCTGGCTGTAACTTACGCAGGAGGAATCAGGTCCATAGAGGATTTTGAGAAGATTAAACTTATCGGCGATTCAAAAGTTGATGCCACCGTCGGCAGTGCTCTGGATATTTTCGGTGGAACACTGTCATACTCCGATGTGGTTAAATGGAATAACAAACAAAGAGAAAATGATGAAAAGCCAGCTTAAGTATACCATACTGTTTGCTTTTTTGACAGGAATTGTTGTAGTAGCGATAAACCGGTTCAGCAATGATTCTCCGGTTTCGAAAAGGCACATTTTTTACAGAATGGACACAGTTACAGAAATAAGCATTATAGTTCAGTCCGGTTTTAATGCTGATCTGTTATGGAAACAGGTTGATGAATATCTAAGGGTAAGTGAAAGACGGTTCTCTGTGACTCATCCTGATTCGGAGATTAAACTACTCAACGAACGGGTAAACCAATCCATGCCGGTGAGTGAAGAGGTAGCAGAAATGATAGGGGCCGGCATAAAATACGGGGATAAGCTTAACGGGATGTTTGATATAACCATCCTTCCCCTGAAAGAGATGTGGGGCTTTGCAGAAAACAGTCCCGGTCACAAAAAGGTCCCTGACTCTGCTGAGATTGCCCAGGCTTTGTCGAAAGTGGATTACCGTACTGTTGAGCTTGATGAATCGATGGGTATTGTGACATTTACGAACAAAGATACACAACTCGACCTTGGAGGGTTAGCCAAGGGTTTTATTATACGAGGGGTCGAATCGATTCTCAAGGAGCATGGGATAACTGATTTTCTGATTGTATCCGGAGGTGATATACTGGTATCGGGAAAAAAGGCAGATGCAACACCGTGGATTATTGGTATCCAGCACCCCAGGGAAAGAGCCCGTATGCTTGGGAGGGTTGAGTTAACCAGCGGAGCTATAGTGACCAGTGGCGACTACGAAAGATACCGAATTGTGGAAGGGGAACGCCTCCATCACATATTTAATGCCCGCACAGGGTACAGCTGTGACAAAAACCAGAGTGTGACAGTTTGGGCTTCAGATCCACTTACAGCAGATATTTTAAGCACAGGGCTGTTTTGTTTCACTGCAGAAGAGATAATGGAGTTTGTTGAGGCAAAGGACGGTATTGAATCTGTTGTTGTAAGCTCTGGGGGACAGGTGTATGTTAGCCGGGGATGGGAAAGAGAGGTTCTTCTCTATCCCTGAGTTTTTGTTTGTATATTGGAATCCGCAGTTTGTCACCAGTGTTTTGTCTTCACTACTTTGTCTTCCAGTCCGTTCAGTTTGAAAACTGGCATGATTTCGATCTCTACAGAAAGAACAGAGGTGTTAAGCTTTCTCATTTCAAGTGGAGAATAAAAATGTCGGTATTCGTAATCGTTCATGGTGGCTGGGGAGGTGGCTGGGAATGGACACCGGTTGCCAAAGAGCTCAGAAAACGGGGACATGAAGTTTTCTCGCCCACCTTAACGGGTATGGGTGAACGCTCTCATCTGGGAGAGGATGTTGGTTTATCGGATCACATTGATGATTTGCTGGCTGTACTGCACTTTGAAGAGCTTCAGGATGTGATCTTGTGCGGCCACAGTTACAGCGGATTGGTAATTACAGGAGTTGCTGATCGTGTTCCCGATAAAATTAAACTGCTTGTTTATATCGATGCTTTGGTTCCACAGGACGGTCAGGCTTTGGTTGATCTAATCCCCAAAGAGTTTTCGGATATGCTGTTGCAGTCTGCCTTCGAACGCAACGACAAAAAAATCCCTTATCCTCCGGCTGTCATGCCATCCAGGGGCAGTATACCCGATGAGATCCGAGAAAGTTATATAAACCGCACCACATCTCAGCCGGTTAAGACAAATACAGAGCATCTGCGCCTGAGCGGTGAAGTTTATAAGGTCAGACATGCCTTTATCCATTGTACAGGGGCTCAGATAGATTTTCTTGAACCTTTTGCATATCGTGCAAGAACCCAGGGTTGGTTATACCTGGAAATGGCAACAGAACATGATCCTCATCTCTCAGATCCTGCACACACCGCAGATGTTCTCGATTCGCTTGAAAAGGAGACTGCTGATTAACATGTTGATAAGATCATCTGAAGAGTTCAATTATTTCTCGTTCTCTGGTAATGTCCAGTTCTCTTAAGATTACCCTTATCTCGGTGTGTTCAGCAGTAGGGCCCGCATCTGAGAGGAAATTGCTGTTACTGAGAAGTGTATCCCCTTTAAAGTGGAATTTGATCTGGTGGGTATTAAAATTGTTATCTCTGTAGTCAACAAATAGTGTGTCATGATCTGTTCTGTATACATCAAATGTTTTGGTTATGGTCTTTCCGCTCTGCTGGCCGTAAATAGAGATCTCACGAGGGTTGATTCTCAAAAACAGTTTACCAATATTAAAGCCCCTGCTTCTGGTACCTTGGGTTGTTTTTTGGGTCAGTAAGACACCGGTGGCCTGGTAATACCGCTCACTTTGAAATGAGTTTACCTGAGCAAAGATCAGCACTATTATTAACATTACAACTTTCAAAAGCGGTTTCCTTAAAAAAACAAGCAGCTGCTCCTTTGGGGAACAGCTGCTTGTTTTGGTGTAAAGTGATGTTCTTATTCCGATTCGTCGAGCTGTTCGCGAAGTTGTCTGAGCTCCTCTTCAATTCTTTGCTGTTCTATATCTGATGGAAGTCTGGTTGCAGCTCTTTCAGCTCTTGCCCATGCATAGTCGACATCATCCTTAACTTCATCGTAAGATCTGGCAAAGAAAGATGCTCTCTGGAAGTCGTGTGTGAATGTAAGATAACTGTCGATATCCTGTTCGTACTGTCTCTGATGAACATGAAGACTGTCAAGCTGAGAGAGGACGATTCCGGATTGACGTGTGGATCCAAGTTCGCTTACTCTTTCCCCCAGTTGGTTGTAGCGTCTTCTTACGTCTTCATACTCAGATCTGCGCTGATTGAGTTCCGATTCAGAAGGCATGTTGTATTCCTCAAGAATCTGGGAGGCTTGTTCGAGTATATTGGTTGCTTGCACATAGTTTCTCTGCATCATTTGTGCGTATGCCTGCAACAGGTACCCTTCAGCCTGAAGAACGGGATGATCAGTTGCTCTGACAAGGTTTCTTCCTGCATCAGTACAGTCACCCCATTGACGTGCTTTGAGAGCGGTCCAGCCCAATCCAAGAAGCGCATCTTCGTAGTATTTACTTGTTCTGTCCACCATACGAAGAGCTGTTACAGCTCGTGCCAATGCACCATCCACGCTTAAATCTTCATAGAAAAGATAACCAAGGAACACATAGGAACGATTGATAATCTCTCTTTCAGCATCATTGCGGGGAGTGATCTGAATACAGTGTTCAAGATCCGCGATCGCACCTGGAATATTGTTCATTAGCATGTTAGCCACAGCTGCGGAATGGTGTGCGAAAATATAATCAGGATGACCTTCAGGGATTTGAATGAAAAGCTGACGGGCTCTTGAATAATTTGACTGCTGTAGCGCGGTTTGTCCTTTAATGTAATAGGCATGGTATTTCAGTGAGTCCGGAACCCCCAGTTTATTAAGTTCATTGAACTGAGTTCTGACTTTGTTGTAGTCACCTTCCCTGTAGTGAAGTCTCATAAGTCCCAGGTCGAGATGGGGGACAGTTACGCTTCGTGGGTATTCTCTTTTGGCCCTTGCGAATGTCTGTTCTGAGACATTCCTCATCTCCAGATTCTCAAAACAGCTTGCTATATAGTATGAAACCCAGTCGTTTGGTCCGAAATCAGGAAATTCGACTTTTATTCTCATGAAAAGAACGTTTGCGTCCCAGTAGTTGCCCTGGTAATAGAGGGCTCTTGCCTGGTCATAGAGCTGGTTAGGAGCAAGGGAGATAAGTCTTGCCATTCTTCTTGCGTACCGTTCTTCTCTGTGATAACCGATATCGCTTCTGAGGTAAACAGTATGCTGTGTACCGTCACCATCCAAAACATTTACAAACTGATATATGGCTGCGAGGTCGCGTCCGTTGGTAAAACTGGGAGTGTTGAATCCTACACCAAAACCGATAAAATCAAGCCCGTCACTGCCGTCGCTCAATCCTGCCAGTGCGTAGACGTTTGCCATACGAAGTAGCCAAAAGCCAAGTTTGGCTGTAGCATCCCATTCCAGATGCTTTCTGTTATCACCGAAAATTGACTCCTCAGCTAAAATGTCTTTGATAGTGAAATCCACAGAGCTCTCAATATGCCTTTCCCAGTAGTTTGAAATGAGTGAGAACCTGAGTGCTGTAGAGTAATTTTCCTCGGAGTCGAGTAATACTGAAATAAGATTATTTGTGGAAACTCCAAGCATATGGTTACCAATCAGCGGGTTTCTTATGGCCTTATAGGTTAGACCAAGATCTGCACCAAACCCAATACGGGTGTCACTGTCTTCATTGGGTACAACCTGGTGTATCAGACTGATGTTTCCACCCACTGTAAATCGATTCCAGATGTTGTTTGCATAGGTAAAAAGGAAAAGGTTTTCCTGATCCCTGATCATAATATTTGAAGGGTTAAGGTCTCCATCGGTACCTTCATAGGATGAAACACCTGATGTAAGCCAGGAAAAACCGGCAGACTGGTACAATCCGATTGGAAGAGTCACACCGAGTTCATGTTTGTAGAATTCCTGCATGGTTGAAGTGAACAGGAAGCGCATTGAGATGTAGTTCTCTTCATTGATAAATGCAGGATTGGATAATGCTGAGTGCGAAGAAAACAGGTATCTCCATCTTTCAGTAAGTAGGTGCTCCCCGGGAAGACCAGCGGAAAAGACTGAATTGAATATCCCCGCACCACACAATAAAAGAAGAGAAATACGCTTCCGGAAAAATTTGCATTTGATATTCATATCTAAGATATCCTCATTATTTTTATTTAATAGGTTAGTCTTGCACCAAGGTTTTCGTTGTTAGCGCTTTGTGTCTGGCAGCAAAGCAGGGGGTCACTTTCAAAATTCATCCTTGTCCTGGGTGATACAAATGCAGGATCGAAAGAGTAATTACCTTCTGGCATAGGACGAGGTGAATAGAGATTTTTAAAGAAATTGTTGCTTATGATCTGAACATTCTCTTCACTTCTTAAAATTTTGAGCCCAAAGCGTACATTGTGTGCGACAACATTGTTTTCAATAATCACCTCAGATTCTCCGCCAATTGAAATACCGTGATTTTCATTATAGGCGATGGAGTTATGATTAATCGATGCTGCTGTAGATCGCACATCCCAACCCTGAATTCCTGAACCGCCGTTGAAGGCGATTATATTGTCTTCGATTCTGGGCAGGTGGCGTATGGCTATGATTCCTGATTGCCAGTTATTTACTATACGGTTTTTTATGATGTCATTTCCTACTCCATTGCTGAAAATCCCGATCGTTCCATTTCTGATTTCAAAGCCGGAGATTCTGTTTCCTCTGGCCATAGTCACCACATTGCCTCTGCCTCTGCCATCGATAACCGCTCCGAACTGTGATCTTGAAAGGAGTGTTACCCCAGGAGCCAGCATAACGTTTTCTCTGTACACACCCGATTCGACCCATACAGTGTCACCCTGTTGGGCAATAACCATCGCTTCTGAAATTGTTTGAGCCTGAGAGGAGGGCACGTTTATCACAGCTGATTGGGAGTTGTGAAACGTGACCAGGCAAATCAGACCCGCAGCAATTAAAGAGATATTTCTTAGCATAAGTATACTCCTGTTATATTAAACATTTTTTAATAAACCAATCTTGCACCAAGGTTCTGATTCCTGTCGCCAAGTCCGGCCAGACGTGATTCTCTCTGAAGAGTGAAATTCATTGTCTTGGGCTCCACAAACATCGGGTCGTAAGAGATGTTGTTGCCGGGAAGCACACCGGTAAACTTTGAATTATTCCAGAAATTGTTATTGTTAAGTTCAATTCTGACGTTTTCATCTCCCGGATTCAATCCAAATTGGCTGTTGTTGGCGATTATGTTGTGCTCTACTGTAATATCGGTCTCTCCGCCAAGAGAGATTCCATGATTGTCGTTGTATGCGATCGTGTTGTGGCTGATTGAGGCTCTTGTGGTGCGTACATCCCAACCCTGAATACCTGAACCTCGGTTAAAGACGATAACGTTGTCTTCGATCTTGGGCAGGTGCCCCACGCAGAGTATACCGGACTGCTGATTAAAGGCGATCCTGCATTTCACAACCGAAGCGTGGGCTGAAGTTGAGAAAACACCAATAGTGCCATCCCGTATTTCGAATTTTGAAACTGTTGAGCCGGTACTTAAGGTCACTACGGTACCTCTTCCACCTCCGCTGAGAACTGCACCAAACAGATTTTCAGCCTTCAGTGTAACTCCTGGATTAATGTGGAAACTTCCCTTATACTCACCATCTTTAACCATCACAGTGTCACCTGATCCGGCTCTGCTCATTGCATGCTCAATAGTCGGGAATTCTTCGGAAGGGACCATAAGTGTGTTCCCAGAGGCATTGAGCGCAGCTGTTACGATGCATATCATGAACCAGGTGTGTTTTGCGATCCTGTGGGCCATAGTGACTTCTCCGGATACTATTTATTCGATTAAGCTGAAAACTGCTTTTGTTCTTAAATATATTACATTAAACTTATTTTAGCATACTAAATATTACTAAATTTAATTTAGTTCAATCCCTCAGGCAATATTATACAATGACTTATTTACCTATTTCAACAGCTTGAAACTCAGGGGATTCTTATAGATGAAATATTTCCTCCAGCCATATTTCAATTTGCTCATGAGCGAAAAAAACATAAGTCCGCCAGGGTGATAATTAAAAGACGGATCCATATAGCAGTTTATGTGACACTTCTCGCAAAAATCATACTCCCCCTGATTGTTACGGGACTCACGCCATTGTGGTTTACTGAACATGCTTTCAAGGTTATTGTTAATTGGGATTGTGGTAATGCGGTGGTGATAGCAGGGTAGAGCCAGAGAGTTATCGGGAAGTATTACTATGGTGGAAGAAACTGCTCTGCACACAGGAGAGCGGGTGTTGTTGCCCCCTTTTGAGCGCAGGAGAAGATGTGCCCGGTTCAAATACACTCCCTTCCTTTTGGACAGGGAAAGCGCTCCTTTATGTATTTCCGGATCTATTGTATCTTCACCCCCGGTATTGAAAACCGGATCAAGTATCAGCATGAGCTTCTTTTCCCTCGCTATACTGTATATACCTTCAAAATATTGAAGGTTTTCATGTGTGTAGGTGAACTGTATATCAGGTACAAGTTTATTGGCGAGTGCGATATCAATGCTCTCAAGTACCGAGTCATACGAGTTGCAGCCCCGGATCCTGTTGTGTGTTTGAGCGTTGTCGGCACCCACACTGAAATGAAGCAGATCGATTTTTCCTCTCAGCTGAGGTGCTCTTTTTTTGAAAAGGATGCAGTTGGTAGTTACAGAGGTGATAAAGCCCAAATTTTTAGCATGTTCAAGAAACAGAGGCAGAGAGGGGTGAAGTAGCGGCTCCCCTCCGGTAAAGTCAACAAACTTACACCCCCGTTTCCTTGCCTGTTCAAGATTGGACCGGACATCTTTTTCACAGGCATCCATTTTTGGCTCCTCGTTCCAAATATCACAATAGATACATTTTGCATTGCAGCGGTTGGTTATATAATAGTGTAAGAGAATAGGTTTCATGCGGTTTCTTTTGATAATACCCTGTTTTTCCAGATCAGTTTACGTCTTAGCAGTACAGTTACACCCCAGAGGAGTATCTCTCCAATCAGGAAAATATAATAGAGGGGGAAAAGAAGTGTGGAGATGGTTGATCCGATTTTTTTAAAGCAAAGAGCTGTAAAGAGCCAGGTCAGGAAGAAATTTAGAGTGGTAAGTGCAGAGAGTGCCATTGGCAGTACGCCACTGAACATAGTCAGGAAAATGAAATTCTGGAAAAACAGAAGCAGTGCAAAGGGGAGCAGGTTTGATCCCGGGGCCAGTCCACCGGAAGCCCATCGTCTTAGCTGATTGAGAAATTGTTTGATGCTGGTGTGGGGGTAAGTGAATGCATTGGCCAGAAAAGGTTCCTGTGCAGAGAATTTATACCCTTTTCTATGGAACAGACTCAAAAGATCTCTGTCCTCCACTATGCTGTATCCGATAGCTTTCTGACCGCCACACTTCAGATAAGCACTTTTCCGGAACAGTATGTTGTTGCCCATTCCAGAGCCACAGAGGTTGGCTTTATCGAATGCGTAGGCAAAGCAGAAGAGAAGCTCCAGTTGGAAAGATTCCATCACCTGAGCGGGTTTTGCACTTTTCTCCTTAAGGACAGAGGTGTGTCCAAAAACCAAAGCAACTTCCTTGTCCATAGACCGGACCAAATCCTCAACCCAGTTTTCTTTAAATCTCATATCAGCATCGGAGAATATAATAAGCGGGTGTTTGGATTCTGACACCCCAAGTTCCAGGGCCTGCTGTTTACTTGATAGCATTGTTTTTGGATCATAGTTAAGGGTTAAAATCTTGTGGTCAGGTGATTGTGGCACACTCAATAAGCTGTTAAGCACATTCCGGCCATTGTCTGATGAGTTGTCATCGATAAAAACCAGCTCTATATCATTTGGGTAACGTTGTGCAGTAAGGGAGTGTACGAGGGGGGGGATATTTTTCTCTTCATTTCTGAAGGGTATAATAATTGAGACCGGAGGGGTGGGGTTATTCTGGGTACCTTTTTTTGCCCTGAAAACAACCACGCAAAACATGGTGATTGCAGCAGTGTAAAGAATAAGCGGTATAAAGGTGAAAAAAGTTAAGAATTGTGAAGGTATAAACATTCCCGGCCTTTTGTACCAGAGAAAACAGCTTCTGGAATTTGATTAAAAAAGTTGTGTATGTGAGTTAATTATAATTATAATATAAGGTAAGTCTTAGTGTTAAAACAGAGATTTAAAGGGTTAGAATGATCCGCGGTATAGGAACCGACATCGTAGAGATAGACCGGATCGGCAAATTGATTGAAAAGTACGCCAATCATTTTATCGAAAAAGTATATACATCAAAAGAGATCCTTTGGTGCTCAAAAAAGGCTGTTCCTGCAGTGCATTATGCAGGAAGATGGGCTGTTAAGGAGGCCTTCTATAAAGCATTGCCTGACACCTGTCAGCCTTTCAGCAGCTGGAAAAGCATTGAGATTCTTCCGGGTAGTAAAAATGGAAGACCAGCCATAAGGGTGGTCGATCAAAAATTAACAGAAATGCTTGAATCAGAGCAAATTGAAAATATTCACCTATCCATAAGTCATGAGAAAAAACAGTGTGTAGCTGTAGTTATTCTTGAGTGATACAAACTATTCAGGAGAAGAAAATGAGGATAATTGCCTTTTTAACATCAGTTTTTCTGTTCTTTTCAGCAGGATTGGCCTCAGGGGGCCATCAAAACGCTGTACTGGAGGGGATTAGGATCACCTCTGAGCCTACGCGGGTTCCGGATGAAAAAAGGGTAAGCTGCTATTTCATTTTCAGAGATATGCCATCAAATTACTTCTATGACCTTGATACCAGGGGACGCAAGCTGGTTTTTGAATTCAGTGACAGTGAAATCGGTCCTTCATCTATCCCCACTCTTCGAGAACTCCCTATCAGAGGATTTGAAACAGAGCAAATTCAGATAGATGTCAATGCCGATATTCAGGGGCTTACACCCGAGTGGCACGATATGGTTCGGGTTACATTTAATCTGGAGGGATTGCCGGTAATCACAGTTGATGAGGAGCCCGGAGTGATCTCTTTTAGCTTTTTATGGAGTAATAACCTGGATAAGATACCACTTTATTCCATGAGTGAAAGAAATACCTCTCTGCTTGTGTGGTCCGGAGCAGGTCTGGGAGCCGTAGGGTTGGGATTGATGTCCTACTTTATTTGGTTCAATGACAGTGAAGTGGAGAAAGAGGGGCCTCTAAGCACAAGTGGCAGACCAACCCGTGAGCGTTATGATCCCTGAGAAGTGATGCCACGGTCTCCATGATTTAAACTCATTTTTTTCTCATATTCCTTGAAATATAAGAATTTCAGGTGGAATTAAACAACACACCTGTCATGATGTTATATTTATACTCACAGTTTTTTCAGATTTCAGGAGAAGGAACATAAATGAAAAAGTATTACTCCATAAATATTCCAGTGGGATTGTTTTGGAAACTCTATTTGCCGATTGGTATCATTGTGGTTGGTATTGGTACATTGCTGGCGATTTTTGCGGTAGACCGGTTTGTGATGCCAAATATTATTGGGGTAAACAGGGATGTAGTGGCAGTTCCGGATCTCGATGGATTAAATTTTGAACAGGCCAGAGACAGGTTGCTTGAGGAAGGGTTATTGATAGAGGTTCGCAGCAGAGAGTTTCATGATGAGATATTGGCTGGAAATCTCATATCTCAACACCCCTCGCCCGGTAATGAGGTTAAAAAGGGCAGAAGAATTGCTGTTACTTTGAGTCGTGGTAATGAGATTGCCGTTATCCCCGATCTTAAAGGCCTCTCAGAGCATCGTGCCCGGACTGAACTGCGCAACCAGGGTTTTTCTCTGGGTAGAATGCAAAGGGTTTACAATGCAGCAGTTCCGGCAGATCAGGTCATAGAGAGTGTTCCGGCATCGGGAACCACCATTTCACGTACCATGAATGTTGATCTGAGGGTCTCAAGGGGGCGAAGACCTACTCATAGTGAAGTACCTAATCTGGTAGGGCAGCCTCTTGCCGAAGCTCGTGAGATAATCGAAGAGCGTGGGTTGAGTGTCGGACGGGTGAGTCACAGAAACAGTCCCTCACTTGCACCCGGGACCGTGGTTTCTCAGTCTGTTTCTCCCGGAACCGATGTGCCTTTCGAAAGCTCAATAGAACTGGTGGTTTCGGTTATTGAATAGAGCTTAATTCTCTGTTTTCCGGGAAAACCTGTTTACAACATTAAACTTTTGAGGGAAGAACAGAAAGGTTCTGTGATGAATATAACTTCTGTTATACAAATGAGAAAGCTGGTTGTGTTTTTACCGCTCACGATTCTGTCTCTTCTCTTTTTTGCAGGATGTGCAAGCAGACAGCAGTTTCCATTCAAACTGCCACATGCAGAAATTCACACCGATTCTGTCGAAGCCCTTCAGAGAGCTCAGAATTACTTTATCAGGGCAAGGGATTTTGAGCGCAGAGGGCTTGATGAGATGGCCAGGAGATTCTATGAGATGGCCTACAGAATGGACCCCGGCTCAGAGACCCTAAGAGAGATACTTTTGAGGAAATATGTCCAATCCTCAAACTACTCCTTAGCTCTTGCTTTACTCAAAGAAGCCGATACGCTCAGCAGAGATGATACCCGCCTGCTTACATCAATTTATCTCTATACAGGAGAAACTCTTAAAGCTGCAGAACAACTCGAAAAGCTCGATGACAAAAGGGAAGAGGAAGTGTATTCCCTTGGTATGCTCTACAAATCGATGGGGATGAGAACGAAGGCTATTGAACTGTTCAGTCAGTACTGGGAAAAATATCCCCGGAACTATCAGATCGGTCTTCAGCTCATACGACTATTGATCAGGGAAAATCAATACGATTCAGCACAAACCGTGGTTTCCACCCTCACCCGGTACCATGCCGGCGATCCCGACCTCTCTGCCATAGAAGGATACATATTCCTTTTCAAAGGTGACACTACAGCGGCAATGGAACAGTTTGAGCGCACCCTTGAACTGGAGCCCGGTCATGATGAAACATTGCGCTCATTAGCTCAGATCTATCTTCAGAAAGAGGAGTTTACAACTGTTATCGATTTATATGAGCAGTTGGTTGAAGCCAGTCCTCTGGGGGAACATTATCTTGCACCTCTTGCCATTTTATACATTCACCACGGCCAGTATGATAAGGCTGAAGCTATTTTACTTGATCTCCTGAAGATAACTCCACATGATACTGAATTACTTTATCATCTGGGACGCTTATACTCACTAACAGATCGTAATTTTGAGTCTGTGATGCAGTTTGAGAAGGCTCTTGACCTTGAACCCGGATATGAACCTGCACTAATCGAGCTTAGCTATCTTTTATTGAGAAAGCGACAATTTGAGAGTGCCGCGACCGTAATTAAGGAGTATGTTGAGCTCTATCCGCAATCTGTCGTTGCAATGAGGCTGATGGGTTACATTCACAGCCATAATAAAGATTACGCCAGCGCATCAGAGATACTCAAAAAAGCAGTTACAATCGACAGTACCAACCATGAAGTCTGGTTTGAGCTTGGCAGTATGCTTGAGCGCAACAGAGAGATTGATAAGGCAGCTGATGCATTTAGAATTGCACTGAAACTAAAACCAGATGATCCGATGACATCAAACTACTTAGGGTATATGTGGGCTGATGAGGGACTCAATCTTGACAGTGCAAAAATCCTTATCGAAACAGCTATAGCTGCAGACCCGGGTAACGGGGCTTATCTCGACTCCTATGCCTGGGTACATTATCGGCTGGGAAATTATGAAAAGGCTTATCTGTATCAGAAAAAAGCTGTAAAGCGTCTCAATAACGACCCTGTTCTTTTCAGCCATCTGGGCGACATTCTTTACAAACTGGGAGATATGCCGGGGGCTTTGGACGCATATAAAAAAAGTCTGGATCTCAACTCTGAAGAAAGCGATCGCATAAGGCTCAGGGTTATCGAATTAAAATATCTTACAAGTGAAGAAGGTAACTAATTGGTGTATCGTGTTCGTTTCTTTATCTCTCTTTTTCTGATAACGATCTTTATTGGAGCCTGTTCCAGAAGACCGTTGCTCAATCTTGATTCTGCTCCTTCAGTGCTCCAGTCCCTGGATCAATTATCCCCACAGATCACTTCCTTTGAGGGCTTTGGAAACATTACCTTCTCCGAGCGCGGAGCACGTCAGACTGGCAGACTCGATGCATCATGGGATTCCAGTGGAAAATTTGAAGCATACATTTACACTCCTTTTGGCTCCACTGTAGCTTCTGTAAAGGGTGACTCATTCGGTGGCAGGGTTATGGCCGATGACGAAGTTTTCTATTTCGGTATTGATGACTACATGATCATTCTGCCGTTTTCCTGGGGCAGAAACGTTACCTTTGCGCAGTTTATCCATTACTTTACCGGACGCATGCCCCACACCTCTGTTATGAGCAGGGACCCTGACCTCCTGGAGGTCGAAGGCAGTAATTTTCGGGCTGTATGGAGAGAACGCAGGTTCAATGTAAGTGCGACTATTTCCAGACGTTCTGAAGAGATTCAGAGTGTACAGTTCGATTACAATAGAGGAAATGATACCGGATGGACTATTCGTTACCGAAATTTTGATAAGGGTTTAGCCCGGGAAATAGCGATAGAAGATGACAGCAGGAATTATATTTTGATAAGATATAACGAAATATCTGCAGAACAGGTCCCCCAATGAAAAAATATCACATATTCAGCATTTCCATTTTTCTATTTGCATTTTTGGTTTACGGGCAACATTCCGGCGCCGGTGGTACGGCATTCCCTTTTATGAATATTAATTACGATGCCAGGTCGGTTGCCATGGGTGGAGCTGCAAGCGCAATCCCAAATGGAGTTTATGGAGTTCTCTCAAATCCCGCAACAATCGGTTATGAAAACAATCCGCAGGTTATGGTAGGGTATCGTCCGGTTATTATGGATGTATGGGGTGGACCCCTTGCCTATTTGCACCCGCTTGATGAATACGGGAATTTTGCTCTGAACGTAGTCATCCTTACGAGTGGTAAGTTAGAAACTATTGATAGTGAAGGCAGGTTAACCGGTGATATTGCCCGCAATGACAATGTAGCGGGGGGGATTAGCTGGGGAAAAGAGCTTGTTGAAGACTTTGCTGTTGGAGTCACTTTGAGAGGGTATTACACCAGACTTGGATTTTCAGGGAACTACTATACTGCTGATGGCGTTGCTTTGGATGGTGGAGTGCAGTACCGTATGAAAAATGGACGATTCATTACAGGGGCTGCGTTCAGAAATCTTGGCTTTATGCGACGTGGTTTTGATCCTGATGTGACATATCCGATGCCGGCGATTTTTGAGATTGGTGTTTCCTATGTACTTGAAGATCTCGATGCTCTTCGCTTTGCACTCGATATAAACAAAAAAGTTGGGGATTATTTCAATTTTGAGCCGGGACTTGAGTTCACACTCTCGGAAAATATTCTCCTCCGGGCTGGTTATTCAATGAGTCAGTTAGACCTATCAAAACAGCTTGATGTACTTAGGGGGGAAAAAGATTACAATTACCAGAAAAGCAATATGTCTTCTTTGGCGATTGGTGCCGGATTTATCACAAATATCGAAAATGTCGATCTGAATCTGGATGTGGCACTTCAGTTCTACAGTGATGTCTCCAGACCTGCCATAATAGTTTCTGCAATAACCCAATTTTAAACAACCGCTTGCATACGGGGGGGTTGCATTAGCAAATAAAAAACATACAGTATTCCCAACTTACATAAAATTCGTATGAGGAAATGATACATAAAAAATTTATGGTATCATTTTTACTATAAAAAAACTGTCCAGCAGCTTACTGACAAGGTTTAACGGATCTCTATATGGATAATAACAAAAAGAAATTTCGGGTTAGTTTCTTACAGGGACTTAATTTGTTGATTCCGTATGTGAGAAAACGATTGCTCGTCCAGGTGCAATCTGTTGCCTTTATTACCATATACCTTGCGGTTTTCCAGATTTTGGTACTGAGAGTTCCAATATACAACGGAATGGTTGTATCTGCCGGTATAGGGCTTGTAATTATCGGGCTGATGTTTTTCATGGAGGGACTTTTCCTTGGCATAATGCCGCTTGGGGAGTTATTGGGTGTAAAATTGCCAAGAAAATCACCTCTGGTGTATGTACTGATTTTCTCATTTGTATTAGGGTTGGGTGCCACACTTGCAGAACCGGCAATCGGGATACTGCGTGCCGCTGGTGCAGCTGTAAAGCCCTGGGATGCTCCTCTTCTCTTCTTTATACTCAACAGACACCCCGATTATCTGGTTTATGCAGTAGGAGTGGGAGTTGGTTTGGCTGTGGTTTCCGGCATGCTTCGGTTTTACTATCACCTATCAATAAAACCATTCGTTACAATCCTCACGGGTATTTTGGTTATCTTTGCAATATGGTCCAATTTCAATCCCAATCTTCTTTATATGATAGGCATAGCCTGGGACAGCGGGGGGGCTACAACCGGGCCGGTCACAGTGCCACTGGTGTTGGCACTTGGTATTGGAATATGTCGTGTTTTCGGTGGGGCCGGACTTGGTGCATCGGGTTTTGGAGTAGTTGCGCTCGCATCTTTGTTTCCTGTGATAACTGTTCAGTTGGTAGGGCTTCCATTTTTAAACAGGGTACCGGAGCCGATGAGCGCAGAGTCATTCGTTTCTGAAGAAAATCGCTCTGCGGTACTTCAGCTGTTTGATTCTGAAGAGATGTTTGAGCAATATTTAAAGAGAAATCACCCTGAGCTCCTGAGGCTGTATTGTGATGATGGAGATGATCATAGAAAGGAAAGCCAAGATACTCATGAGTTATTGGTTTCCGGTTCAGATTCGGGTTTGGAAGATAGGGGAAGTGGCGACAGTTCAATTAAAACAGCTGAAGTGATATCCAGAAGTGTTGGTCTTGCGATAAGGGCAATCATTCCGCTTGTGCTGTTTTTGTTGGTTGTTTTAATGTTGTTTTTACGTGAGCGTTTGCCCAGATCAGATATAGTATTTACAGGTATTATTTTTTCACTGATAGGAATGGTTTTTTTCAATATCGGCATGGAGCTTGGGTTAGCACAGCTTGGCAATCAGGTCGGCAGATTCCTTCCGGCAACTTTTAAGTCAATTACTTTACCAGAGGAGCAAATCGTAATAGATGATTTCGATACAGAGCTGGTACATGTTGCACTTACACCTGAAAGTCAGCGCCAGGAGTTTTTCTATCTTAAAAGGGGCGAAAGTGTTGAGGTTCTGCCTTTCAATCAGGAATCTTATGATCCGGAAACCAATCGGTATCTCCACACTCCAGTACGGGGTCCCCTGACTGGTCAGAAGGCTGGCTTTTTCATTCTTCTTGTGTTTGCTTTCATAATGGGCTATGGGGCAACTTACGCTGAACCTGCGCTCAATGCATTGGGGATAACTGTAGAAGAGATAACAATTGGTACTTTCAGACGTGCGGTCCTGGTGAATGCTGTTGCTTCGGGGGTGGGAATAGGATTGGTATTTGGTGTGATTAGAATTATTTGGGACATTCCGCTTATGTACTTGTTGGTTCCTCCCTATGTGGCAGTACTTATTCTCACCTGGGTATCTTCAGAAGATTACGCAGCTGTTGGTTGGGATTGTGGTGGTGTTACAACAGGTCCGATCACTGTGCCACTTGTTCTGGCAATGGGGCTTGGAATCGGTGGACAGCTTGGAGCAGTGGAGGGTTTTGGTATTCTTGCATTGGCCTCAGTCTGGCCGATATTAATTGTGCTACTGTTGGGGAGTGTGCTGAACAGAAGGACCAAAGCTTTCACCAAAAAAATGGCTAATGAGAGTGAAGGGATACAGTAATGGATTGTAAAGAGATGGTTTCCCGAATTACAGTTGTTGTAAACAGAGATTTTCTCAGTCGCTCACCACTGGAAATTATTTCTGATATGGGTATTCACACCATGCACCACTTTATCGGAAGAGCGCCGGTATTAAATGAAAAGCGGGGTATTGTGAAGGCTATTTTAAATCGAAATAGTAACATAATCGCAAGACCGGTTGATGTTGTAACTTTTTTAGTCGAAAAAGACCTGGAATTGCAGGCATTACAGCTTGTGTCAGATAAATTCAAACTCAACATCTCAGGAAGTGGCTCCGTGTACAGTGAAATTGTATCAATCAAAAGAGATAATGGAGGGTTGAGAGTACACAGCAAGCTGAGCCAGCCAGAAAAGGGGATATCCATGCAGACTCAGCTTACTGGTATATGCTGTATTGTTTTGCGTGGAGATGGGGACACTGTAGCGAGAATAGCCCTTGAGACAGGATCTTGTGTTCCGACGGTCACTTTTGGAAAAGGGGCAGGTTTACGGGATCGGCTTGGATTATGGAGAATAGCAGTCCCTGCCGAAAAAGAGATTGTAAAGATGGTGGTGAACTCTTATGAATCTGAAGAGATAATGAATATAATTGCAGATACCTTAAGGCTCGATCAACCAGGCAGGGGATTTATCTACTCCTTTCCCGTCAGTCGGGGACTAATAAATATGAAGGTAAGTTCTGAAAATCGTTCTCAGGCAGCAAGTATGGAGCAGGTTATAATAGCTCTTGATGAGCTCAAGGGGGGAACTGAATGGCGGAGAAGACGGCTTAGTGGTATGCTTCAGGAGAGAAGGCGAAGGATTTTGAGTAATCTTTCGGAGATCGTACTCTTCAGCGATGAAGGGAATGTTGAAGAGTATGTCAAGGTTGCCATGGATGCAGGCGCTCCGGGAGCAACTGTGACAGAGTACAGACATATTTCAAACCATGAGAATGATGCAATTAGTCCAGCACGGGAGAAATGCAGTATTATTTTGCCTGCCGGTAGTGTGGATAACGTGGTTGAGGAGCTTGAGATTAAGGGTGTGTTTGATAATAACAACAGCAATGATCTGATTACCACCCCCGTACCCGGGGCATTAACTTATGCCATATCTGAGCAATAAAGCTCAGTCTTCAATTTCAGAGCAGTCACAGAACACCGGTGCAAGATCCTCGACTATTTTTGAAAGCACCTGATCACTACAGAAAAAATCTGAAGTTATTTTCCGAGTAAGCTCAGAGAGATACTTGTTCTGATCCTCAGAGTCCATCCACAGAAAACGTCCCTTGCGTATATTACCGGAGGAATTTTGTTTCATAGTACACCATCCCTGAATTTGAAAATGTGACATCCATGCCTCATATCTTTCTTATCGTCATTTTAAAAAAAACACTTGAGGGCTTTATAAATGTTTTCTAAAATGGTAAAATCAGTGAAATAACTGAACTTAAAGCTGACCAATTTTTTTGTTTAAGGCAAGCATTTTTAATGGTATAATTTTTTATATCGGGATCGAAGAGACTGAATTTTAAATAAGGGATGATCTGTGGTAAGATACAATATCGACGAATTGAATGAAGACATGGTTTTGGGAGAGTCGATATTCCTGCCTTCCGGTGAGTTGTTGCTTGCTGCCGGATACAGGATTAAGGAACGCTATCGTAACAGACTCAAACAGCTTGGATATAACAATATCCTTATCGAAGTTGAGGGGACAGAGGATGTTACTCCGGAAACCACCGTTTCAGATAAGTCTCAGCGGGAGATGACCAAATCCCTGGATACCTCTTCCAAAGAGCTTACAAACGCTTTCAATCAGTTCAGAAGCCGAAGTAATGCAAAAGTTAAGGAAATTATTAAGGAAAACCGCCAACATCTCAGCAATTTTATAATGAGTTCCGGGATGGCAAAGGCTCTGGAGCAATTTGTTGATGAGATTATGAGTCAGTCTTCCATCGTGCTTAACCTCTCTGCTATACAGCAGACCCAACCCAAACTGCTTAGCCATGCTCTCAATGTGACCATCACTTCTCTTTGTATAGGTAAAAAGTACAAATTCTCCTACGAGGAGATGAAACAGCTTGGAATTGGAGCGCTCAATTATGACCTTGGGTTAATTGCTATTCCTGGTGAAATTTTGGAGAAAAAACGTCAGAATCAACAACTCACCGAAGAGGAGCTGAAGCAGTATAATCAGCATCCGGTGTATGGATATTTGATGTTGTCACAAAATCATCTGATCCCTTCAACCAGTGCTGCAGTGGCTCTCCAACACCATGAACACCAGGACGGGGGTGGATTTCCTCAAAAATTAAAGGGTGATAACAGACCTCCGTTAAAGGATTTCTCAAGACAAAACATGATTCATCGATTTGCTGAAATTGTGGCAGTCGCAGACACTTACGATATGCTCATGAGCGGCAGGTATGATAACGGATTGAAACTTGGTGTAAAGGATGTGATGACCGTCATAATCAAAAACAGTGGCAACAGGCTTAACTCTGATATTGTCAAAACACTGACATCAATTGTTCCGATGTTCCCTGTAGGTGCCAGAATCAGAATAAAAGATGCTCCGTCAGTTCAGTTGATAGGGTACAGAGGTGTTGTGGCCAGGGATAATGAGGGGAATCTTGAAACGCCGCAGATAATAATCTATGAAACCAAAAACAGCCAGAAAATAAAGCCCATTCTCATTGACACTTCAAAGTACAGGGGCTTTAAGCTAGAGCTTATCACTTAAAACAATGATAGTAAACCGGGGCTGATGAAACCAGATCCATCAACCCCGGAGTTTTTTTATATCACTCCCAGTAGCTCCCTTACTTTTGAAATAGTCTCCTGAGCTGCTTTTCTGGCTTTTTCTGCTCCAAATTCTCTGATCTCAAGAATAAATTTTGGATTGTTTTTCAGCTCTTCACGTTTTTGGCGGTAGGGGAGAAAGTAGTCGCGCAGCACCTCAAAGAGTTCTTTTTTTGCATCTCCGTAACCATACCCCCCGGCTTTGAATTTTTCCGCCATTGTATCGGACTGCTCTTTGGATGCAAAGAGTTTGTAAAGGGAGTAGATCGTACTCTTGTCGGGATCCTTCGGTGCCTCAACTGGTGTTGGATCTGTGACTATGCTCATGATTTTTTTCCTGAGACTCTTCTCTGCACTGAATATCTCAATTGTGTTTCCGTAAGACTTGGACATTTTCTGTCCGTCCAGACCGGGTATTATGGCTAACTCTTCATGAATTTCGGGTTCTGGCAGAGTAAACACCTCTCCGTATGTGGAGTTGAATTTTGCAGCCAGATCACGTGTGATTTCAAGGTGCTGTTTTTGATCTTTTCCTACCGGAACCACATTTGATTGATACATTAGTATATCTGCAGCCATCAGAACCGGATAAGAAAACAGACCGTTATTGGGGGGGATATTTTTCGCAATAGCATCTTTATATGCATGACTTCGTTCGAGCAGTCCCACGGGGGTTACATTGTTGAGATACCATGTAAGTTCTGTGACTTCCGGTACATCAGACTGAACCCAGAATACCGATTTCTCCGGATCAATTCCAAGTGCAAGGAGATCAAGAAGAGCATCGTTTGTGTATTCCTGCATCTTTTTGCCATCAAAGAGAGTGGTAAGGCTGTGCATGTTGGCTATGAAACAGAAAAGCTCGCCGCGATTCTGGGATTGCACCATAGGTTTTATCATTCCGAAATAATTACCGATATGGAGATTGCCGGATGGTTTAATTCCAGAGAGAATCCGCATTTATTAAACTCCTGAGTATGCATTAGAGAGAGTGTGTGATTATAGATTCAGCATGGCTCTATGCTGAATGTAATTGTTTTGAAAAATAAAAACTGCCAACAGCTATTGTGTAAGGATAAAGGGTAAAAATTTAAGCTTTTCCTGCAATTTACCATATATGACCTGTAAAAGTAAACTGATCAGGGTAAATTATGGCTGTTTGGATAATTTTGGTTCAGATAGCAAAAACTTCTGTGCACGGCTAAGAAGCATTTCCAGATTCGGAGCGGAGATGATCTGGCTGTGAAACTGGTGGTTGAAAAAGAAGTTTTGTGCAAAATAGAAACTGAACTTCTTTATTTTGCCGATTGCCTTATACTCACCGAAATCCTCCACTGTATAGTGAGTAAACTTTTCCCATATTTGCTTAAGGTCCGGGGTGGAATCGCCATAGGTAATTTGATTAAAGAGCCATGGTTTAGCTATTGCGGTTCGTCCCAGCATCACCGCTTTACATCCCGATTCAGACAGCAGTTTCTCTGTATCCTGAGCTGTTTGAATATCTCCGTTTGCAATAATCGGGATCGAAGTGAGGGAAGTTATCCATGGAAAGAGATTCCAGCGAGCTTTCCTTTTGAGTTTTTCATCGGTAAAACGGGGATGGACTGTGATGGCATCAATGTCGCACTGTTCAAACAGTCTGATTCTTTCTGTAAACCGATCTTGCCAGCCGGGTGTGTTGATACCAAGGCGGCACTTAACACTTAGTGGGCCATCCCATAATTTGCGACAGGAGTAAAGGACCTCTTTTAGTCTGTCCATATCATCAAACAATGCTGCTCCGGATTTCTGCCTTTTGATTTCCGGTGCAGGGCACCCAAGGTTTATATCGATACCATGGGGGTGTATTGTTTTAAGCCTTGAGAAGATAAGGGGCATGTTTTCTGTGCCGCTAAGCCGAAGCTGGTAGAGTACTTTTCCCTCGCAATCTCTTCGTTTTGTAAATGTCGATCTGAACAAATCTTCCCCGGTTAATGCTGTGCCCGAGAGCATTTCTGTAAACAATGCTCCATAGCCTCCCAGTTCAGAAATAAGGCGTCGAAAGGCACTATGGGTAAGCCCGGCCATAGGTGCAAGAAGAAGTGGGGGATCAATGGGTAGCGTTTTTATCTTAAAAGATGGGTTTGAGACAGAAATATTCATACTTTTCATTTACTTGATTTAGTGTGAAGGGGAAACGGGTGTGTTTACTTTCTATAATATCAGTAGCCTTGTGGTCACTATGCCTGCAATCATATAAACTAATATTGATATAAGCAGGGCAAACAGAAGCTCATTTTTCTCTTTTAAATCCCTGTTTGTGTTTATCAAAAGGTAGTCTGAAATAAGATATGCAGTGGTAGGGAAAAAGATACCACTGAGTCCAAACAGCAGCGCTGGTAACAGCAACATTCCCCAGTATTGGGAGGCTACAAACGTTCCCGCTACAGAGAAAAGAACGGTTATCCGGACAAGAGGGTAGAGAAGACGAAAATGCCTTTCTCTGGAAATATCATGCTGATAAGCAGTCTTTTTAAGCTTTGCCCATTCCTTTTCAGAAATTTTACAGGTGGCATCGATTGATCTGGACATATTGATACGGATCTGTTCAAGAAGCGCACTGCAGTTTCTGATAAAAAGGGGTAAGATCAGACATCCACCCTTTTTTGATTTAAGGATTATAAACCCTTTTATGAATGGAATATATAGATGTTTAATCGATTCGATATCTGTATAGGAGATTCTTTGGATTGTTTTTGATGTTTTTTTTATCAGGCACTCATCCTCAAGTGCAATGAATCGTGTACTCATTTCCCTGCGCATATGGTGATAGAGAATCATGGAGGCAAAAAAACTGATGCTGAGGTAAATTGTTGACCTGACTGCCGGGTAATGAATAATCCCGGTTATGTGGAATGTGTATAGAGTTGTAAGCCAGAACAGGACAAGCACGGGAACATAGATGATGGAGAAAAAAAGTTCGCAGTAAAAGGAGCGTTGGTGGTAGTGATAGGTATTTTTTTGGTTATACATAGTATTTTTCTAAAAGGTTCTGAGATATTCGAATGCTCCTCCAAGTACTCTCCCGTTTCTGTAATCCGGGGCGAAAAGAGCTGTATAAAATGGACGCAGCGCAACAATGTTGTTTCTTGGATTATAACTTTCACCAAATCCGACTCCAAGTCTTATCCCAACATTTGGTCCCCAGGCGAAAAATGATGGAGAACGGTTGCTGTTATCAGACTGGTAATCGGGTCCGTAATGAAAGCTGGGGCCAAGGGTAAGTGATGTAATAAGATCGACATTTTCACGCGGGCTTTTCCAGTCAAGCACAAACTGTGGTTCAAATTGCAGCATCCTGAATGCTGCTCCAAAAAGTAACGGGCGCATCACCGGTACATCGGCTCCAATGGCTATGTTATCTCTAACACCATAGCGAATGGTTAGCATTATATCCCCCACAGGGCCAATTTTTACTCCTCCTGGAGAAGCCACACACATCCGTATATTATCATGCCTTGCTCCGAACATAAAAAGCACACCCACGTTTACACTGCCGGTTTGAGGCTGAGCCGTCAGGTGGAGCGGGGCTGTGAACAGAGCAATAAGCAGCAGGAAAATTTTCATCACATACTCCTGAAGGGTAATTAATTCAATATAATTTAAACCTGCTGAGAATAAAATTTGAATATTTATCGGAGCATTAAAACGGCAGGAGGATCAAAAACAAATTGGTGAGGTTGCAAAAAAAAATCCCCGGAAAAAACTTTCCGGAGATTTTGTGTAATACAATTTAAGACTTTGATTATGCTTCAGCAGAAGCGAGCTGTTTGAGCATTTTATACTTGGCAGTAACATTTTTCTGCGCTTCGTCAATGAATGCTTTTGACAACTCCGGATTTGCACGCTGAAGGATTTTATAACGGTTTTCATTATAAACATAATCAGAGATCGGAATTGATGGCTCTTTGCTGTCAAGGATGAACGGATTTTTACCCTGAGCAGAAAGGTCCGGATTGTAACGGAACAGAGGCCAGTGGCCTGATTCCACAGCAAGACGCTGCTCATCATACCCTTTGACCATATTGATTCCGTGTGCAATACAGTGTGAGTATGCAAGAATCAAACTTGGACCGTCATATGCTTCGGCTTCTGCTATTGCCTTGATTGCCTGGTTCTGATTTGCACCAAGAGCGATCTTTGCAACATAGATATATCCGTAGCTCATTGCAAGCATTGCCATATCTTTCTTGGCGGTTGGTTTACCGCTGGCGGCAAACTTTGCCACTGCTCCCATAGGAGTAGCTTTGGATGACTGACCACCGGTGTTGGAGTAGACTTCTGTGTCCACTACCATGACATTTACGTTTTTGCCGGAAGCAAGAACATGGTCAACACCACCATAACCGATATCATATGCCCAACCATCACCACCAAGAGCCCACACAGATTTTTTAACCAGATAGTCGATAACGGTAACAAGTTCTTTGCAGATCTCGGATGAACATCCAGTAATTTCTGCCCTTACCTTTTCAATCTTCTGGCGCTGAATTTCAATTTCAGCCTGATTGGTCTGTGGAGCATTTATGATCTCGCCAAGGAGATTTTTAACTTCTGCGCTGCAGCAGTCGGCACTGATTGCTCTCTCACACAGCTCTTTTGCGTATTCAGAGAACTTATCAACTGTAAGTCTCATGCCAAAAGCAAGCTCTGCATTGTCCTCAAACAGTGAGTTATTCCATGTAGGTCCTTTCCCATCGTCCCGGGTTGTGTAGGGGGTAGTGGGGAGGTTTCCACCATAGATTGATGAACATCCTGTAGCGTTGGCAATGTATGATCTGTCTCCAACAAGCTGTGAGATCAGTTTTATATAAGCTGTTTCTCCACAGCCTGCACACGCACCGCTGAATTCAAAGAGAGGACGGCTGAACTGACTTCCCTTAACGGTTTCAAGCTTGTATTTGTCAGGTTCTGTTTCCGGAATGCTGAGGAAGTAATCCCAGTTTTTAGCTTCCTGTTCCCGGATATCGCTCTGGGGCTGCATTGAGATAGCACCTTTTTCCTTTGCAGGGCAGTTTTCAACACAGATCCCGCATCCAGTACAATCCTCAGGTGCAACCTGCAGAGTGTATTTCAAACCTGCAAGTTCCTTTCCTTTGGCATCAGCTGATTTGAATGTTTCAGGAGCGTCTTCAAGATACTTCGCATCATATGCCTTAGGTCTGACAGTAGCATGAGGACACAACAGAGAACAGCGGTTACACTGAATACATGTTTCTGAATTCCATACAGGAATCTGAACCGCAATATTGCGTCTTTCAAACTTGGTTGTACCTGAAGGCCATACACCATCATTTGGCATATCAGAAACCGGAATTGTATCACCTTCCTGTCTCATAATCTTGGCTGTTACATTCTTTACAAAATCAGGAGCATCAGTAGCTATTACACCACTTTCGGTTATAGGATTGGTGACTTCCTGAGGGTAGTCAACCTGCTGAACACCGGAGAGAGCCTTATCAATCGATTCTATATTCATGGAAACGATTGCATCACCCTTTTTACCGTAAGTCATCTTAATAGCATCTTTTATGCTCTCTATAGCCACGTTTTCATCAATGACTTTGGAAATTTTGAAGAAGGCAGTCTGCATTATGGTGTTGATACGGGGACCAAGACCGATACCTTCTGCAATGTCGGTAGCATCGATAACGTAGAACTTGAGTTTTTTGTCGATGATCTGTTTCTGCACTCTGCCAGGCAGATTTGACCAGACAGTATCCTTATCAAACTGACTTGTCAGAAGGAAAATCCCTCCGTCAACAAGGTTTTTGAGCATGTTGTACTTTTCGACAAAGGAGAAGTTGTGACATGCGAGAAAGTTTGATTTGGTGATAAGATAGGGGCGACGGATTGTGGCTTTCCCGAATCTAAGATGAGAAATGGTTACCGTACCCGCCTTCTTTGAGTCATAAACAAAATAACCCTGAGTGTTATTGTCAGTTTTATCAGAGATGATTTTTATGCTGTTTTTGTTTGCACTGACAGTACCGTCTGAACCGAGTCCGTAAAAAAGAGCACGGTAAACATCATCGGTCTCTGTGGTGAAATTCGCATCGTACTCAAGCGAACTGTTGGTAAGATTTTCATTGATACCGATGACGAAATGGTTTTTGGATTTGCCCTTATCAAGCTCATCGTAAACAGCTTTCACCATTCCGGGTGTAAACTCTGCTGAACCCAGGCCGTATCTTCCGCCAATAACTTTTGGCCAGCTGGTAAATTTTGAATTTTCACCCTCCATTGACTCACCAATTGCAGTACGTACATCTTCATAGAGTGGTTCACCGAGAGAACCAGGTTCTTTTGTTCTGTCCAGAACGGCAATTTTCTTAACAGTTGAAGGCAGGGCATCAATCATTGCACTTGCCTTGAAAGGACGGAAAAGGCGAACTTTAAGTACACCGGTTTTTTCCCCATTAGAGTTAAGGAAATCAGAGGTTTCATGAACAGTATCAGCACCTGAACCCATAATGATGATAACTTTCTCCGCTTCAGGGTGACCTTCATAATCAAACAGCTTATACTGTCTGCCGGTCAGAGCGGCGAATTTATCCATGTATTTCTGTACGATATCAGGACATGCATTATAGAAAGGATTAACAGTTTCACGTCCCTGAAAGTATACATCGGGGTTCTGGGCGGTACCTTTTATGAAAGGACGATCAGGTGTCATCGCGCGTTTGCGATGTGCATGCACCATATCGTTATCGATCATTTGGCGGATATCATCAAAAGTGAGCTCTTCAATTTTCTGCATTTCGTGAGAAGTACGGAACCCATCAAAGAAGTGAAGGAAAGGAACGCGTGCTTCAAGTGTTGCAGCATGTGCGATAAGAGAAAAGTCCATCGCTTCCTGAACTGTAGTTGATGAAAGCAGTGCAAAACCGGTTTGTCTGACTGACATTACATCACTGTGGTCGCCGAAAATTGAGAGTCCCTGACAGGCAAGAGATCTTGCTGAAACATGGAAAACTGTAGGTGTGAGTTCACCGGCAATTTTGTACATGTTGGGAATCATTAGAAGAAGACCCTGAGAAGCGGTAAAAGTAGTGGTAAGAGCTCCTGCGCAGAGGGCTCCGTGTACCGCACCTGCAGCACCAGCTTCTGACTGCATCTCAGAAACATGCGGAACTGTTCCCCAGATGTTCTTTTCTCCGGCAGCTGATTTTTCATCACACGCTTCTCCCATTCCCGAAGATGGAGTAATAGGGTATATGGCGATCACTTCATTGACGGCATGGGCTATATGAGAGGTAGCCGAGTTACCATCGTGGGGTACAAGTTTTCTTGACATAGTATCTCCTCTAAAAAATGAAATATTCCTTTTGGGAACCTTATAAAATACATTCAGATCCAAATATATACAAGTTCGTTAGCCGCAATCGGGAGTTGTTTTCTTCTTGTCCAGCCTTGTCAGCAAAAGCATTGTCGATAAACCGGCGAAGAAGAAAACAAGAGCCCACAGGGCTTCGGCATTTGTTGCTGGAAGTATATTGATATTTGTGTGTACAGTTGTATCGCTAATAAGCGAAATGCCCTCCGGGGTTTTCACATACTGATCGATGACGATAGTTTCCTTGAATGGCCATAACGTAAAGAGGGACCCGGCCATCAATCCAATAAGAAAACTCATCGTGCCGTCATAGTAACGGTTGAACACGTAGGTGACAGTTTTGGCAAAAAACAGTATTCCCAGAAGGATTCCCACAGCAAATACGCACAAGTAGAAAAAATAGTCTAACTGAAATGTTCTTAATCCGGAAATAGCGGAAATAACCTCATAATACTGCCCCGTGAGAATCAGAACCAAAGAACCGCTCAGTCCCGGCAAGATCATCGCACTTGCTGAAAGTGCCCCAACAAGTCCTGAAGTGCTGAAATTTGAGAGACTATAATGACCCACGTATTGGAAACGCCCAGACTCTCTCTGTGTAGCAGGGGAAGAGAGATCTGACTGTACATTCAACTCATATTGAGCTTTGTAATGATCTGATTTACTTTGGGTGCTTTCGGATGGATCGACAGAAACCGCTATCGCTATGGTGAGCAGCAGTCCTGCAGCGAGCGGGGCAATGTGACGGATTTTTTTTCTTTTTATGTAGCGCACCGAAAATATGGCAGAGACCATGATGAGCCCGAAGAAAAACGCGTAAGTGTTTGAAAAGTGGGTGCTTAAAAGGTGTTTCATCAGGTCCGACAACACCAGTATGGCAAATACCGCCCCGGCCATTAGGCGAATCATGAAAAAACCATCTATATTCTTACAGGTTTCTTTTAGTGCCTCGAGGTGAGGTTTGCGGTTTTTTGATAAGATTGCTTTTGTGGAGTTTTGAAATAGCTGGGGGATAATGTTTGCTTTTAGGTTGCTTAACGAAGACATAACTCTGCGATAGATCCCCAGGACAAGCATGAGAGTTCCGCCAGATACACCCGGGATAATATTTGCCGCTCCAATGACAAATCCAGCGCCCAGTTCTTTGATCCAATGAGTCATAATTTCTCTTTGTAAAAAGGTGAATACAGCTCTTAAATTTACGGTCCCGCTGATTCAATCAGCCTTACTACGGTCTGTTCCGCAGTTTAGTTAAACAAATCTATGATTAATCTTCCCACCCGTGTTCACCTATAAGAGGCACAAACACAACATTACCCACACTTTGTGAGATAAGTCCCTGCTCAGTTTTTCTGAAAACAAAGAGCTGCTGATTATTTCTCTCTCCTGCAGGAATAATCATCAATCCGCCCATAGCAAGCTGGTTTGCCAAAGTCGAAGGGGTTACCGGAGCTCCGGCAGTAACTATGATGCGATCAAAGGGACCATGCTGAGGCCAGCCGCGTGTACCGTCTCCAACCTTGAAGATGATATTCATGTAACCCATGGCCCGGAGTCTTTTGCGTGCGGTTTCACCCAGTTCCCTGTGTCGCTCAATTGTATATACACGCCTTGAGAACTGGGCAAGAATTGCGGTTTGAAAACCGGACCCTGTTCCTATCTCAAGAATCTTGTCATCTTTTCCAAGCTCGAGCAGCTCTGTCATGAGAGCGACAACCGAGGGCTGTGAGATCGTTTGGCCCACCCCGATAGGCAACGCGTTGTCATCGTAAGCCTGAGCATACATGGCACCGTCGACAAACAGGTGGCGTGGCACTTTACGAAACGCCTCCAGTACCTTTTCGCAGGTGATCCCTTTTGTTTTAAGTTTGGTTATGAGCTTTTCGCAGCCAATGGCAGGTTTGTTTTTTGGTGTATTCATTTCTTTGCTTGTGAAATTGTAGTGAAACGCAAAATTTAGGATTCGGATTCCGGTTTGATAACCCTGTTTTTATTTAAAAGTATGTACAAAACAGCTTTCATCCAGCGAACAGTATCAAAAAAGTGTGAAATATGACTGGAACCCTCTTTCAAATATAATGTTTGCACTTGTACGTAGTTGATCGGAAATCCAGAATGCCTGGCTTTAAGTATCACTTCTGTTTCCATTTCGAAGCGTTTGAACCTGAGCACGATGTTTTTAAGCATCTCGGTTGAATAGAGTCGGTATCCGCTTTGACTGTCTGGTATTTTCTGTGATGTAATGAGGCTGAGAAAACCTGAGGTTAATTTGTTTGAGCATATTCTGGCGAGAGGCATTATTCCGGGCTTCATGGTTCTTGCTCCAATGCAAATCCCGGTTTCAGGCTTTTTTCCGGCCACTTCCAGAAACAGACCGAGATCGTCTGGGGAGTGCTGACCATCGGCATCCATCGTTACAATCCACCTGGCATCTTTTTTTTCAATAAGATGTTTGAATCCGGAGTTTAGAGCCGCACCCTTGCCCATGTTTTCTTTATGCACTATGCACTCTATACCTCTCTGTTCACAGAGCTGCTTGGTCCCGTCATGAGAACCGTCATCAACCACACATACTCTCTTCAAAGGAACGGTAGCTATAAGTGATTTGAGGAATTCTCTAAGTAAACTTACTGATTTATAAGAGGGGATAAGTATGTATATGTCTTCGGGCCAAGTTATGTTTGTCATGTCTTAAACCGGTCTTGTAGTTCGAGGGTGAATGCTTCTGCTGGATCGGTTATGTCACAGAAAGGGGTCGGATAAATCGGATCACTTGCCGTAACTATTACTTCTGAGAATGCTTTAGGTACAATTAATTTATCCCAGGAATTCAGACGCCACTGTTTTTTCGCTATGATATCAAGTATCACAATGGGAGCTCCACTGAGCAGAGAGATTTGAGCTACTCCGGTTTTGGCTTTTTCAATCGGACCCTTGGGACCATCCGGAGTGATCACTACAGAGCGACCCTCTTTCAAGGTTCTGATGCACTGGCGCAGGGCTGACGCCCCGCCGTTGCTGGAAGAGCCAAAAATTATATCGTGTCCCCAGTTTTGGGCTATCTTGGCAGCACGTCTGCCATCACGACTTTTTGAAACAACTGCGGTTTTTCCTGTATTTCGAAATATGTGAGCAAGAGCAAACAGCCTGGAATGCCAGAAACAGTATATTACCCCTTTTCCGGTTTCGATATACGGATTCACCTCTGACGGTGCTTCAAGCTTAGTTCGCCAGGTTTTACCTAAAACTGAGGCGAGAGCCCATATCGTATTTGGAACAAGATTACCCGTAACTACCTCCAGTAAGAAGAAAAAATGTAAATATAAAATAGTGTACCTGAAGAAATACTCAGAATTGTTAAAGAAAACCAAGAAATCTCCGGGGAAGTTGATTTTTGTGGTAAAAATTACCCCTTTTAACAACTATCCCATAAGTTTTGCAAAAAAACCGCTGTAATCTGCAACTTTTTCCCACTAAAAATAGTTTTGATATGAGATAAAATACGGCCGGAGCTGATGTCTTCAATCGCGCCGCAAAGTGGAAAAGTGTTCAATATGTAACTGAAATGTTTCTAAAAAAAACTGTTTTTCGAAAGAAAAAACAGGGATTCGTCCGTTATTACTTCTGATTCAGATATCTCACCCTCAGTTCGAGCTCTCTTAATACCGATTCTGTCCAGCCTGGAAGGTTGGTGATAAAGAAAACATCATTGTGCCAATTGGGATCGCTGAGGAGCTGGGGGTATATATTTGCGTATTTATCAAAAAGCGATGTTCCCGGCACCGGTGAAATAAATACTGGCTTAACCATTACATTAAGGCCGGAAATAAATTCCACTTCCTTAATGAAATCTTCCGGGACCTGAGACTCAAGACCTCCCATTATGTACACACCTATCTGCTGTTTTTTGAAACCTGCAGTTTGCAGTATTTCTATTTTCTGTGCAATGAGGTCCTTAGAGATTTTATTGGCGATCTGTTTCCGATGTTTCACGTTCCCGCTTTCATATCCAATGCGAATGGTTTGGAAATTCATTCTGTGCATTAAAGCTGCGGTGTTTTGATCTATAAAACGGGCATGCAGACCATTTGGTGTATGAAACCTGACCTCAGAAATCCCCTTCTCCAAAGCCTTATATATCGGGTATAAGGTGTTGTAACCATCCATAAGTAGCGCATCATCATAGAAAGAAAAATTTTTCACATCATGTCTCTCTCTCATAAACGCTATCTCTTCAATCACCTGACTAATATCTCTCTTATAATAATGTGGCTGGAGCAATGAAGATGCACAGTAGCTGCATGACATGGGACAGCCAAGAGTAGTGAGCACCGGAGCGTGAAACGCTGTTTTTAGCTGAGACAATCCGGGTATAAGGGAGATCTCTTCTGGTTTAACCGGTTTAAACAAGCTTGAAAGATGGTCCTCAAAATTATCGTTCCCATAAATGGTGCAATCGGGATGATGTTTTCTTAAGTAATGACCAAAAAGCTTGGCTCCAATGCCCCCTGCAATCAATGGTGTTTTTGGGTGAACCGAGCGGATGCACTCAATTGTCTCACTTACACCCGGAAGCCAGTAGGTCATCATGCTCCCAACACAGATTAGATCGGGAGAGGGGGTTTTTAGGAGAAACTCTTTCAATTTTTCATCTGAAACGCCGTATCTTTTATATCTGCGCTTAATCTGCCTGAAAATATCCGGCTTTTCAATCTCTGTACACTGAAAGGCACCGGTGTTGTGTTTTTTGTGCTTTGACTCAGAGCGTTGCACACAATTGAAATAGTGCGTTATGTAGCCAGATTTTTGCAGTTGATCAATAAGGATATAAAGTCCAAGCGGATGCATCCATTCATCATAAAGCTTAAAATCAGTAACCCAGGGATTGATGATTAAGGCGGTTTTAGACATTTTGAACTGGGAAATGTTAAATTATGAAAATTACAATATAATTTTTTGGTCTCTGCAAATATTCGTTTAAGTGTATGTACAGGAATAGTTCTTATGAGCCGCATTAACTGGGACAAGGTGGAGATCACCACAAAACATGGAGAGAGGGTAGAAGGAATTGCGCCAGTTGTGATATCTGCAAGCAGGGCCACAGATATTCCTGCATTCGGGTCAAGATGGTTTTTGGAACGGCTTGAGGATGGTTATACAGAATGGGTGAATCCCTACAATGGGAAATCCCAGTACGTTTCGTTTAAAAATGTAAGGTTATTTGTGTTCTGGTCAAAAAACCCACGGCCCTTTTTTCCGGTTTTGGAAAAACTGAACCGTCTTGGTATCAGCTACTATTTTCAGTTTACTCTCAATGATTATCAGGATGAGTTGCTTGAACCATCCCTTCCTCCACTTGAAAACAGGATGAAAACTTTTATCCAGTTGTCAGATACAATCGGGCGGGAACGGGTTTTGTGGCGTTTTGATCCATTGTTGTTCACCGATATTCTTTCCAGGGAAAAGGTGCTTGAAAGGATACAGAATATAGGTGAGCGGATTGCACTGTATACACCGAGGCTAACAGTGAGTTTTCTCACCTTTTATCCCAAAGTGATCAAAAGATTCAGAAACAGAGGTGTGAGGGCTCTTGATCCCGATACAGAAGAGAAAAGAGAAATCATTTTCAGAATAGCTGAGATGACAGGCAGGTGGGGTATTGACCTGTTTACCTGTTCACAGGAGATCGATTACACACCAGAAGGTGGCAGGAAGGGTAAGTGTATAGATGAAGAATATCTGCTGCAAAATTTTCACCGGGATAAAAAGTTGGTGAATTTTATATGCGGGGAAAACAGTAACAGTTTATTTTCTGATTTGACACCACGGCGAGGTCTCCGGGACAAGGGACAGCGTCAGCACTGTGGTTGCATGAAGAGTAAAGATATTGGTATTTATAATACCTGCGGTTACAGCTGTGTATATTGCTACGCAAACAGATAGCCGTTACAGCTTGAAATTGTTTGACACTGCGCGGTTGACAGTGCCAAACATGTTTGAATATGTATTAATCTGTGAAATCATCATCAGATTCCATTTCTGCACTCCAGTGTGCGAGGGCGGCTTTTGGGATTGTTCTTGTTTCTCTGTCCGGCTGTGAATAGCTGCTTCGTTCCATTCTTCCGATCGCCCCCCTTGACTCAAGCATTTCTGCTACTTTGAATTTTTCTTTGTTGTAAGCACGGGAAAGCGCAGTTTCTTCAAAGTAATCTGATTTGTTTATTTCAGAACCGGCCTCAAGAAGTATATCGATTATTTTGAGATGTCCGTTTTCAGCAGCCAGCATGAGAGGGGTTTTCCCCTTGACAGTACCGCAGCAGTTAACATTGGCTCCATGTTTAATCAGTGCCTTTACAATGAATGTATACCCCTCTTCAGATGCCCGCATAAGAGCGGTGAAACCTGATTTGTCCGCAGCATTGACATCGGCCCCCCTGGCTATCAGTAGTTTGACAATTTCAAGGTGTCCGGACCAGGCCGCTTCAATCAGCGCGGTTCTGCCCTGGGGGTCCTTGCAGTTGATATCTGCTCCCCCGGTTATAAGGCTTTTAAGATTTACGATGTCACCTTTTGTGCAAAAACGTATCAGATCCATAGCTTCGCTCCTTTTAATCTCTTTAACTGTAATACTCAGGGATTTTACTTTTAGAAGTTTCTTTTCTTCCTGCAGTTTGAAAAACAAATACCGTACCTGAGTAGAAGAACGGTTTTTGGGAACGGCAATTGCTTGGGTTCCAATAAAGATGACAATTAAAGACAAACTGCGGGGAAAGTGTGATTTGACTATGGAAAAACCTGTGCTCGACGGAAAAACAATCGTAAGAATCTCACTCTCTTTTCAACAAGGTGGAGGGGTTGAGCAGTACTTAAGAGACCTCAACCAATCACTTCTAAACCGCAACTCAATGACCATAATTCAAATGCATCTTTCAAAGGATCTGGATCATCATCAGGAGACAACAGAATATATCGGAATGGGCAGATTTATTCGGGTTGCTATCCCCGCGCTCTTCGATACTGTATCAGATTGGAACAGTCTGAAAAGAGAGAAAAAGAAACGTGGAAAACGGATAAGTCATTTTGCAAGGGAGCATGTGCTTTACAATCCGGTTTTGGGCTTTCTTTTTTCAAAATTCAAAAGGGCTCGCAGGGTTAGAAATCTTGGAATAGATGCAAAAAATGCAGCCCAAATATATGAAGAGATTATTCAAAGATATTCACCCGATTTGCTTGTTCTCCACTCTATCGGAAGTGCACAAACCGCAAAAATGATAGATATTTCCAAAAACAGAAAAATTCCTTTTGCCTATATAAACCATTATACAAACCAAAAATTCCACGATTTCTGTGTCAGAGAGCAGATCAGTGGTGCTTCTGCGGTGGCTGGGGTTACTTCTGCCGGGATCCCAAAATATCTTCAGAAAAACTTCATAAGTGTGTTTGATGGAATTGACACAGATTTTTTCAATAAGGATGAGCTGGTTCAGAAAAACACTCTTAGCTATCCGCTGATTTTACTCCCCGCAAGAGTATCACCCGGGAAAGGGCATGCTGACCTGATTCGTGCTGCAGTTAAGCTAAAGTCTCAGGGAGTGGGGTTTAATCTCGGATTTGCAGGTAGAATCGATTCTCCTGAGGTGCTCCAGTATCTCAAAAAATTAGCACGGATAAGCGGAATTTCAAGGAGAGTGTTCTTCCTTGGATTCTGTGACCAGCAGGAGCTAAGGGCATGGTATGCAAGAAGTGCGGTAGTGGTGCTTCCCAGTCGAACTGAGGGGTTTGCCCGTGTTTTGCTTGAAGCTCAGGCGATGTCAAGGCCCGTTGTGGCATATGATGTCGGGGGAAATTCCCAATGCATTAAAAATAATGAAAGCGGTTTTATATGTCGCTACGGGGATACGGCTAAATTCGCCTCCCTGCTAATAAAACTGCTCTGTGACGAAGGTCTAAGAAAAAAAATGGGCGAAAATGGAAGAAATAACGTTCAAACCAACTATACACTCTCTCATCTTGCGCAAAGGCACGAAATTTTCTATTCCCGCATAATTGACAGGCCCTGTACTGTTGAATGAATTAAGCACTCAGCCCTTTTCCTGTCCTCCACTTGTTTTCTTTCATATCTGAATATCTGCAAGCAGGCATAATTACACCTCTGCTTTTCCAGATCTGTTATCAATTTTCCCCAAAACATTATCAAAAAACTCCATTCTAAACTCTTTTTTTCTCTTTCCTTGATTATCGTGAAAAATGTATATATCTTTTTTGGGAATCGGATGTGAAAAAATATTATTTATAATTGTATATGCTAAGTTTCATTTGGTATTAAAGCGGTTTAGCAAACCATATTAATCTTCAACTAATCAAGGAGTTTTTCATGACTGTCTTCAAAAAGGGAATTGCTCTTGCTGCAATGCTTTCATTTGCAGCTGTTCTCTCTATCGGCTGCAGTGATTCTACCGGACCTGTAACTCATACCGTTACTTTTGATTCTCAGGGAGGAACCGAAGTTTCTCCTCAGGAGGTAAAAGATGGTGATTTCATTGCCTGGGAAGTGCCAAGCAGAGGAGATGACTTTTTTATGGGTTGGTTCCTGAATCCAGAATTCACCGAGAAATGGGATCCTTCCAATATGGTTACGCAGGATATTACTCTTTTTGCACGCTTCGAAAA
Organism: Chitinispirillum alkaliphilum; assembly: GCA_001045525.1. Taxonomy (NCBI): domain Bacteria; kingdom Pseudomonadati; phylum Fibrobacterota; class Chitinispirillia; order Chitinispirillales; family Chitinispirillaceae; genus Chitinispirillum; species Chitinispirillum alkaliphilum. Next base: position 124,541 of record LDWW01000002.1, on the reverse strand, counting down.
TCCTGAAAATGTACGCGCTGTAACTTTTTACACTGATGGAGGTTCTGAAATAGAACCGGTTCTTGCTGTTGTTGGTCAGCCGATCTCTGCTCCTTCAGACCCTGTCAAAGATGGCTATATTTTTGAAGGATGGTATACAGAACAGGGCGATCTGTGGAGTTTTGAAAAACCTGTCACAGAAGACATGACCCTTGTTGCTGGTTGGGCAAGTGGGATGATTGTTTTTGAGGATTTCAACAGTGAAAGCATCACTCAGACAACATTAGCAGAAGGCAGCGTAAACGGTGGTTACTGGTATTACTATAGTGATCCGACCAATGATTCCGCTCATGCATGGTTTGAGTCTCCGGATATGGAAGCTATGATCGGTCCTTTGGGTGCACATGGTGCGTTCGGGGATAATGGTCTGTTTGCTAAAGCCTTCTTTAACCCTACTCCTGAGGTAGAGTATCCTTATGCTGCTGTGGTCGCTCCAATTATCAGCACTGAAGGTGAAGAATACTATTTCGATTTGAGCAACCTTGAAGAAATAAAATTCTGGGCAAAAGGCTCAGGGGAAGTGAGAGTTAACCTTCTCACTTATCTGACAACTCTTGGTGACTATGAGGACGATTGGGGGGTATTTGGTTACAACGTAATCCTCACCCCTGATTGGCAGGAAGTAACAGTTCCAATGAGCGGTCTTACACCTACTAAACATTCAGTTCTTGAAAGCGACAATATGACATGGGCTGATGCATCAGACAGAGTTAACGGCGTAGAATTCAGCTTTAACAACACTTATCCCGAAGTTGAGCTATATCTTGATAATATCAGATTTTATTTCAATGGTCAGGGTGCTGCTGATGAGTTTAAAGCAGCAGTTGACAGCAAGCTTGAGATGTGGGTAGAAGAATAAGAAGTTATTAGGTAAAATACCCGCGTCGGTTATAAAAGGCAGCAAATTATGATTTGCTGCCTTTTTTTGTGTGCCATGCATGGCACTTCTCTTTCAGGATGAAAGTTCCGAACGGGCGCATTCGGTTTCTACTGCGAAGCATACTGAAGGAAGTCTGAGGCAAAGGATGGGCTTGATGATCACGAACCGGGTGAAGGGCCTAAGTATTGGGTAAGTGTTTATGTTTTTTGATTACACAATAAAGATGGATAAAAACAGAGTTGATCTCAAAATACAGGCAAAAAACAACGGGAAGAGCGAGGGAAGGGGAGCGAAACCAGGACACTTGAGCCTGGCCTGGCTTCACGTTAAACCAAATTAAAGTGCCTTGATCACACGACACCCTGAGCGATCATAGCATCAGCGACTTTCACAAATCCTCCAATGTTAGCACCGCTTACATAATTGATAAAATCACCCTCTTTACCATAGGTTACGCACTGTTGGTGAATGTTTTTCATAATGGTACTGAGTTTCTGGTCAACTTCTTCGCGGCTCCAGCTTAGACGCATGCTGTTTTGAGTCATCTCAAGTCCGCTTGTGGCCACCCCTCCAGCATTGGCAGCCTTACCAGGTGCAAATAGAATTTTATTCTCAATAAAAGCCTTAACAGCCCCTGGTGTACTTGGCATGTTTGCGCCTTCACCAACGCATGTGCAGCCGTTTTTGAGAAGTGTTTTGGCTTCATCTTCATCAAGCTCATTCTGAGTGGCACATGGCAGAGCAATATCACACTTCACACTCCATGGACGCTTCCCTTCCATGTACTCGCATTTGAAATGTTCGGCATATTCTTTAATCCGGCCTCTTTTTACATTTTTAAGCTCCATCACGTACTGCAGTTTTTCCGGGGTAATCCCCTGGGGATCGTAAATGCTTCCGGATGAATCAGAAAGGGTCACAACTTTTGCACCAAGTTCAGTTGCCTTCTGGGTTGCAAACTGGGCTACATTACCGGAACCGCTGACTGCCACTTCCTTGCCCTCAAAGCTCTCACCCCTTGTTTTAAGCATCTCTTCACAAAAGTAAATCAGACCATATCCCGTGGCTTCAGGACGAATCAGACTTCCTCCCCAGCCAAGTCCTTTACCGGTAAGTACCCCAGTAAATTCATTTTTCAGTTTTCTGTACATTCCGAACATATACCCAATCTCCCTTGCACCAACTCCTATATCACCGGCCGGTATATCGGTATCTGGTCCGATGTGGCGTGAGAGTTCAGCCATAAACGACTGGCAGAATGCCATAACTTCTTTATCTGATTTGCCTTTAGGGTCAAAATCTGCTCCTCCCTTACCTCCACCAAGTGGCAGGGTCGTAAGAGAATTTTTAAACACCTGTTCAAATGCAAGAAACTTCAGAACACCCAGATTTACAGATGGATGAAAACGCAGTCCGCCTTTGTATGGACCGATTGCACTGTTCATCTCTACCCGATACCCACGGTTCACCTGTACATCACCCTTATCATCCACCCATGGCACTCTGAAAATGATAACTCTTTCAGGTTCGATCATTCGCTCCAAAACACTGGCTTTGATATATTTTGGGTTCTTGTCAAGAAAAGGAGCTACTGAATGAACGACCTCTTCCGCGGCCTGATAGAATTCTTTTTCACTCGGGTTTCTGCTTTTCACTTTTTCAAGAAAAGCTGCGATTTCAAATGCCATACTGGTACTCCTTGAGAGTTAAAATAAGATTAAAAAGGTGATTTCAAAAAAAAAACCCGTATCCAATAGGTAAGGTTACCAGAGGATCGGGTATCATCATTGACACACATCATTCAGTGTAACGCCGTTGTTACACAGGCTATAAATTAAAATATTCCCTCGATTCAGTCAAATGAAGAAGCCAGAATGATAGAATTTGCAAGTTTAATCATTGGGGTTCGTTTATTCATGCTTTGTTGTCTCAGCAGATTGAAAGCTTCTTTGCCAGAAATATTTTTTTTCTGCATCAGGATCTCTTTTGCCTGTTCAATGATTTTTCTCTCCTGAAGTTCCAGTTCAACGATCTCTTTCATAACGCGCAGTTCCGTGTTTTTAATAACCACAGCGGCTTGGGTTGCGATAGTGGTGAGCATATCGATTTCCTGTTTGGAGAAATCATATTCGTGAGGAGTATAGCAATTGATTACCCCGATTATTTCACCCTCAACGCTCATAGGAACAGAGACAAGTGATACGAGCCCGTCTTCCTCTGCGATTTTTTTATTTATGAAACGGGGATCTTTGCATACGTTTATAACTTTGATTGGGTTGTTGCTTTGTGCTACTCTGCCTGCTATTCCCTTGCCCAAAGGGGTATTTGAGCGTTGGCTGTACTTGCCAAGATCAGACTGGCACGCTTTAAGTATAAGCTCATTTTTCTGTTTGTCCAGTAAAAGAATGGAGCAAATCCGGGAATCGGTGATTTTTGCAGTTACTGAAACAATCAATGCAAGCAGATCGTCGAGATAGTTACGATCCATGATCGCTTTACTTATTTGCGTTATCCCCTGAAGGTATTTGTCGTTTGAATTGTTCTTTTTGTTCATGTGTGATTTTGTGTCAAGCCTGCAGAACTTGTTACTCCCAGTGAATTATAAATGTCTATGGTTGCTTTTGAGCGGTTGAGAGTGTAAAAATGAATACCCTTTACCTCATTGTCTATGAGATCAAGGACCTGTTCGGTAGCCCAGTGTGTGCCCACCTTTGCAAAAAGTTCATCATCTTCTGCTCTTGACAGTGCTTTAAGCAACCGCGCCGGATGTCTTGTGCCAAGTGCAAGATCGGCCATGCGCATCATTCCCTTGCGTGAAGTGATAGGCATTATCCCTGCTAAAACAGGTATTTTTATCCCTGCAAGAAGACATCTTTCGCAAAAGTCATAGTAGTCATTGTTGTCGAAAAAAAGCTGAGTGCAGATGTAATCAGCACCTTCATCCACTTTTGCTTTGAGATAATCCATCTCTTTGAGTCTGTTTGGGGTTTCAGGGTGTCCCTCAGGATAGCCGGCTACACCTATACCCATGGATGGGAAATGTTTTTTGATATATCTGACCAGATCACCTGCGTATGTGAAATCTCTGTTTTGGGAGCGGCTCTCGGGTGTCAGATCGCCTCTTAGCGCCATGATATTGGTGATACCGTTTTTCTGATAATCTTCCAGAATACCGTGAACTTCCGTTTTGCTTGTTCCTACACAGGTAAGATGGCTGACTACAGTGATACTGGTTTCACGCTGGATTTTGAGAACCAGATCGTGGGTCAGGTCTCTTGTGCTACCTCCCGCTCCGTAGGTAACACTGACATATGCAGGCTGCAGAGATTTGAGCCTGGAGATGGCGTGGTATAGCTGAGTTGCTGCGGAATCGCTTCTCGGGGGGAAAAACTCATAACTGAAACTGATTTTGTTTTGGTTCAGGATGTCTGTAATGTGCATTGTTGAGAGCTCCGTCTTTTAGGAATTGATCTGGTGAGCAAGGGAATAATCAAACATAAAGATACTTTTAATACGGCTATCAAGTAAAGTGGGCATATTAAATGAGAGCCCTGCAATTACCGGAATTGCAGGGCCTCGGTGTACTTCTCTTAGATGTAACGATTATGCTACTTCCTTATTCCCAGATTTCCAATGATACGAACAGAATTGTATTTCTTTGATGAGTAATCAAGATAAATGACAACTCTGTAGATACCAGGTGCCACTTTCATCCCCTGGCTGTTTGAGCCATTCCAGTATATGTCTGCTTCTGTGAAGTCAAGACTTCTGTCGATGTTTGACGCCCTGATGAAATCTTCCACTTCAGCGGTCTGGACCAGATTGCCCGCAATGTCGTAGATTTTCAGGGATGTCTGCATAGTACCTTCAGAAGGAACCTGGTATTCGAAATTGAATATCGTTCCTACACCCTGACCCGTTTCAAACCATCTGCGCGCCTCATTGTTATGCTTTAATGTAATCACTCCCGGTCCTTCAAAGTCAAAACCGGGACGTGCAGGGTTGGGCACAGGAATGAGCACAACAGGACGCTGATTTCCAAGAGTTACCCTTACCCGTTGGTTGTTTTCATTGGGTAAGATACTGTTGGCATCGGCTATCTGTGAGGGGTCTGTTATTATGCTTACAAAATGACGGGTCGAAAGCTCTTCACCATTGAGCATGTAGAATGTCACCACGCTGTCACCTGCGATTCTGACCAGTCTCTCTATTCCATTAAAGAGGTTAAGAAGATTACCCTCTTCATCCCAAACCGCAAAGGTATTTGAGGGATTGAGGTCCAGAGAGATATCTGTACCATCAGAAGATCTTACCCTCTCACTCAGTACAATGACAATCGAGTCAGCAGTGTTGTCCCGTTCCCTGCCATAATATTTGGTAACAGACCATACTACCGGTCCAGCTCCATCGCGGGCGAAAAGTTCTCCGTCTCCAACTCTGTTTTCACGCTCTCCAAACCCATCAAAAGTGATAAGGGGCTCCCAGGCGGTTTGCCCTCCGGAAGTCTCCAGCTCCTCCAGTCTTATAAGGAATACGGAATCCTGTGAGTTGCCAGACTGGGTGTAGATGGAATCCCACTTGAACACATGGTCACCGAAAGAGATGTTTGGTCTGAAATCATCGTTCAGTTCGATCTCATTGTTGAATCGGATTTCTATATGATCAAGCTTACCGTTTCCGTTAAAATCTCTGGTAACAGCGTCTGTTGCTGTAATCACAAAGCCTTCGATTCTGATGTATACATTACCGGTCACGTCAGAATTATCGGTTGAAACTACACTGATATTACCCTGGCAGTTTTCGGTGGCCCTGCCCGGATCGTAGAAAATCTGGGTTCCCTGAATTTGGGTTAGAGACGGAATCGTTCCATCAGTGCTCCAGGTTCCGTTGCTTGGTCCGATACGGTTTCCGAACTGGTCGTAACCGATTGCAATTATCTGAATAAGGCCGCTTGAGAAATCAAGCGCAAGTGTGTCGGGGACAGAAGAACCGTCACCTCTTTCGAGTGCGATTGAATCTATCGGACCGGGGAAAAGTCTGAATGGCTCTGATTTCCCTTCCAAACCATCGAGATCAACAAAGAGCTGATGGAGACTGTCGGGGGAGACTGGTGCATAATAAAGCACAAACTCAATTTCACTTCTTCCACCAGTGAATTGCTGGTCGACTGTGTGAGTGTTCTGTGGGCGGAAATTGATCAGACCCTCTGAGAGATTGGTTGAAATTGTCGGGTCAGGTCTGTTTTCACCCTTGTCCAGGATGTTCTGATAGAAAATATCGGAATAGTTCAGATCATCCGGATAAAGTCCGTTGTCGTTGTAAAGGCTTACCGTTGCGCTGATTGGGTTGCCGGCGATTCTTTGCTGTGGTGGTGTATTTATGGTTATCTCAGCCCTTCTGGGAGGTCCCGGGGTGAAAACGACAGGCAAAGTGTCCGGAGCTGTCCTTAAGTCATTTCCAGTTGTAATTCTTATCCAGCCCTCAGCAGGACGTGAAGGAGAGAATCTCCATTGGTTTACATTCCTTGGCGGACGGAGTTCATTATCGTTGCCAAGTTCCTCACTGACCTGCCAGGTAACGTCAACCTGTTCCCACATGCCGTCGTTGTCACGACGTCCCATAGCGTAGAGGGTAGTATCCTGATTGGTATTCATGGCAAGCTGAGCCATCGAAGACAGGTCCTCATCATTTATGGGCAAATTGTCGGGTATGAAATTGACAATTTTCAGATCAGTATAGGTATAGGCTAAAAGCATCACATTGACCGTTGCTTCAAGCCCTGATGCCAGATCCCTTGCCCTGACCTGAGTTGAACCATCTGTGCCGCTTCTGCGAACTATTACTTCCCCCAGAATACTTCTGCCCGGGTTTGCGGTTACAACTGAAGTGTTGAGGCTTGTCCACTCGGTATTGTTTGAAAATCCGATGAAATTTTCAAATTCATCCCTGAGCACAGCAAATGCTTCTCTGCTGTTCTCATTGGAGGCAATGACTATGGTGTTGTTACTGAATGACTGAGCATTATTGGGGCTTTCTGTACGTCCTCTGTCATTGGGTTCTATGACCAGTATATCAGGTGCCGCTGGCTCAACTGCTATGGTTATGCTTCTGCTGATAACGGTTCCACCGTAAGAGTAGGTAGCGGTGACCTGGTATTCTCTGTGTGCAACTGTGCTGTGAAACTGGGTTACATGACCCTCATAGGTTGAAAGTGTACCATTTGAAGGATCATCAATAGTCCATGTGATCCTTTGGTTTTCGGGTGGGGAGGCAAAATGATCAAGCCAGTTATCGAGGTTATCGAACAGAAAGGCACTGAGAGTCTGATGCTGACCGGCCCGCACAGTTATCCTTTCGGGAAGGGATGTGAGTGTGGCTGGATCTGAATCCCTGTCATAGAGGCGCATTGTCTGCGGCGGCCCGAAAGATACATTGATGGTAACTTCATCGGTAATAGGGCCGGTGTGTCCCTGACCTACGGCAACGATTCTGCCTGTTCCGGCACTCCCCGGAGTGAAACCAAAATTTGAGACAGATCCGGTGGGAATTTGTGGATTAAAAATTATTCCTTCACCGGTTAGAGTTGCAGTCATGGTTTCCCAGACATCACTGTTGGTTGGTAATCCCTGGATATGGATAGTGGTGTCCTGAGTTGTGTTCATGTTTATCATATCAACCGGCACATATCTACCCTCATGAAAAACAGATATTCGCAATCCTCTGTAGGCAACATCGCTGACGCGAACCGGAATTGTTCCGGATATGCCGTAGTTTGTGGCAGTTGCAGTGAAGGTGGTTATACCGGCACTATTTCCTCTTTGTGCTCTCCCCTGTCCAAGAGAAAGCTGCTGGCCAGGACCAGCTTCAGCAATATTGTTACTCATGCTCGACCAGCTGCAGGGGTTTGCATAGCCATAAAAGTTGTTAAACGGGTCCCGTATGGTTGCGTAAAAGTCGCTGTTCACGTCCTGAGCCGCTGAGATCCTTACCGTATCAAGTGGGTTTAGTGTCCAGTTATCTGCAGGAGTTGATTGTTCCATGACCACACTGGTCGGGTCACCGGGAATAATAGTGACATTAATTGTGTCTCTCAAAGTCACATCCTCAGCAGAATCCTCATATTCAGCCCAAATTTGAACTGTCTTGTGTGCGAAATGGGGAGTAAACCGGATTGAGGTCTGGTCCACTATCTCTAATCTGTCCTGAGGATTTCTGGGACCGGGTCCAATATCGATAAAACCCCAGCGAACGGGATTGGTAAGATCAACTTCTCCCTGAGTGGAGGTGATAGTTGCCCGGGCACCGAGAGTATAGCCTGCGCGGATCGTATGATCCCCATCAACTTCGATATTCAACTGATCCGGAATCGCCACGATATTGGTGGTAATCCGTATAGTCGAGGCGAAACTGTGCCGTTCAGCATGGAAAAGCTGCAGTGTACACCTTTGCCCAGGTTGAATACCGAGTATCGGAGCCCAGTGGTCAAGATCAACAATTCCGTCCTGCGGAAGGTGAATACCTCCAAGGTCAAGAACGAGTCTGCCGTTAATGAAAACCCACACATCATCATCACCTCGGAAATCAAACACAAGTCCAGGCCTCATTTGAAATTCATGTTTCAGCTCCATGGTAAATGAGTAGTTGTGGTTTGCGTCCTCATGTCCCGCAACATCTCTTTCGTAATTCCATCTGCTGGTACCATGCCCCCTGTCATCTATGGGGAAAAACTGCTGAACCGGTTCAAGGCCCTCAATCCAATCGTATGTTTTATAGTGGTCTGTGCCTGTGTACTGGTATATGCCGTTTGACCCGGGAACCAGGACAAAGGGAAGGGAGTCATGGATTACATAATTGAAAAAGGTGCTGTCGTGATCGATTGTATCGATTCCCACAAATTCTATATCGGCTTCGTATTGGTTTCTCCAGAAGTTTTCTTCATCGGATTCGGGATAGAGGGGATTGTCGTTTCTGTAGACAGGAATGGTATAATCACCTCTGGCTGAGTCCTCCCATGGTCTGTACCAGTACTTGATGTAGTGGTTTATGTATGGATCTGGTCCAGGCACGGGTTTTCCGTCGCTGTCCAGAGTGTCTGCCACCATTCTAGTGTGCACATTTTCATCACCCCATCCGGCACCAGCCACAGCAGGTCCGTGGGGCATCTCAAATTCTGGGTTGTTGTATCTGCCGGTATCTGAATTGAAGTCATAGAATGTGACTGGTATCCAGATAGTGTCAGCGAAGTCCTGTGCTGTTACATTCAGAAACAGCAATAGCCCAAGAGCTTGAAAAAGCTTTAGATTGATTTTCATGAAGAATCCTCCTGAGTAGGAAAAAGCGCTTAAATTGTTCTGATTTATTGTGTTCCCGGTGAGAACTGAGTTCTTGATGTAGTGGGAGACTTCATCAAGATAATATTTACCTTACTATATAGTATAACAATATCCACACAAATAGGAGAAAAAAAATAAAATTATTTTTCAGGTTATCATGATGAGAGCAGATCGCAGAAGAAAAATCCAATTTTGAGCCGCCGCAGCGGAAAGGGTATATCTTTTGCTTTTTTTTAAGTTTGGTGAATGTTTTCTTCCTCAACCAGAGGTTTTGGCTACATATGGAAATGGAGAGTCTTCTTTTTCGGCGGCAGTATATTTTGGGCCCTGAGTATGTTGAGTGGTTAAAGGGGTGGAACCGAACCGAAATAACACCAGAACTGTTTCTTACCTCTCATCCCGATCTTCCGGTCATCACTTTCAGAGATGGCAGCAAGGTTATTGCAGTTTTGGGATTTGTTCTCGATCCTCTCTATCCGGAGAGAAACGATGAGCAGATTTTACGCAGTATGAGTTCTCAGATGTTCACCACTGAAGATCTCTTCAAAATGGTAGATACCATGGGCGGGAGATATGTTCTGATTGGTGGAGTTGGCGGGAATCTGGTTGCGCTTAATGATTCGGCCGGTTTCAGACAGCTCTTTTATTCAAAAGACACCCTTGGCAGGGTGTGGTGTGCTGGGCAGCCATCGCTGATTTCGGAGAAATGCGGAAATCAGGTGAATCCTCAGATCAGAAATGAACTGTTTTCTCTTCCCCTTTTTACAAAATCGGTTGAATACTGGTACCCGGATAAATTTACCCTCTATGAAGATATTTTTCAGCTTCTGCCAAACCATTACCTTGAACTCAAAAGCGCTGAGGTGAAACGGTACTGGCCAAGGGAGGAGATACGTCCATACTCCTTTGATACCTGTACAGAATACGTCTGCAGCGTTGTAAGAGGAATGGTTGAAAGTGCAATTAATAGATTTGACCTTGCGCTTGCACTTACCGCAGGCCTTGACAGCAGAATTATCCTCTCGGCATGCAGGGATTTTCCTCACAGACTTCTCTATTTCGCCCATACCCATAACAACCTCTCTGATGGAGATCCCGATGTGGTGATCCCCTCTGAGATGCTGTCAGATTTGGGACTAAGTTACAATCTTGTAAAACATGTGGGGTGTATCGATCCGCAGTTTGAAAATCTGATGTACAGAAATGTTCCCACTGCACGCATGAACAAGATCTGTAATTCCTATACCATGCACCTGTTTTTCAAAAAATATGGCCGGGAGCTTGTGGTGGTGAACGGTGTGGGCGGAGAGATGACCAGGAATTTCTATTTCGTTCCTTCCAGTATTAAGCTGCATGGGGCTCTTTTGGCAAAAATAGCTTTTATGGAAAAAAGCCCACTGGCCCGTGAGGCTTTTGCCCGGTGGTTAAAGGAGGCACGTCAGGTGGTCGGTCATCATAACCATATCCTCGATCTGTTTTACTGGGAACAGCGGATGGGCAGCTGGGCTGCGATGTCCTACAGTGAGTACGATATATCTTTCGAGAGCTTGTCCCCCCTTAACTGCCGCAAACTTATAGAGGTGACCATGGGGGTTAAGCCGGAGCTGAGAAATCCTCCCGGATTTAAACTTCACAAAGCAATTATTTCAAGAATGTGGCCACAACTGCTTAAATGGGATATAAATCCTGCACCAAACAGATTCAGGGCTGTGTTGCGCAAATTCAAAAGATCACAGGCTCATTCATTTCTAAAGACAGTAAAGATGCTGCCTTATTCTGAGAAAATCAGAAAAGTTTAGTTATATGTTTTTTTCAGAAATGTTTTGATCGTGAGGGGTTTCATTGAATTCTATTAATCCCAGTTGTCGTGACGTTTATAGGTGCGGCAGCGGTTTGGTGCAGGTCTTTTGTGGCGAAAAGAACAGGGATAGTTTGCTTTCCAGAGAAACCCCCATCCCCCTATAGAAGGCTCCTCAACTAAAATTGTGTGAAAAACCGATTCTGCCAGATGCTCAGGGAACATAAGAGCTGCAGCGCCTTTAATTCTTGCCCTTGAGGTAGACTTCAAGGGCCGGGTCGGTGTCTCTGAGTTTTAAGGGAGCCCACCGTCCCACTCTCTGGAAGGGTCTGAGTATTTGTCCGGGGATATTTCTATTATATATGAAACGCTTATCTCGTCTTTTCTGTAGATTTGGTTGAATATTCCATATTTTTTACTCATTCTCACTCAATTTGTTTTTTACTGTTGCAACATTTGGGGCAAAATTCAGGCCAGTTGATCTGAGGTTTTTTTGGTATGGGTATTGCCTTTCATAAAAGGTTAGGAGAGTGGTTTTTTTTTTGATATTGATTGTCAACAGGAGAAACAGATGCTTTTCGGTGTAGCGGGGTTAAGTTTCAGGACAGCTCCTATTGAGTTAAGAGAGAAGCTCTCGTTCAGGGAGTGTGAGATAGCCGATGCTCTTTATCTTTTGAGGGCAAAGGAGGAGGTGGAGGAGTGTTTTATATTGTCAACCTGCAACAGGGTAGAGATATATGCTCTTTTACGTGAGCCGAGGGTGGGGATTTTGCGGGATTTTTTCAGGGATTTTCACAAATTCGGAGGAGATCTCTCGGAGGTTCTCTACACAAAGATCGGCGAGGATGCCATAAGGCATCTCTGTTTTGTGGCATCGGGGCTTGATTCGATGGTTTTGGGGGAGTCGCAGATTTTCGGTCAGGTGAAAAGTGCCTATGGTGAGGCGGTGAGTTGTGGTGCGGTGGGCAATGTGCTTGAGCATCTTATGCAACAGGTTTACAGTCTGGTAAAGAAAGTCCGTTCCAAAACCGCCATTGGCCAGGCGAGCGTTTCTGTGAGTTATTCCGCGGTCAGGATGGCAAGGGAGATTTTCGGTCAGATAGATGAGAAGCGTGTTCTTATTCTGGGTGCGGGGGAGATGGGTGAGTTGACGGTGAGAAATCTGATGAGTCATGGGGTCAGGAACGTTTATGTGGCAAACAGGACCTTTCAGAGGGCTGTGGAGCTCTCAGAGCGCTTCAGGGGCACGGCGGTGATGCTTCACGAGATCGGCGAATACATTGGTCAAACCGATATCGTAATCTCCTCGATAAACAGCTCTGAATTTGTGATAAAAACCGCCGATATGGAAAAAATCATGGAGGGGCGGGCAGATCACCCGGTTTTTTTCATAGACATATCTGTCCCCAGAAGCATAGATCCATTGATAGCCCATATCCCCGGCTGTCATCTCTGTAATATCGATGATTTAAGGGCCGTGAGTGACTCCAGTGCAGATCAGAGAAAGACCGAAGCCTCCAAAGCAAAGAGCATAATAGAGAAGAAGGTGGTAGACATGTACAGTTTCGTAAGTTCCTGTGATATTATTCCCACAATGATTTCCATCCGTCTCAAGGCTGAGGAGATAAGAAAGTCTGCACTCGACAAGCTCTCTCTCTCCTCTCAGCAGCGCGAAGCGGTGGAATCCCTTACCCGTTCACTGGTTAACAAGATTCTCCACCACTCAGAGACCCAGTTCAGGGAATACTCAAACAGGGTGAAGGGGTACTGAGTCAGGAGGCTGTACATACATGGTTTGCTTTTTGCAGACCTTTTGTTTTCTGAGATACAGGAATTGACACAACCGGGAAAACCTACAAAAAGAGGGTTGTCAAATGAAGAAGTATGCTCGTTTTATCTCCGGACTAAACAGTTTTTTAAGCAACCGACTGGAACCGCCGCAGGCTCTGGAGTTGGCTGAGGGGCTCTTGAGGGAGAGAATCCGGAAACGGGAGGAGAATTTTCTGCAAATCACAAGGAGGGGGATATTTGAATACCCGAAAAGCCCCTACCTCAAGTTGCTCGAGAGTGCGGGGATCAGCTATTCTGATTTAGAGAAAAATGTTGAAAACAGTGGAATAGAAAATGCCCTTGAGTGGCTTCAGTCCGAAGGGGTTTACTTTACGGTTGATGAATTTAAGGGGAAAAAGCCGGTGGAGAGAAACGGGGTGTCTTTCAGGTGCAGGGAATCCAGCTTTGATAACCCGTTTTTATCAAGTGCTTATGAGGTAAGAAGCGGGGCGACGCGAAGTGCGGGAACAAGGGTGAGGATTGATTTTGAATACCTTAGTCAGCGCTCTCTATACGATGCCTTTCTGCTGGGGGTACATGGCTGCCTGACCTCTCCCATAGCAAACTGGTTTCCTCTTTTCCCCGGTGCTCCGGGAATAAACTCCTCTCTGCGTTTCACCCGCATGGGTAACCCTCCCAAGCGGTGGTTTTCACAGGTCGACAAGGCCAGAATAAAGGTAAACTGGGAGAAAACCTGGGGTACGGGTCTGATATTTCTTCTCAGCCGTCTTCACGGGGTATCGCTTGCAAAACCGGAGTATGTGGATTTAAATCACGCCTACAAGATAGCGGGCTGGGCAGCTTCGATGCTTGAGCACTATCCAAACTGTGTTATCTACACCTTTGCCACTTCTGCGGTGAGAGTGTGCATGGCAGCTCAGGAAAACGGGCACAACATCAGGGGACTTCGCTTTCTGGTAACGGGTGAGGCCCTTACTGCCCAGAAACGAAAGGAGATCGAGGCCACGGGGGCTGTTGTAATTCCCGTGTATGGGATAAGTGAAGCGGGGGTTATAGCTGCGGGGTGTGAGCGTCAGTGCGGATGTGTTTCCGGATCAGGAAGTGATCACTGTCACCTCTACAAAGACACAACCGCAGTCATAACACATAAATACAGAGTACCTCACTTCGACATCATGGTTGATTCCTTTCTTTTTACCTCCCTTCTCTATGAATCCCCAAAGCTTCTTCTGAATGTCGGGATGGGTGATTACGGGCGGGTTCACACTGAGAAGTGTAAGTGCGGTTTTGGAAAGATGGGTTTTGACACCCATATCTCAAACATAAGAAGCTACGAGAAGCTTACCGGTGAGGGTGTCACCTTTGTAGACAGTGATCTTATAAGCATAATAGAGAAGAGTCTTCCAAAAAGGTTTGGCGGTGACAGCACCGACTACCAGCTCCTGGAGGAGGAGGACCAAAAGGGGCTCACCCGCTTGCGACTGGTGGTGAGTCCGCGGCTGGGTATTTTGGATGAGGCATCGGTTGAGAGGTTTTTTGTGGATTTGTTGAAAAATTCAGAAAACAGTCCGGAGTCTTGGGCACAGTCCGGAACTGAGATGTGGAATCAGGCCAGAATGGTCAGAGTGAGAAGAGATTATCCTGTCAGTACAGCAAGTGGCAAGGTGTTGCCGTTTCATCTTGTAACCAAAAGCAACGGATCAAAAAGAGGTTAAAACAGAAGAAGAAAGGACAGAGCGCTATGGGATACCCCCTTCACAGGCCCAGAAGACTTCGCAGGAATCAGTTTATCCGCGACATGGTCAAAGAGAGCAGAATGGATGTCAGGGATCTTATTTGTCCTCTCTTTGTTGTGCATGGCAGGGACATAAAAAGGGAGATAGACATATTGCCTGGAAACTACCACCTCTCTGTTGACCGGTTGGTTTATGAAGCCGAGGAGATAAGGGATCTTGGGATACCTGCGGTCATACTTTTTGGAATTCCAAAAAGAAAGGATCCCGGTGCATCAGAGAGTTATGACCCTCAGGGTATAGTGCAGCAGGCGGTCAGGGCAATAAAGGAGAGTGTTCCGGAGCTGGTTGTTATAACAGATGTGTGTATGTGTGAGTATACGGATCATGGGCATTGTGGGATAATGAAAGATGGATATCTGATGAATGATGCTTCGCTTGAGTTGATTGCTGAGGTGGCATGTTCACATGCAAAAGCGGGTGCAGACATGGTGGCTCCTGCTGCAATGCTCGATGGGCAGATAAGGAAGATGAGATATGCTCTGGATGAGCAATCTTTCAGCAATGTGGCAATCATGGCTTATTCTGCAAAGTTTGCCTCCAAACTTTATGATCCGTTCTTTAAGGAAGGTACTGCTTCGGTACTGAGTTACGGGGACAAAAGAACTCACCAGATGGATTGCGCAAACGCCAATGAGGCGCTCAGAGAGATTGCTCTTGACATAGAAGAAGGTGCTGACATAGTGATGGTGAAACCGGGGATGTTTTATCTCGATGTGGTTTACAGGGCTAAGGAGAAATTTAAAATGCCTCTTGCAATATACAATGTCAGCGGGGAGTATGCACTGATAAAAGCCGCAGCTGAGCTTAACAGAATCGACGAAGGGCAGATAAGGGAGGAAGTGTTCACCGCTTTTAAGAGAGCTGGTGCAGATCTGATAATCTCCTATCATGCAAAGGATATTGCCAGGCTGATGAAAAGGGGGGGAGAGGGGTGATGAAAAAACTTAAGGTTCTTCACATTTACAAGTCATTCAATGTATACAACGGCCTGATCGAAATACTTGATATTCTGGCTCAGAATTTCGATCACAACACAATGGAACTTGCGGTTTGTGTATTTGAATATGAAACAAATCCGTTTGGGAAAAGATTTGAAGAGCTGGGGGGAAAGATATTCAACCTTTCTGTAAAGCAGAATGCTGTCAATGAACCACGTAGTTTTTACCGCCTTTACAGGTTTTTTAAAGAATACAGGCCCGATATCGTTCAAACACACGTACTGAAGGCTAATCTTATGGGTATAGCAGCTGCAAAACTTGCCCGGGTTCCGGTGGTGATAGGAACAGAGATGACGTTAAAAGACACCGCGCCTTCGAAAGTTGCAAGGGTCCGTGATCGTTTTATTCAACCGTTTACTTCAATGGTTATAAACAGATGCGACTCATTTGTGGTCACTTCAAAGTTTATAAAAAGTGAGTGGGAAAAGTCATGTGCCCCGAATCTGTTTAAAATTGTCTATCCCCCTTTTAACCTGCGGAAAATCAGAGACACAGAGCGCAATGGAGCTAAAAGAGGGGCCTATTCCAAAAGGATCGGGTTTATTGGGAGGCTCTCGGATGAAAAGTCGATTGATATTCTTCTGGAGGCTATGAGTATTGTGGGGGAGTATGAGCCGGAGGCTAAGCTTACGGTAGTAGGGACCGGGCCGCTTGAGGAATCCCTTAAAAGATATGCAGAGAAGATCGGTGTTGATAAGAGGGTGAATTTTGCAGGCTACAGGTCTAATGTATTCGAAGCGCTCAAAGAGATTGACATATTCGTTCTCTCATCACGAACCGAGGGGTGTCCCATTGTTATACTCGAGGCGATGGCTGCCGGTGTTCCGGTGGTGGCAACGAGGGTTGGGGGGAATCCTGAGCTTGTGGAAGATGGCAGAACCGGATTTTTAGTTCCCCATAGCGATCCCGCAGCTATGGCGGAGGCGATTCTTAAACTTACAGCCGATTCCGGTAAGGCAAGCAGAATGGGTAAAGAGGGTAGGAAGGTCGCTTTTACCAAATTTCACCCTTCAAAGTTCTCCGATTCTCTTGAGGTGCTTTACCGTGATCTTTACGATAGGAAAAAATTAACAGTTTAAACTAACCGACAACAAGAGTGGGAATCAGGTGTATGAAAAACGTGGTGATAATTGGGGGAGGACTTGCCGGGTTGGGTGCTGCGTGGGAGTTCTCAAAGAGAAAAATGGGTGGGGCACCGATAAAGTATACCATGCTGGAGAAAGAGGGGCGCGTTGGTGGATTATGCCGCACTGAGCAGCAGGGGGATTTTCTTTTTGACTACACCGGACATCTTCTCCATTTTCAGACCGATCTGTTCAGGGACCTTGTGTTCTCATTTGATCAGAAATTTGAACAGAAAAACAGAAAGGCCTGGATTTTCACAAACGGTGTCTATACAAAATACCCCTTTCAGGCTAATCTCTATGGGCTTCCAAAAGACATAGTTATAGAGTGTATATACGAATACAGTAAAAGATATTTCAGCGGAATAAAGGAAGAGATTGTAACTTTTGAAGATTGGATCAGGGCACATTTCGGTGACGGTATTGCACGTCATTTCATGATACCCTATAACTCCAAAATTTTCAAAAAACACCCTGCGGAGCTTACTCCCGACACTACCGGGCGTTTTGTTCCATCAAGCAATCTCAAACTTCTTCTTGCCGGGGCATTAGCTGAGAATGAGGGTGATTTGGGTTACAATTCTGTTTTTCACTACCCTCAAAGGGGGGGAATAGAATCTGTGATCAAAAATATCTCTTCTCGAATCGACAATATAGAGCTGAACGAATCAGTGGTGGCTGTTAAGCCTCAGGAGCAATTGGTTATCACCTCCTCGGGAAAGAAGATTCCCTATGATTACCTTGTCTCCACTCAGCCACTTCCTTCACTTGTGGAAAATATGGAGGGGGTTTCAGATACGATAAGAGAGGCATCCGGAAAACTGAATCATGTATCTGTATTAAATATTAATTTTGGTATATCCGGAAATATAAGTGAGAAGCATTGGGTTTATACACCAGAAAACGATTTCCCTTTTCACCGCATCGGTTTTCCTCATAATTTCTCCCCCTTTATGGCTCCCAAGAGGCATAGCTCCGTTTATCTTGAGATTTCCTACGATCCTGCACAGGGTATTAACATTGAAGAGGCAAAGAGGAGTTCTGTAGCTGCTTTGGTAAGAATGGGAGTGATTGAGAAACCTGAGCAGATTGTAGCAGAGAAAATTATCGATATTCCCCATGGGTACGTTATCTTCGACAAAGAGAGAAACAGGTCTGTTGAGACCATTAAAGATTTCCTTACAAAAAGAAACATCTACTCTGTGGGACGTTTTGGAGCCTGGGAGTATTCATCTATGGAGGATGCTTTCACTATGGGAGTGGAAGCTGCAGAAGATATCCATAGGAAAATCATCCGGTATTCTGAAGCGGAAAACAGGGTTTCCTTTTGACTGTAGTGATGTTTAAAAAAACAGGGGTATTTAACAGAGGAATGCAATGGACCTCAGAACTTATATATCAGAACTTGTAAAACTGGATTGGTTGACAGTTGTTGAGCGAAGGGTGAACTGGAAATTTGAAATAGGGGAGATAGCAAGGGGATCATTTCACCCTCTGTTGTTTACCAATATAAAAGATTATCCGGGTCAGAGTGTGTTTACAGGTGGGCTTGGAAGAGATGAGTTGGTGTCCCTTTCAATGGGAGTAAATACGGGGGCAAAAAGTGCTGAGATTGCAAAGGTTATCAGACAGCGCACAGCTCAACCGCTTGAGCCTGTTGTAGTCAAAGAGAGTCTTGTTTTGAAAAATGTTCAACGCAAAAATTCCATTGATATCAACCGCTTTGCTGTTCCATGGTGGAGCAATATCGATGGGGGCAGATTTATCGGTACATGGCATCTCAATATTACAAAGAATATACAAACCGGAAAACGCAATGTAGGTGTCTACAGAATGCAGGTGATGGATAAGAGGAGAGCGACCGTGAGTGTGTCTCCCAGAAGTCATCTTGCACACCACATGGCTTTGGCAGAAAAAGAGTCAAAACCTTTGGAGATGGCTGTCGCGATTGGAGTGGATGAACTGGCAGTCATGGCTGCTGGTGGAGCATTTGACAGCGGGGTAGATGAGTACTGCATGGCTGGTGCTTTGATGCAAAGACCTCTTGAACTTATAAACTGTTTAAGTGTCGACCTTGAAGTACCTGCAAGTTCAGAAATTATTTTGGAGGGAGTACTTTTACCCCATGTGCGTATATCCGATGGTCCTTATCTTGATTATGCCGGTGTTCCAAGCAGCAACCCCCAGGCATTCCTTTTTGAAATAACTTCTGTAATGTACAGAGACGATCCCATTTTCAGGGGTACATCAGTAGGTATGCCCGGTGGAGAGGATCACCACATGCTTTCGCTTTTGGCAAAGGCGGGTTTGGTTGACTTTCACGGATCAAGGATTAGGCATGTCATTCAGAATGTACTATTAAAAAACAGAATGTATAAGGCTTTTCAGATGAGCGGAAGAATCAAAAACAAATCTTAATCCGGAGGGGGAACTTTTGAGAAATAGAAAGAAGAAAAATAGATTTCTGTTCTTTGGTTTTATCTCTCTTTTAACCGCAGGTGTGGTGAGTTTTTCCGTAAAAAACAGTGTGGAGTCCCGGGTCTCTACTTTTACCATGAATGAGTGGGCTATTGGTATTTACACCGGTTCATCTCCGCTTAACCTCTCTGATCCGCCCCAGATAAACAACCCGGTAATTACAGCCGCTGACGTTACCGATATAAAGGCGGATTTCGTTGCGGATCCCTTTATGATTCAGGTCGATTCCAGGTGGTATATGTTTTTCGAAGTTTTGAATTCTTTAACTAACCAGGGGGATATTGCACTGGCCAAAAGTGCTGATGGCTTTAACTGGGAGTACGACAGGGTGGTGCTTGATGAACCGTTTCATCTCTCTTATCCATTGGTGTTTGAATACAGAGGTGAGTATTACATGATTCCCGAGAGTGCTGAAGCTTCTGAGCTGAGACTCTACCGGGCTTTGGATTTTCCTTACGGTTGGGAATTTGAACGTACGATGATAGAGGGTGAGTTTGGCGACCATGTGTTGTTTGAGCATGACCAGAGCTGGTGGATAATTGCAAATTCCTCACCGTACACACATGATAATACCCGGTTGTTTTTCGCAGATAGTCTGAAAGGGGAGTGGACAGAGCATCCCATGAGCCCCATTGTTATTGATGATGCCTCAAGGGCCAGGCCTGGAGGGAGAGTCCCGATGCTTGACAATTCAATTTTCTGGCTGGCTCAGGATTGCAAACCAACTTATGGAAGAAAACTAAATGCCTTTGAAATTGTTAAGTTAACCCGTGAAGTGTACAAAGAGAGACCCTATGATGGGAACCCGGTCTTGCGCCCTGGGCAGGAAAGCTGGAGACGCAGAGGGATGCATCATATCGATGCGCACTTAATTGGAGATGATGAGTGGATTGCCTGTGTTGATGGTTACAGGAGAAATCTTTTCATACGGTTTGAGTATTAGGGGGAGAGACAACAAATGAAAGAAAAAAGAATCGTTGTTGCAATCACCGGAGCCTCCGGGGTTATCTACGGGGTAAGGGTACTTGAGATGCTCAGGGAGGCAGAAGCAGAGACTCATCTGATAATAAGCGAGGCTGCTTCAGAAGTGATGAGTCTTGAGACCGATTATTCAGTTTCAGATATTAAGAACATGGCGACCTTTTCATACTCAGAGAGTGACTTTACCGCATCTATTGCCAGTGGTTCATTTAGAACCGATGGGATGATTGTTGCTCCGTGTTCGGTAAAGTCACTCTCTGCAATCGCAAATTCATTTTGTTCTACACTGATCAGCAGATCTGCGGATGTGACGCTTAAGGAGAGAAGACCTTTGGTTTTGTGTGTAAGAGAAACGCCTTTTCATAAGGGACATTTGGATTTGATGATGAGGGCTGCAGACAACGGAGCTGTAATTTGTCCCCCTATTCCCTCCTTTTATCTTCATCCCCGGTCTCTTCTGGATCATATTGGCCAGGTTGCGGGGAAATTAATCTCTTTTGTAGGTATAGAATGCAAGGGGTTGAAGGGGTGGACCGGGAAAAGAGATGGTTTTCAGGGAATGGTGGTTAAAGATACAGGGGGAGTGTGTGGATAATATACTAAACAGAGTTTTCAGAAAAATCGCCTATATTGCACCGGGTGGTTATTCTGTACGTCCAAAACTTCACAAGCTCCGTGGTGTTAAAATCGGCAGAAATGTTTGGATAAGTCAGTATGTGTATATCGATGAACTCCATCCGGAGGTGATTACAATCGGGGATAATTGTACTGTCGGTTTGCATACAACCATTGTGTCCCATTTTTACTGGGGACCCAAACGTTCTTCCCACTCTGCGGGGCCGGTTAAAATAGAAAATGATGTATTTATAGGTCCGCACTGTGTCATCCTTCCCAATGTTACAATTGGTAGTGGTTCGGTGATTCAGGCCGGAACTGTGGTTTCAAGGGATGTGCCACCGAATACTCTTTGGGGATTGCCTAAAGCGGGGCCTTTGGCAAGAATTACCGTTCCGCTTACTTCACAAAACGGGTATGACAGGTTTCTGAGCGGCTTGAGGCCCTATACTGATTTGTTATCCAAGCAGAGTTAGGGTGTGTTGTTCAACCGATCTTGTTTCAGAGAGAAATATTATGGGTGAAAAGCCCTCCTCCGGAAGCCTGTTCAGTGATTGTCTGAACTGTTTGTATTGACTCCGGATTATATGTTGTCCTATAGATCTTTTTCGATTTGCATCCCTTTCTATGCACTTTTGTTCTGGTAAGTTAAACACTATGGCTGCTGCAGGCAGGGGACCGAAGCGCTTATTGATCTCAATCAGTCGCTTACGGGCATATTTTTGAGTGTTGGTTGCATCCACAACCGTAAGTTTTCTCAGCATTACTCTTTTGCTTACTATATGATAGAGCAGTTTAAAAGCCTCATATGAGACACTCTGATCATTTTCATCATCGCTAATCATTGCTCTGCATTTGTCTGAGGAGACGACTTGGGTGGGGGTAAAATGATTTTGTGCGAAGGTTGTTTTGCCTGATCCGCCCGGACCGACAAGTAAAAGTAAGCAGGGGTAAGGCAGAGTAGTGACCATGGGGATAAATTCTCCTTTCCTTAAGAGTAAGAGTGTAGCAAACGGGGCCAAAGGCTTTATGGCAGAATTGTTGCTTTTTTTTTAGGTGCAGGGTCAGGATATGAAAACACACATGTATTGATTGAGGTTAGGGATGGATCTTTCAACCGATTACATGGGCTTAAGTTTAAAGAATCCTCTGATCGGTTCATCATCACCGCTGTGGACAGATATAAACAATATAAAACTGTTTGAGGACTGTGGGGGGGCGGCGATAGTTCTGCACTCACTCTTCGAGGAACAGCTTTTCTCAAAACAAGAACATAACGTTTCGGCAGTTGATCCGGAGGATGCGGAATATATCACTTATCTTCCGGATTTCGGCTCTTACTCCTATGATGCGGAGGAGTATTTCAGGGTTTTGCAAAGGGCAAAGGAGTCGGTGGACATTCCGGTCATAGCCAGTATAAATGGCATAAGTCCGGAGGGGTGGGTTGAGTATGCAAGGGAGGTTCAGAGATGTGGGGCGGATGGACTGGAGCTTAACATATATGATGTTGCAGATAATCCTGCTTTCACCTGTTCACAGGTTGAGAGCAGGATTTTTGAGCTTATCAGGGCTGTGAGAAGGGGGGTGTCCATACCTCTTGGGGTGAAGATCGGTTGTTTTTTTTCCTCTATTCCCAATATCGTTTCGAGAATAGAGCACAGTGGGGTTAATGCGGTTGTTTTGTTTAACAGGTTTTATCAGCCAGATATTGATCTGCGTACGTTTGAGCCTCTTGCGAAGATAAGGCTGAGTACTTCTGATGAGCTGACGATACGTCTTCACTGGATGGCGGCTCTTCATGGCAGGGTAGATATCGACAAGGCGGTAACGGGTGGGGTTCACAGTGGGGGGGATGTTATAAAATGTCTGGCGGCAGGAGCCAATGCGGCAATGATGACCTCAGCGCTTTTGATAAATGGCATAGATTTTGTCCGGGAAGTTTTAAGGGATGTTCCCCGTTGGCTTGAGTATCACGGGTATTCTTCTGTCAGGCAACTGATTGGAATCATGCCCACGATCTCACTGCACTACCTTAAATCGACTGAGAGGGTTAACTATCTCAGAGTTCTGGGGTCTTACATACAACAAACCAAGAAAAACAAGGATCCGGAGGACAAAGATGGCTTATACAGATGAAGAGATTCGCAGAGTGGTTCAGGATCAGCTGGCCTGGGACGGGAGGTTGTCAAACTCCCAGATTGAAATCTCTGTTCAGGGGGGAAAGGTTACCATGTCTGGTGAAGTCAGCTCGTTTACCGCAAGGCAGGCCGCAGAGACCGATGCTCTGATGGTTCCGGGTGTCATGGAAGTCGATAACCGAACAGTTATAGGGTTCCCTTACGGTGAGCAGAAATTGGAGGACAGGGAGTTGAAGGTTTCTATTCTCAACCGTTTTCTCTGGAACCCCAACATTCCAGCTTCGGAAATCGATGTGGGTGTAAGTGATGGGGTTGTATCCCTTAAGGGGAGTGTGGATGGGTATTGGAAAAAGGTCAGGGCTGAGGAAATTGTGTACGGGATGAGCGGGGTAATAAATGTACGCAATGAAATAGCAGTGGTGCCTTCAAAAGAATACAGTGACAAAGAGATCGCCGATGTCATAACCAATGCAATGGAGCGCAATGAATACATCGATCCCCAGAGGGTGGAACTTCAGGTTGACAATGGAATAGTTGCAGTGTCAGGTACTCTTGAGAGTCGCAATGAGGTTTTTGAAATCATAAGGATAATAAAATACACCCGCGGGGTACGGGAAATTGTGAATCTTCTGGACATAGCCCGAAGAGCTGCCTGATATACCTGATAAAAAGAGGAATTGCTTTTGATTGTAGAGACCACACAGGAGTCCGGTTCCGAAGACCCGGTACGGTTCTGGTATGAAGGGAGCCCTTTGGAGGTATTGGAGATTGAGGACCGGTGGTACAGCTCCGGGGTGGTTTATTTCAAGGTTTTCGCCGATAATGCAAAACATTACATCCTAATGCACAACAGCCATAATGATTTATGGGGGGGCAAAGAGGTACAAATCTAAAATATGGAGGTCTCAATGAATACTTTCAGTGTCTTTGTAGATCCCGAACAGGCTCATTTTGCCAAAGTCAGCAGAAACAAAAAATACCAGGTGCTCAGCAGTAGTTCATCCGACCTTGGTTGTCTCATGCCCGCAAACCATTGCAGCGAGGGCAAGATTCTGAATATAAGGGATGATGAGGGAGAAGTTGTTGGTGTTTTTGATTCAGATTGTAAACCTGCATAGTAGAGGGGTGCAGGTCTACCCTCTTTTTTTGACAGGGTTTTCAGCTTTTCGCAGCTCCATGCACTGCTGTTTTTGAATTTCTCCGGTGTGTTCAGATATAACGCCTAGAAGAGAGGCCCCTATTTTCTTCAAAACAAATGAATTGGGCAAAAAACTGAATGTTCATGAATTGTACAATAAAGGATAAATCCGGAACGCAATAACAGGAATTGTCATCTGTTTACATATTAAATTGACTTGCGTTTCTATCAGGAAGTAATTTTTTACTCTTTGCCTCAATGGTTGATTGTTTTGGTGGGAAAACTGATTTTGCAGTATATAGAATGCTAATGAAAGGGGTTGCATGAGTATTCCGGTGTTGGATATGATAATGCGTTCAGGATTGGTTGCAAGGATAATAATCCTTTTGCTTGTTTTTTTCTCTTTGGTTACCTGGGCGATAATTTTTAACAGGGTTTATGTGCTGAGCCGTTTGGGTTCTGCAAACAGGCAGTTTCGCAACAGATTTTCGGGAATGAAGCGTCTTTTGGATGTTGAGAATCTCAGTCATAAGGAACTTAGCTCTCCAATGGCACAGCTTGGCAGAAGTGGTGCCATGGAATATCGCAGAATTCTTCAGGATGCCAAATCTCACACAGGGGTGAAAGATTGGTCATTCTTTTTGCAGAATCAGTTTTCTATGGCTGCAGACCACCTTCAATCGGTATACAGTTCATTGATCACCTCTTTTGATAAGGGGGTTTTTCTTCTGGCAATGATAAGCAGTATTGCTCCTTTCCTTGGGCTTCTTGGTACAGTTTGGGGAATAATGAACTCATTTTTCGAAATCGGCCAGCAGGGTTCTGCAAGTTTACCGGTTGTTGCTCCGGGGATTGCAGAGGCACTAATCACCACGATTGTGGGGCTGGCAGTAGCGATACCTTCCCTGTTTTTCTACAATTTTATTAATAACAGGGCAGAGAAAATTGAGGATGAAATGGACGAGTTCAGGGAACAGCTCACTGTTCGTTTAAAACGGGAAATATTCAATTTGCTCTATGGACAGAGACCGCCAGTGAAGACTTCACCTGATAGCAGCAATACCTGAAACTGCTGTGAACTGTATATGCATGCCTTTTTTGCGGAGCAAAAATGAGAAATAAAAGAAGACGTCGCCGTCACGTTATAAGCGAACTGAATCTAACCAGTCTGATTGATGTGGTGTTTGCGTTATTGATAATATTTATGATTACTGCGCCAATGATGACACAGGGAATACAGGTAGATTTGCCTGAAACAGAATCAAAGAGTGTGGAGGCACACGAGTCGATACAGGTTTCGGTCAATGCTCAGAGAGAGATTTTCATTGATCAGGAAAAGGTGGCTTTGGTTGATTTCAGACGCAGATTCAGGGAAGTCTTTGGTGGCAGGGCAGATGTGCCGGTATTTGTGAATGCAGATCAAAAGGTTCCCTACGGATTTGTGATGAGGGTCATTTCTGAAATCCAGAATGCAGGGGTTGTTAAACTGGGCTTTTTCACTACACCGATAACCGGGGACGGGTATTGATCGATGGTGAATTCTTCCACGTCTGATTACAACAGATACAATGTCAGAGATACCTCTTTGCTTAAGGTATTTGGTATTTCTGTTTTGTTCCACTTAATTGTTCTGGTGGTGTTACCCCTGTTAGCCAGACATTTCTGGAAACCGGTCGAATTTGAACGGCCTCAGACTTTTCAGCTTGTTGAGATGCCCTTGCCTCCTTCCCAGCCAAAACCTGTACCGGTTGAAGAGCCGGTACCTGAAGAGCCGGTACCTCAACCTGAAGTCGAACCTGAGCCAAAACCAGTTCCTGCAGAGGAACCGGTTCCACCGCCCCCTGAACCGGAACCGGTGGAACAACCCAGGGCAGAGGAGGAGCCTGCCGCCCCTGTGGAGGATCTTTCTGAACTGGAGTCCATTCTTAGTGAGCTTCCGGTGCCAGTTGAGGTAAGGTCATCTTCAAGTGATTTCAGGCACAATCACTATCTCAATCTTGTGCGTCAGAGAATTGAGCGACACTGGACACCACACAGAGAAAATCCCAATATCTCTGTTGTTGTCAGCTTTACTATAAACCAGGATGGCTCTGTTTCGGATCTTTCCATTTCACGATCAAGCGGGGACTCAACTCTGGACAATCTTGCTTTGAGAGCTGTGACTTTGGCTTCGCCCTTTAGCCGCTTGCCTTATGGTTTATCTGATGGTAATGTAGAGCTTAATGTGACACTCATACCTGCCAGAAGATAGTCTCTTTTGGGTAAGCGGGATAAGAAGTGGAAATGTAAAAGGTTTATGAGGTTGGTGTTGTCTTTTAGTAGATTATCTGTAAGTGATTCAGGATACAAATGTTGAAACCTGTATAACAATTATTCCGCCAGGAAGTAACTATGAAAAAACTGATTCTGCTGTTTTTGATTTTCCCTTTTTGGATTTCAGCTCAACAGCGTTTTGATCTTGAAGTTTACGCAAGTAGGTTTGATAGTATCCCGATCGGTGTTGTTGGATTTGAATCTACCAATGATATTCAGGTCGCACAAAACGCCCCCTGGGAAGTGATTGCATCAAACTTGGACTTCTCCGGGAGGTTTTCGGTTGTAAGCAGTGAAGAGTATGACTCTGCTTTATTTATCGACAGCGGGATTGGTATCTATATAGACGGGAAATATACCGTCGAAGGGGATAGTATCACAATTGAGTGTTACCTGAGAGATGTAGAAACAAGGAGTCTGATTATTGGAAAAAAGTACAGCGGAGAGAAGAGGTTTTTGCGCAATATGGCTCACCGCTACTCCAATGAAATTGTTGAAATGCTCTTTGGTGACAGGGGGATTTTTGAAAGCAAAATTCTGTTTGTCAGAACAGAGGGAGCAAGAAGAAACATTGCCGTTATGGATTTTGATGGCCATAACCAGAAGCAACTAACCAACACTAATGTGATAAATATCTTTCCCAAATTTGAGGGCAAAAATGGTGTGATTTGGACTTCTTACCAAAGAGGGAAGCCTGATTTGTTCAGAGGTTCCATCGCAAAGGGAACACATGAGATATTCATCTATAACAGAGCGATGCAGGTATCTCCGGCAATAT
Source organism: Chitinispirillum alkaliphilum (assembly GCA_001045525.1). Lineage (NCBI taxonomy): Bacteria > Pseudomonadati > Fibrobacterota > Chitinispirillia > Chitinispirillales > Chitinispirillaceae > Chitinispirillum > Chitinispirillum alkaliphilum. The sequence goes on along the minus strand of LDWW01000002.1, from coordinate 97,341 downwards.
CCCGCATTGATGGGATGATTGCATTTGCCTGCTCCAGAAGAGGTAATCTCGATATTTATGTGTGCGAACCGGATGGCAGCAACCTTCGCCAGCTTACGTTCCACAGGGGAATTGACACGAGTCCGACCTGGTCACCAAATGGATTTCGTATGGCTTTCACCTCAGACAGGGCTGGAGGGCCTCAGATATATGTAATGGATGCAGATGGTGCCAATCAGAAAAGGATCACCTTTGAGAGCAGATATGCAGACGCTCCGGCATGGTCGCCACGGGGTGACAGAATTGCCTATGTCTCGATGGGTCAGAGCGGGAAATTTGATATCTGGACAGTATCCCCGGATGGAAGTGATCCGTTTCAGGTAACAGATTTACCCGGATCAAATGAATATCCTACCTGGTCACCGGATGGGAGTCTGATTGCTTTCACCAATATCCGTGGAGACAGAAGTGATCTGTATGTTGTTAGGCCTGATGGAACCCGTTTGCGCAGGGTGACATCAACAGGTGATGTACGTATGCCGGACTGGTCTGATTTCTGATAACCCAATCTCACAAGGAGTTTTTTGATGCGAATACTTTCTTCATCATTTCTCTTGCTGGTTTTTCTGATTGCGATAATGTCGGGAGGTTGCAGAATGCGGGGCACAGTTGTAACGGATGCTGATTATGAGCAGATACCTGTTGATACGGCTTTCAGCGATATTTATGATTTCAGCTCTGTTGACACATCTGAATCAGCTGTTTTCCGCACCGTGTCTCTTTCTGAAGATATGGAGCGCAGGGCCAGTAAAGCACTTCAGCCTGTTTATTTTGAATATGACAGTTATACTCTCACTGATGATGCACTTAAAAGCCTGGCCAATGTGGTTACTTTTCTCAACGAAAACTCCTCAGTGCGAATTCTTATTGAGGGGCATTGTGATGAGCGGGGCACATCAAACTATAATATGGGACTGGGAGAGAACAGAGCGCGGGTGGTCAGAAATTATCTGCATAGTTTAGGGGTAAGACCTATACGTCTGGAGATTACCTCCTACGGAAAAGAATCTCCTGCAAGGCCAGGGTGTGGTGCTGATGAGGAGTGTCACTTTTTTAACAGGCGCGCAGAGTTTAGGGTATTATCACAATGAAAGGATGGTTTTTAGTGAAAAAGGGTTATCTGTTAATTTTGGTTCCTTTTCTCCTTGTTTTTTCTCAAGGTTGTACTCATCTTACTGTTCTTCGCACCGAGGAGCTGCGTGAAGTTCAGACAAGAGTTGATTCCTTGCATGATAATCTCACAACATTGCAGCGCCAGCTCCTGGAGGAGCAGAAAGCAAACAGTGAAATGATAAGACTTCTGCGAGCCGATCAGCAGGTTCGGTTCAATGAGGTTGAGCGAAGAGTATCAGGAATTGAAATTAGTATTTCTGAAAATCTTATGAGGCTGGCGCAAATTGATCAGAAAACAACCGAGTTCAGTCGGAGATTAGAGGAAAAACTTGCCTTCGAAGCGTCTGAAGAGATGGTAAGGAGAAGAGAAATTGAGAAATTATTTGAGATCGCCATGAGCGATTTCACTGCTGCAAGGTATGATCTGGCAATAAGTGGGTTTGAGGATATTAAAGCCCTGTTTCCTGAAAGTGAAGAGGCAATAAAGTCTCAGTACTGGATTGCAGAGAGTTATTACGCCAAAAGAGATTTCGAAACTGCAGAAAGAGTGTATTTGGAGTTTATCCGAAGTCATCCGGAAAGAACGGAGATTTGTGTTGCTCTCTATAAACTTGGATTGTCTTACGAGCGTCAGGAGAAAATGAAATCCAGAGAGATGGTTTGGAGAAAACTTATCAAACAGTGTCCTGAATCCCAGGAAGCTCAGATGGTCCAAAATATTCTCGAAATTGAGTGATTTTTGCATAAAATTGCCTGAAATCAGATATTTTTGTTGACATATTTTTTCTGTTAACATATATTAAGCATCACACAAGTGGCAGCGTAGCTCAGTAGGTTAGAGCAGTGGAATCATAATCCACGTGTCGGGGGTTCGACTCCCTCCGCTGCTACCATTTCCCCCTCTTATAAAACTATACATCCCATGTATCTTTCCCAGTCTTGTGAATCAGAAGTTCTTCATTTTTGCAATCAAAATCTTAAGCAGAATAGTTCTGTTCTTCTCTGCGTCAGCGGGGGAGCGGATTCCGTTTCAATGCTCTATCTTCTATATGAACTTATGCCAAAGTTGCCGCTGAAAAAAATTGCTGTTGCTCACGTAAATCACGCTCTCAGGGGAGAGGAGTCTGATGAAGATGAGAAATTGGTAGAGGCTTTTTCAAATAACTTAAGGCTGGAGTTTTTTAACAAAAGGCTTTCGAAGAGAACCCCAAAAAGTGGTGGAATAGAGGAGTGGGCCAGAAATGAAAGATACAAATTTTTCCATCAGGTTAAGAAAAAACACTGTTTTGATTATATAGCTACGGCTCACACAAAGGATGATCAGGCAGAAACGGTTTTGATGCGGCTTATGAGGGGAGCTGGGATCAGGGGATTAAGGGGTATTTTGCCGGCACGTGAAGATGGAGTTATACGTCCTCTTTTGTCTTTGCAGAGGGAAGAGTTGCTGAAGTGGTTAAATGAAAGGAATATAAGATACAGGAATGACTCATCCAATGAGGATCAGAACTTTAAGAGAAATTGGATAAGGCACACCATTCTTCCCGCAATCAAACTTGGTGAGCCGGATGTGGTGAATAATCTGAGTTGCTTTGCCAGACAGATGAATAAACTGAATGAACAAACAGAGGCTCAAGTCAATATATGGATCCGTTCCAACGTAATAGATTGCAACCCCGATCTAGTTAGGGTAAAAAGAGAGGGGTTTACAGACACCGCACTGGCGTCATCTGCGGTAATAGAGCTTTTCAGACGTAACGGAATAACAGTACTGAGAGATCATATTCAAAGGGTCGTAGACGCAGCGCTAACAGTGAATAAAACCAAATTCCTTCTCCCATCGGGTTGGTGTTGCATGAACAGGAAGAATCAGCTGCTTATTTACAGAGTTAATGCTCCGAGGGTCAGTTTCAATTATCTGTTGGATTACCCCGGGGAAATCATATGTGAAGAGATTGCTGCACGGTTTCTGGTATCAGGATACCAAAAGAATAATGGCATTATGCCCCGGGACAATAAAACTGTCTGGCTTAACGTAGAGAGAAATGAACTTCCGCTTTCGTTTCGGGCTGTCAATGATGAGGATGAATTTTGGCCTTTAGGGGCAAAAGGAAGCATGAATTTGAAGCAGTTCTTATCTGCACAGGGAGTATCGAGGTGGGAATATGAGCACATGGGTGTTGTAGTTTCGGCTCAGGGAGAAGTGGTGTGGGTACCCGGGATGCGTATTTCCCATAAATTCAGGGTTACAGAAGGGTGCAGGAGAGTTTTTATCATTTCCTTTCAACCACACAAATGATTTATATATTTTGTTTACAAGGTTTATTTTTTTTAAAACCATATAATGCGGAGGATACATTTGGGATCTGAAAACAAAAAAAGAAGGGCTTCGGATTAGGAAACGATCCGGCTGGCCATAGGCGTAAAGATAATGAGAATGAACCAAAAGGGCCTCGTAAGGATCCGTCAAAGAAAATTGTATTATGGCTGATTGTAACAGTAATAGCTATACTTGCATTTAGAACTGTAGATCCTCTTAATTCTCAGAAGGAAACTGAGCTCTCGTACAGTCAGTTCAGGGAACTGCTTAAGAGTGATGCTGAAATAACTGAGGCCAGTGTTATTCAGAAAGGTGATAACAGGGCGGTTCTGAGAGGTGAGGTGGCAGATCCTTCGGTTATAACAAATCTCTCCAGTGATGAGGAGGCTGCAACAACCGGTTATTTTGTGGTAAATCTGCCCTTTGTGGATTCTCAGATGCTTAGTGAATGGGATCAGAGGGGTTTTGAGTATACCTTTGAACAGGAAAATGTGTGGGGGAATGTGCTTATCGGTATGTTGCCATATGTTTTTCTTATAATGATCTGGATTTTCTTTATTCGCAGAATGAATTCCGGACAGAAAGGTATGTTTTCTTTCGGTAAGAGCAAGGCAAAACTGCATTCACTCGATCGTCCTCAGCTTACTTTTGCTGATGCTGCGGGTGTAGAGGAGGCAAAAAGTGAACTGTCTGAAATTATCGAATTTCTAAAGGATCCAAACAAGTTCAAAAAACTTGGTGGTAAAATTCCCAAAGGGGTTCTTCTTTTAGGTCCTCCGGGAACAGGTAAAACTCTTCTTGCCAGATGTGTGGCCGGAGAGGCCGGGGTACCGTTTCTGTCCATGAGCGGATCTGATTTTGTTGAGATGTTTGTGGGTGTTGGTGCATCCAGGGTGAGAGATCTCTTTGACACAGCTAAGAAGAGTTCGCCATGTATCATCTTCATAGATGAAATTGATGCTGTGGGGCGTCAGCGTGGAGCAGGACTTGGTGGTGGGCATGATGAGAGAGAACAGACTCTTAATCAGATGCTTGTTGAGATGGATGGTTTTGAGGTTAATTCCGGAGTGATCCTTATAGCTGCAACAAACCGTGCCGATGTGCTTGATCCTGCACTTCTCAGGCCCGGGCGCTTTGACCGTCAGGTTGTGGTGGATATGCCCGATGTAAAGGGACGTGAGGGAATACTTAAAGTACACACTGCGAAGATCCCTCTTGGATCAGATGTTGATCTTCACACCATTGCACGGGGTACACCGGGTTTTGTGGGGGCGGATCTTGCAAATCTGGTAAACGAAGCTTCATTGATGGCTGCCAGATTCGGGCAGGACTATGTTACAATGCTGGATTTTGAAGAGGCTAAGGATAAAGTGCTTATGGGAACAGAGCGTAAGAGCCTTGTGCTTTCGGAAAAAGAGAAAAAGGTAACTGCCTATCATGAAGCGGGACATGCGATCTGTAATATCCATTGCACAGAAGCCGATCCGTTGCATAAGGTTACAATTATTCCAAGGGGACGTGCTTTGGGAGTCACTTTCTCACTGCCCGGAGAAGACAGATACAGTTACACTAAACAGTACATACTGGATAGAGTGTGTATAATGCTGGGTGGAAGGATTGCTGAACAGATGATCTTTAATCATCAGACAACCGGCGCTTCAAATGATATAAAACAGGCAACCAATCTGGTTAGAAAGATGGTGTGCGATTATGGTATGACCGACGAATTGGGACCAATTGCCTATGGCGAACAGGATGAGGCGATTTTCCTGGGCAGAGAGGTAAACCGTCACCGGGATTTTTCAGATAAAACTGCTGAAACAATCGATTCGGTAATGCGTAAAATTTTCGAAGAGCAGCTTAAGAGGGCACAGCAGATCTTAAATGATCACCATGATCAGCTTGAGCTGCTGGCTAATGCACTCCTTGAGCATGAGATGCTCGACAGGGAAGAAATCCTCAAGGTAATAAACGGTGATACACTTGAAAGTGCCAAAAAAGCGAGGGTTTTGCCAAGAGCGGTTTCACGAAAACAAAAATCAGAAACCCTCATTGAAGACAAGGGGGGTGATGATGAGCAGGAGGAATCTGCGATTGCCCTGGGAGCAGAAAACTCCGGTAAACCGCATGCTTCCTGATAACATCTGAAAAAAATCGGTTCTTTATAACTGAAAGCCTCCGTGTCATTCGACACGGGGGCTTTTTTTTGTGTCATCCATGGAACCTACAAAAAAAATGCAAATCCTGAATGGGTGCAAACTGACGACTTACATAAAGTAGTTAAGAAAAGGAGCTCCTCTGGTAAATGGAAATGCCCTGATTTGATGATCAGGACAAGAAGATATCTGTTTCAGGAAGCTTTTGTTGAGAGAAAACACAGCCCAGTTTGACTTCCTCTTTGCTCTTGGGATCACTTATCACCCCCGATAATCAGGCATCAAAAATAATTATGAATTCATTCAAGCTGAGCAGCACTTCCCCGAAAGCGACTCTTAAGAGAGTGTTTTTTTCTATTCATTTAGTGTTATGCCGGAGGAGTGTGGATTATGAAATACTATTGTAATTTCGAATAGTTTAGTTTTTTGCACAACACCGGGGGGTTATTATATTATTTTGAAGTTGAATATGCGTTTAAATGGTCGTAAACACATGATTTATCTGCAAGAAGCGTTTTTTTCAGGTATTTTAGGAACACGGATTCTTTTGTTTTACATAAGGAGGATGGATGTTTAGGGTGCCAAAAATTTCACGGGTTGGTCTCTGCATTGCTGTTGTAACGGTTAATATGTTGTTACTGCAATGTGCAAATCCGGTTGATGAAGAGCCTTTGAGATGGACTTCCGCAATGGATTTACCAATAACAAATCACAAGTTTTTTCTTGGTGAAGAACTGGAAAACATGTTCATTAAAGGAGACAGTTTGGCCATTATCAATATGGACCAGAAATTCTTTAAGGACACTTTGAAATTTGACGAGAAAGGCAATCCCATCTACGCTGATAAACCATATCGGCATGGAGACAGTACGCTGATATTCAGTTATATCAAACGTGATACAACAGACTTTCAGATTAAAGAAGAAAATATTGATGACGAGATACATCATCAGCACCTTGGGCCTCTTCCGCTTTCATCGAATCTGGTCACCGGAACAATTCCTGTAAACAGTGGCGTACAAAATCTTGATCTTACACCTTTTGGTATCCACCTGATTGAGTTTCACTCAACCAGTCCCACAATGAGTGTGGTTCTTACAAATCACACCGGCAGCACTCTTTCCAATGTTGTTGCAAGTATTGCTGGAGCTCAGTCGTCTTCTGTTAGTATTCCCGCCAACGGTCAGGCTACTGCTGTAATTCCTGTGGCAGGAAGAACTTTTGGCAATTCTGTTCCGGTATCGGTAAGTGCAACCGGTGGTACAGGGAATGTTGATGTGGCATTTGATTTTGACGGGCTTCTAGCTTCTTCTGTTCAGGTAAATGATAATATGCTTGCCGGTATGGGTGTTTCTTTTAACGTTGACTACGATATTACAGATACTGTTTTTATGCACTATATCGATGTTTTAGATGGGTTCTATAGGTATACTATCCAGAATAACACAGATCTGAATTTGCGGGTCGGTGGGCACCACAGAGATTTGTGGAGAAGTTCTTTCAGTATTAGCGAAGGTCACCAAAACAGAGCACATCTCGGTGCCGCAGGGTTTACGAGGCAGGATAGTTTAGACGGTTATTTCGGTACTATTATTGAAACGAATGTTGGAGCCGGTGAATTTCGTGAGTTTGATCTGAAAAATCTCTCCGGTGTGAGAATGTTCCCCCAATGGGATCCTCACAGAGGCGAGTGTTTTACCCAGGTTTGGTACGAGGTCGAAGTTGCGCCAAGAGGGCAGGTCGTAACTCTGAACGAAAATGATGTCATCACTGTGACTGTCAGCACTGGGGAATACAAATTCAAGGAGTTTTTTGGTGAAGTAATGCTTGATTACGAACGTGAAGGTGATACAGTTTACGTGGAGATTCCATTTCCATGGCATGAGGGCAACAAAGAGAGGTTAAGGGGGAATTTTGAATTTGCTGATGATGTGTCTGCAAACATATTTGTACACACAGAGATGACTCAGGGCTCCGAGATGGAGCATATGGAAGTTGAATTCAGGATGGTCGACATACTCTCTCAGGTCAGCAGTGATACAAATACTGTTTTAAACCATGTTAAAAATGATACCACCTTTATGAGAGGTATAGATATTACAGATGTGGTAAATCAGTTTCCGGATTCCATTATGGCAATTGTCAGGGTTAGAGTACCAGCGGGTACTACAATTAGGGCGATCAATGACCTTATAGATCCCCTTGATCCCGATTATGTCAGCTATGTTGGGCGGCTCACGGTTAATGCCAACGTGACCTACCAGATGAATGCATCTCTTGACTGGAGGGTGACAAACACATTCGTTATGGATCTTGGCATCGATACGTTTAGTGTCCCTGGTGAACTTGATATCTTCAGGAAAATGGATGACAGGTATTTAAAGTTCAATATGTGGATCAGAAACAACTCTAATTTAAACAGTAGACTCTATGCTTTGATTGCTCCCAACAGAGACAACAAAATGCAGGAACTTGAAGCAATGACAATAGATGATGTTCATAATCTCATCACTTCCGGGGAAGCAGAAAATCATGGTTTCATAAATCTGATGAGTGAGAATGGCGTTTTTATTCCTCAAAGGTCAACAGCTACCGTTGCACCGGACAGTGTGTTCAGTTCCGTTGAGCTTACTCATGAGCAAACAGAATTGATGTTTGATTCAGATACGCTTTCATGGAGATGGTTGAAAACCTGGTATGAAAATCCCCGCGATCGCGCCTCGGATACATGTAATATAAAGATCAATTCATGGCTGTTTTTGCGTGGCATTAATAATACAGATTCACTTTTTATATGGTAAACCGGAGCATTTAAACAAAAGGTAGTAGTAATGTTAAAAATTAAGGTATATACAACAGTTCTTCTTTTTACATTCTCTTTGTTGGCCGCTCTTGACAATAACCCAAGAAGCGTGGGTACTACACAAGCCATAAATGCTTCAGGTGGTGCCCTGGATGCTACTTATCATAATCCTGCTCTTTTGGGTATCCCAAGAGCTCCCAGAAGTGGTTTGACAGTGGCACCCTTTACCAATTACAGTTTTGGAGTTTGGAGCGATAAACTTGCTCTTTCACCTTTCAATCGGTACTGGGTTGACAGTCTTCAGGAGGCATCAGCCTTAGCTTCAAAAATTTTCAGGGCCAGTTTTGGTCTGGATGGATTATCTCCTGAAGAGGTTAGTGCTGCATTGTCAAGAGAGTTGGATGGTGGTTTGGGGGTATATGTCGGAACACGTATTAACCTGCTGAATGTTGCACACAGAAACATGGCTTTCAGCGTGTCCACCAGAATTGAGGAGGAATTCAGAATCCCCGGTGGTCCTTTGAAAATGATTTTTTCAGAGCATGATGGGTTGAGACGAGGGAATTTCCTGGGTTTTTCCGATCTTCATCAACATGGTATATGGGCTACCGATTTTACATTTCATATAGGGCTACCGGTGAACATTCCCGCTTTGCATGATCTTTTTGGGCTTGCATGTGGTGCAGGGGGAGTCGGTGTAAAGTATGTCATGGGGCACTCAATCATGGATGTGCAGGTTGATGATGACAGCCGTATCATTTACAATGAAGAGACTAATGCTCTGGATGTAAAAGGTGATATGACAATCAGGACTGCCGGAATGGGATTTCATGGACCCTGGAGATACACAAACCCATTTGAACAGGGCTTTCCAGCTCACGGGCATGGATTAGGATTTGATATCGGGGGAATATTATATAACGATAACCACTCGTTAACTATAAATATCCAGGATTTGGGACTCATTTTTTGGGTTAAAGATGCTATGGATGTGACCTACAGAATCGATAAACGTAATCTTGATGTTATGGAGATCATAAGGGGAGTGGAGAGAGCAGAAGATGAAGATGGAGATCCGCTTCTTTACATATTTAATAGAGATATCGGTGAGTATATATCAACAGAGCACGATACTCTGTCAAGTTCAAATTTTATCACCTACCTTCCGCTTGCATTCAATATAGGTTACTCAAATAATCACGATTTCACCACAAAAAGCAGACAGGATAACCCTTTTAATATCGATTATGCTTCATGGGGCATTCATTACGAACAGCAGCTGACCAGGGGAGCCGGAAGATCTTTCATACCGCGTTTTTCACTGGGTGGTGAAGCTGGTTTGATGAGAGGATTTGTTCCTTTTCGCATGGGATTTATCTTCGGAGGGCCGGAGAAAATTGCTTCTGCTTTGGGTCTTGGATTTGATTTCAATCATTTCTCAATCGATGCAGCATATAAGGCTGTCGGCACACCCTACTTTTTTCCTTCAAGAGGTGTTGAACTCATGGGTGGTGTGAGGTTTAACTGGGGTAATCAGGGTGAAAAGTGTGCCCCGGAACCTGTAAGAGAGGATGAACCAAGACCGATGCCGATTGTGCTGGCTGAAATAGAACCTCAACCGGAACCTATACCACAACCGGAACCAAAGCCTGTTCCAGAACCGGAACCAGAGCCAGAACCAGAACCGGAACCAGAGCCTGAGATCGAAGAGTTTGAAATGCCGACTGAGGAGGAAACTAAAGAGATCGATACCAGGTTGCGTGCGGTTAATTTTGAAACCAACAGTGCAGAAATTATCTCTACATCCTTTGCAGGACTGGATTTTATAGCAGACTTCCTGAAGAGATATCCTCATCTGAGATATGAGATTCAGGGTCATACCGATTCACGCGGGGCTGCAGATTATAACCTGCTTCTCTCTGCGGCAAGAGCAGCATCAGTCAAAAACTATCTGCTCTCAAGAGGTGTACCTGAGAAAAATCTGGTAGCAGTTGGTTATGGTCTGACAATGCCGATAGCTGATAACAGAACAGCAGAAGGAAGGGCTGCTAACCGAAGGGTTGAGTTCAGACTGGTAGAATCTGATTTTCGCTTCGAAGAACTCAGAATGGAGGAGGCAAACCTCATGAGAAGAGTCAGGGAAGCAAATATCAGAGGCATAAGATAGGCTGCTGACTTTTCATTCTGCTTGAAAACAAGGCTATTTAGGATGTATAATTCTGTAGGTATGCACAAAACTTGTGTATACCTACTTTTAATTTAAGGAAGGGTTTCCTGTATGGATTCAATAAAAAAATCAGCAAAGCTTGATAATGTCCTATATGATATCCGGGGGCCTGTATTAGATGAGGCAAAACTGCTTGAAGAAGAGGGATATAAAATTCTCAAGCTCAATACCGGAAATCCAGCTCCGTTTGGATTGTTGGCACCTGATGAGGTGATCCATGACATGATTCTGAATCTCAGCCAGACTCAGGGTTATTGTGATTCCAAAGGTTTGTTTCCCGCCCGCAAGGCAATCATGCAGTACTGCCAGGAAAAGGACATCAAAGGAGTCGATATTGAGGATATCTATATAGGAAACGGTGTGAGTGAAGTTATTCAGATGTCATTGCAGGCTCTTCTCAACAATGGAGATGAAATTCTCATTCCTTCTCCCGATTATCCGCTCTGGACTGCTGCAGCAAATCTTTCAGGGGGGAGGGCTGTACATTACCACTGTGATGAACAGTCTGAGTGGTATCCTGATCTGGAAGATATCAGGAAAAAAATCACTCCTAAAACAAAGGGGATCGTTGTCATAAATCCCAATAATCCAACAGGTGCTCTTTATCCAAGAGAGCTGCTTGAAGAGATCGTTGAGATCGCACGTGAAAATAAGCTCATAATTTTTTCTGACGAAATATATGATAAAATTCTCTACGATGACAATGAGCACACCTCAATGGCGTCCCTTGCCGATGATGTGTTTTTTGTAACTTTCAATGGATTGTCAAAAACGTACAGAGTTGCAGGATTTCGGGTTGGGTGGATGATTGTAAGCGGAAACAAAGCTATTGCATCCGATTACCTTGAAGGATTGACAATGCTTGCATCTATGCGGCTTTGCAGCAATGTACCAGGTCAATCAATTATCCAGACTGCACTTGGTGGTTATCAGAGTATTAAAGATCTTACCGCAAAGGGTGGAAGACTGTACGAACAGAGAAAGATCTGTTGCTCGATTCTCTCGGAAATTGAAGGAATCAGTTTCGTGGAACCCAAGGGCACCTTTTATATCTTTCCTAAGATTGATATTAAAAGGTTCAATATTAAAAGTGATGAGAAGTTTATGCTTGACCTGCTTAGAGATCAGAGAATACTTATGGTACATGGAACTGGCTTTAACTGGCCAGAACCTGATCATTTCAGGATTGTTTTTCTGCCACGTCCCGATGAACTGAGGGAAGCGATGAATTGTGTAAAAACATTCTTACACAACTACAGGCAGGAGTAGTTTTATGGGCAGTTCTTTGCGAATGTAAATGCATTGGGGCTGCTTAAAAATTTTTTTTTGAAGATTCGGCTATTTGAAACCAAAACCAGAGATCGTTTTATATTATCTGGAGAATCCGTAATACTCACGGTTTTCATCTAAAATGATGAGGGCGAGTATGCGTGGGATATATTCATTTGTCTCCTCAGCAAGCAGACCCAATCTGTATATGTGCCAGAAACAGCGATCTCTCATTGGGTTTTCTATTCTCTTGAGTGCTCCTATGATTCTCCCTTCGCCGGCATTATAGGCTGCAATAGCAAGCATAATGGAGCTTCTGCTTCCGAAGATGGAAATAAGATTCTTTAAATATTCAGCCGCAGCATAGGTTGATTTCAGAGGGTTGTTTCGTTCGTCAATTGCATCGTCGACTCTAAGGCCGTATTGTCGTCCTGTGCGGGGCATAAATTGCCACAACCCCACAGCTCCGGCATGGCTGATAGCAAGAGTGTCAAAGCCGCTTTCAAGCATCGAGATATAGGCAAGTTCGGGTGGTAGATTGTTTTCCGTAAATATCCGGTGGATCATCGGGAAATAGAGTTCTTTTCTTTCGAAAAAGCGGCCTATGGTTCGCCTCATTGGACCGGAATAAATATCTATGTGATGTTTCACCCGTTCGAGCATTTGAGGTGGTACATGGAATTCAGTCTCGCCGAAGCGGGCGAGTATGTCATGGAGGAACAATTCTACGGTATCTTTGTAAAATTTATTGAAATCCTCCTCCCTCAGTTCCATTGTCAAAGAGTGGAACCTGGACTGTGTTTCTTCTAACTCATTTATAAGTCCGGAAATCTCTCTTTCCCCGGCGCCTCTTCTTTGCGCTTCGTGAATTTCCTTTTCATATCCTTCCAGTTGATTTTTCAGCAGTTGAGCTTCATTTAGATTTCTTCTGTATTGGATGATTCTTACAGAGAAAAGCGCAGTTACAATAATAGATATCAAACAGATAGACCCAATAATAAGCATAAATTGTTTACGAAGCTTACTTTGTGAGTTATATGCCATGTGAAGAAAGTGGGTTTGGGTTTTGCTTAAATTCCCCTGTTGCATTATTTTTTCCACCCGTTCACCCTTACTGAGCAGTTTGTGCATGTCTTCACTGCTTATTTGATTCTTTATCAGTTTTTGCTCGATGTCCATGGTATATGAACCGAATTGGGCATTTGGGTTCAAAGGGGTACTCTGTGTTTTTTTGGGAAACAGGGAATCATTGTCCTGATGATTGTCGAATTCATACCCGGTGTTATCGGTATGGCTAGTTTTGGAGATCGTTTTGGTTGCCACGGCTGGGGCGGCCGTAGTAAGTTCTTCTTCACTGATAATGAGTTTTAACCTGGGCCCCTTCTCTCCGAAACCAAAATCTTCATCCTCTGAGAGGTCTTCCTGAACTATACGAACACCATTTTTATATGTCCCGTTTGTGCTGGACATATCCTGAATGGTAACTTTGTCCTGATACTTGTAAACTATTGCATGGTGGCTTGATACGACACGTTCCTCTTTGCTCAGGCAAATTGAATTATCCTTACTTCTGCCAATGGTATTTGCCCCATCCGATAGCTTAAAGCGTTTTCCTGAGTCATAGCCACTTGTTACTTCAAGATAAAAACATGCCATAATTGTTTGTTTTGGTCCTTATAAAGTTCAAGTTTTCAGGTTATTACACTTCGAAGTCTTTCCCAAAAGGCGATAAGGTATATCGGTAAAAAATTCTGCTTCGTTAGAAATAAGCACTGCGGTTTCTTCAAACAAAATACATATTATCCCGTCGGTATAGAAACCATAATTTATATAAGTTTTTCAGAGCTGATTTGCAAATTTATCTTATGCGTAAGCTGATAATTGTAGTGTTTCAGTACATTACTATTGGATTCTTTTTTCTACAGTTAACTTAAGAAATTACATTTGTTCACAGAAAATTAACAAACTCCTTTACTTTTATATTGTCTTATTATTATTTCTATTTTAGTTTATGGGTTATACTGAAGAACAACAGGTTTTCAGCCCTTAATCAATTTTGCTGTTTGTAAGTTTGGTTACATTTAGATAAACACTACTCCGCACCACGACATTTACCACAATAAGTTTATTTAAAAACTGGACCTGTTATCTCCATAATTGCAATGCAATGGCCATTTTTGTCAGGCCTGTTTTTAAAGCAGTTCGTTAGATTTTTTCTTTGAAAAATCAGTAAGAAAACCCTTTGGGGCAGGGTTTGTATATTTATGTGGTTATTTATAAGGTTGTATACATGAGCAGGTTTTAATTGTCGAAACTTAACAGGAGCTGGTTGTTATTTCTGAACATCTTACTCAATTAACTGCACTGTTTGATGATGGTACTTCTTATGGTGAAGATATCAACTACGATCATGATTTCGAATTGGTCAAAGCTGAGATCGGAAAACTGGCCAACATAGATTTTGATACTCTTGAACAGAAGTCCTTTTCCCTATTGACGGAAAAGTCTAAGGATATTCGTCTTTTCTCTTTTCTTGGCTTTTGTTATCTCAAAAAAGGAGAGTGGCAGTGTTTTTGTGATGTTTTTGACTCTCTTGGACAGCTTATGGGAAAAGATTATGGCTCTTTGTTTCCTATTCGTCCAAGAGCTAAACAACTTTCTCTTAAGTGGTTAAGCGAAAATCGTTTTGTCGATACCATCGAAAACGCCAAGCCTGATACTGAAGCTCATGAGCATGTGAAAAGATTATCTGCAGCACTCTTGAAAATGAAAGATGTGCTCAATGCCGAATTCCCTAACGGTGCACCGTTTCCCGCTAAGTTGTATTCCGCCGCTCAAAAATGGGAAAAACAGACTGAGCCGAAGAAGGAAGAGCCACCCAAACCACAAACTTCTCAGGCCCAAACGGGTGGTTCCGCTTCAGGTGCTGCCGCCTCCGGAACTCAAGCATCTTCCAGCGCCGCTTCTGCCTCTGCTGCATCCACAGGGCCTTTGGATTCCCCCAAAGATGCACTGGAGAGCATTCGCAAATCTGCTCTTTTTTTAATAGGTAAACAGCCGGAAAGTCCACGTGGTTATCGTTTTCTCAGAGCCGTAAGATGGGGCAGTGTGGAAAATGCTCCGGTTTCAGATGGTACTACCACAAGACTTGAACCCCCTCCGCCGGAGAGACGTAATTCCATAAGTGCTCTTTTGGAAAAAGGTGATTACAAATCCGCTCTTGATACCGCTGAGAAGGTATTCAGTTCTGGTCCAACACATTACTGGTTGGATCTTCAGAGAATTTCTGCCACTGCAGCGTCACAGCTTGGGCCTGCCTATGCCTCTGTCAGGGATGCTATAGTGCTTGAGACCGCACTGTTCTTAAAACGGCTCCCGGAGGTGAAAAATCTCTGCTACAGCGACGGAACTCCTTTCTGTGATCCGGCAACAGTTGATTGGATCGAGGATGAAGTGGCCAGCCTCTTCTCTTCGGAGAGTGCGTCAAATGCCGGAAAGGTAAATGATTCAGTTGAAGAGGATCGCAAGGAGGTTAACGGGCTGGTTTCTCAAAAGAAGGTGGATTCTGCTTTGGATTTACTTCTTGGAAAGATTTCGGATTCAAACTCAGAAAGAGATAACTTCCGCAGAAGAGTTATTGTTGCATCGGTTATGTATAATGCAAAGAGAACCGACCTTGCGCTGTATATTCTTGAAACTCTGGCAGAAACTATCGATAAATTTAATCTATGTGCATGGGAGCCTGAACTTTGCTCTGAAACTCTTAGTCTGTTGGCAAGAGTTTATGCTTCGGCAGCACAGGGAAAACAAGGGCCTTCACAGCTGTGTCTGTTGGAAAAAAGAGAAAATGTCATGAAAAAACTCAGTTTTGTTAACCCAAAAGCTGCATATAAACAAAAACAGTAACTCTTAAACAGAAAGGTGGAGACAATGGCTGGAAGTTTCCAAAACGAAATACCCCCGGCGCGAATAAACCTTAAACTCGATGTGGGTAAAGGGGATGCGAAAAAGAAAGTTGAATTACCTCTTAAAATGATGGTTATGGGTGATTTTTCAATTAAACCCAAAGATCAGCGTGTGATTGACAGAGAAAAGATCGAGATCAATAAAAACAACTTTGAACAGGTAATGGAAGGTATGGATCTTTCCTTAAACTATGCTGTGGATGATAAACTCTCGGGTGATTCTGAAAAGGCAATTCCTGTCAGTCTTAAAGTTAAGAATATGAAATCATTCAATCCTGAAGTCGTTGCCAAAAACATTCCATCAATAAGTCGTTTGTTAGCTGCCAGAAATCTGGTGAAAGATTTAAAATCAAATCTTCTCGACAACAGAGAGTTCAGAAAGAGACTGGAAACAATCCTTAAAGATGGTGATGCCACAAAAGCGTTGATGGAGCAGCTTAAAAACATTGTTCCTGAGGAAACTTCGGAGAAAGAAGAACAGGACGCTTAACAGCGCGCAAGGACTAATCAGATTAATGCATATCAGTTTAGAATGTAAAATAAGGAGTGATTTATATGGCAGTAGAAGAAAAGGAAACACAGGACAATTCAGTGCCAACTGAAAATTGTCTGGACTTTATCTACCAGACAATGGATCTGACTGTTCCGCAGGATGCTGTAGATGTAATGGCCTACTCTGATGCAGCAGCACTTGCTGAGAGCAAAACCAATGAGAGAATCGGTGCTGCGCTGAGTTTCTTTATGGATAGTGTTATTCAGAGCGGTTTAACAATTGATAAGATTGACAAAACCGTTCTTGATCAGATCATTGCCGATATCGACAGTAAAATTTCTGATCAGCTTGATGAGGTGCTGCATCACCCTGATTTCCAGAAGATGGAGTCTGCCTGGAGAAGTTTGAAGTTTCTAGTTGATAGAACTGATTTCAGGAAAAACGTCAAAATCGATGTTCTTGACATGGCTAAAGATGAACTCATCGAGGATTTCGAGGATGCTGCTGAGATTATTCAGTCTGGCTTGTATAAGCAGGTATATACTGATGAATACGACACACCGGGTGGAGAGCCTTACGGTGTTATGATTTCCAACTATGAGTTTGGAAGCGGCCCAGAAGATATCGGGTTTTTGCAGAATATTTCTAAAGTCGCTGCCGCTTGTCATTGTCCTTTTGTTGGCTCTGTGACGCCAAAGTTTTTTGGGAAAGATGATATTCATGATCTCCCGAAAATAGAAGATTTACACACCTTCATGGACAGATCTGAATTCATGAGATGGAATGCATTCAGAAAAACTGAAGATTCCCGTTATGTAGGGCTTACACTGCCAAGATTTGCTCTGAGGCTCCCGTACGGTCCCGATACTATTCCGGTAAAGGAATTTAACTACACTGAGAAAATCACCGGAGAAGATCATAACAAATATCTCTGGGGTAACAGTTCATTTGCATTCGCTGCAAATATGGTCAGATCATTCATTGATAATGGATGGTGTGTTCAGATCCGTGGACCTGAGTCGGGCGGAAAGGTAGAGGACCTGCCGGTACATTTCTTTGATGTCGGAAAAGGTACTCAGATGAAAATTCCAACCGAAATACTTATTCCGGAAACAAGAGAGTTTGAATTTGCCAATGAAGGATTTATTCCGCTCTCTTTTTACAAAAACAGAAATTATGCATGTTTCTTTTCTGCAAACTCTTCACAGAGACCTCAGGAGTACGATGATCCCATTGTTACTGCTAATATGCGTGTTAATTCGAGATTGCCCTATATCTTTATGGTTTCACGGATTGCACACTATCTTAAAGTAATTCAAAGGGAAAATATCGGAACGACAAAGAGCCAGGCTGTACTGCAGGAAGAACTCAACAATTGGATCAAGGGCCTTGTAACAGAGATGCCCGATCCGGGACCACAGCTCATTGCAACCCATCCTCTCAAGGCTGCGGAAGTTCTGGTTGATGCTGTTCCGGATAATCCAGGTTTTTTCTCTGTATCATTGTCTGTTATGCCGCACTTTCAGATTGAAGGTATTGATATCAATCTTTCGCTGGTGTCACAGATGCCAAAGGGTAAATAGTACACGTTTACTTACTTAAGGTAAGCGGAGTGCTATCACATTTAACTTTCATAAAGGAGTTTTAAATGCCAATACCTGCGTATATGTGGATTAACGACGGTAAGGTTAAAGGCGGATGTACTGTTGGTGGTCGTGAGAACAGTATTGAAGTTATTGAGTTTCATCACGAAGTTCGTATCCCTACGGATCCGGACACCGGACAGCTTACTGGTACAAGGAAGCATGAGTCTTTTCAGATCGTAAAAGCATTCGATCAGTCATCACCACTTTTGTATAAAGCGGTATGTGAAGGATTGACCTATGATACCCTGAAACTCGATTGGTACAAAATAGATGACGAAGGAGCTGAGGTTCTCTATTTTACCCATCTTCTGGAAACTGTCAAGGTCTGCTCGGTTGAGCCGATCATGCACAATGTGAAAGCTAAGGAGTTTGAGCGCTTTGTGCACATGGAAAAGGTAAGTTTCCGTTACGGGAAAATTACATGGGAATATCCCGATGGTGGATATATGCATTCTGATTCCTGGCTTGAGGGCAGATAGTATCAGGGTTCAGTATAAGAAGACAGTTCTTCTTTTGGAAAGAAGAACTGTCTTTTCTCTATGGATTTGAAGAGAGTTAATTGAAAATACAAATGGAAATGAGATAAATGAAACAGGGCCTGTTTGAAAGCTTGACAGGTGAGTTCCATGACGGAACTCCTATTGATGAAGTACCCGAGAGTCACAGACAACTTAAATCCATTATGGATCATCTGACAAGAATTTTTAATACCAGAAGAGGAAGTATACCACATCTGGTAGACTATGGGCTGCCGGATATTTCTGAACTATACAGAAAATTGCCTGAAGGTATGGAAGAGTTGCGGGCAGCAATCAGAAAAACTATTGAAAAATATGAACCTCGTATTACAAACACCAAAGTTCTATCACTTGATTCTGAAGAAAGGGATGCCCGATTAATTTTTATTTTGTCTGCAGAACTTAGGAATGGAAAACAAGTTCGGTTCCAGACAACTTTTTCAGCAAGTGAACCATCAAAAATTATACCTTGGAAAAAACCTCAGTAGAAATAAATTATGATTGAGAAATACTACGAAGAAGAATTGAGATATCTGTATCAATCGGGATGTGAATTCGCAAAAGCTCACCCTGACAGAGCTCCATATCTGAATATCGATTCAGTAGGGGACAGGGATCCATATGTAGAGAGATTGTTTGAAGGATTTGCTTTTTTAGCTGCAAGAATAAGGGAAAAATTGGATGATTCCTTTCCGCAGCTAACAGAAGGGCTTGTTAACCTTCTATGGCCTCAGTTTCTTCAGGAAATTCCATCTCTGACAATGATGCAGTTTACGCCTCGTAAGGGATTTCTCCAGGAGAGCCGGGTTCTGCCGGCACGTTCAGAAATTGTCTCAGGTTCTGTTGGGGAGGATGGTGTAGTGTGTAAATTTACTACAACAAACTCTCTGGTTATGAATCCAATATCGCTGAGATCCGTACAGCGCCATACTGATAAAATGAATAATGAGACAATCTCTTTTACGTTCAATCTGGATAGTGATGTTGAATGGTTAAATTATGATTTGAAAAAAATCCGTCTCTTTTTGCATGCGGAATTCCCTGTTGCACTGATGGTACATCGTGCATTAACAACGATGGTTAAGCATGCGGAGATTAAAATGGGAGCCGAAGGAGAGGTCTTTCAGATTAATCCCAAAAATGCAATCACACCGGGGGGAATGGACGCAAGTGAAGCTGTATTGCCGCAGATGCGCCGCAGTTTTGCAGGATTCAATATTCTCAGGGAATATTTTGTTTATCCTGAAAAGTTTTTGTTTATCGATCTCAATGGTATTGACTCAATCCCCGCACCTGAAACTACTCCGGATATCATCACTTTTACATTTACAATAAAGGAACCCTTCCCTCACGATAAACAGATTCGTCCTGATATGTTCAAATTAAATTGTTGCCCCGCAACAAATATGTTCACCAAAAATGTTGAACCTATCATTAAGACCGGGAAAAAATCTGATTACCGGGTAATCGCTGACTCCTCCTACTCTACCTCTGTTCGGGTGCATAGCTTAATAAGTGTTTTGGGAATAGATAGGGTGACCGGTGAAAAATTTACGTATGAACCGATGTATACATTCAGAAATATCGGAAATCGTCGTGGTAAAACATATGCCTTCAGGTCTGTTCAAACTCCGGCCGGTACACGGGAAGTGGATATCATGCTGAGTGGTTCTCAGTTGGACAACAAGCAAATCAGGGAAGAGAGCCTTGTAATAGAGGCTTGGTGTACAAACGGCAATGTGCCAAGGGATCACATCAGAGAGGGTGATATAAATTGTCCCGGACGTGGATTTCCTGATTTCGTGAGTGCCTCAAACATCACCCGCCCCACACTTCCATTTTTTCCGCCATCAAATCACGATCTGCTCTGGAGATTTCAGGCACATATGGCAGCCACCCAGATAAGTTTGGCGTCAAAAGATGTGCTGAAAAAATTTCTTGAGTTATACAACTGGTCTGCTCAGGAGGGCAGAACGCGGAGAATCGAATCAATAACGGATGTTGAAAGTGAGCCGGTTGATGCAGTGTACAAGGGGGGGGTAATAAGGGGTGTTAAATTTAAGATTACACTCGAAGAACAGGCATTTATAGATAGTGGGGATTTGCATCTGTTTGGTTTGGTGATATCAAGGTTTTTAAGTCAATATGTATCAATTAATTCTTTCTGTAAAGTTGAATTTATACTTAAACCATCCGGTAAAATTGTTAAATTCAATAATGTTGAGGGTGAACGGTGTCTGATCTGATAGAGCTGCTTAAAGAACGCTGCATGGAATTTGACTTTTTCCAGGCTGTGACTCTTCTGGAGGAGTACTTTGGTACTGAGGAGTGCAGGGAAAAGGAAACCTTACATGAAAAATTTCATTTAAGGTTCTGGGCTGATACCGGAATCACTTTTCCATCGAGTGATATACATCATATAGAATCAGATTCAGACCGTGCTGTTGAGTTTTACCTCTCCTTTATGGGGCTTTTGGGTATCAGTTCACCATTGCCACATTACTTTACGGAGTATGGGGCAACTCAACGTGATGGGTCAGAAGCACTGGTAGACTTTTTGAATATATTTGATCACCGGTTTTATACTTTGTTTTATGCTGCCTGGAAAAAATACCGGTTATTGCATACCACTAAATGGAGTCACACTTCTGATATTTATACCTGCCTGGCTTCACTTGCCGGTTTGGACCTCAAAGACCAAAAGGCACCCTCCCTCTTAGCGTACGCTGGACTGTTTTCAGGGGTAAATCACAATTCATATGCACTGGAAGAAATATTAAGCGATATATTACAGGGTGTAAATGTGAGAGTGGAGCAGTGGGTTGGAAGGTGGGCCAGAGTTGAGAGTGAAAATCAGCTTGGAATAAATCTGGTATTGGGCTCTGAGGCGATGATTGGGGAGAGGGTGTATGATCGCTCGGGAAAAATTCGAATCATTATTGATCTGGAAAGCAAAGATGATGTCGGATCTTTTCTTCCAAATTCTCCAAACGTGGAAAAAATCACAGAAATTGTTCCGCTGTTCACTTCCGAACCGCTGGAATTTGATATACAGCTTAATTTTACACCTGCAAATCTTATCCCGGTTATACTGGGTGAAGACAATTCTGCACTGGGTATTTGCTCAAGTTGCGGGGAAAATCTCAACAAAGAAGAACAATGTGCAATTACATTTGAATGCTGAATAATAATCTTTTTTATATGCAAGTAATAAAGGTAAAGACCTGTATAAAAAACAAGGAGTGAAAAAGATGGTAGTGTCTGACATTCGTATAATTCTTGATAAATTAAATGATCATTGTCAAAAAGCGTTTCAGAGTTCTGTTGGAAGCTGTGTAAACAAGCAAAATTATGAGCTCACGTATGAACACCTTTTTTATGCGCTTACTGATAGTGTGGACAATGATATTGCCCTTATCTGTCGACATTTCGGAATTGATATTGCAAGACTGAAAAAAATGTTAGTACTGGAAATAGAAAATTTTCCTACCGGAAGCAGTTCAAAGCCCACATTCTCCCCTTCACTTGTAAGTTTACTTGAAAAATCATGGAGTATTGGTACTCTGAGGTATGGATGTGAGAAGATAAGGTCGGGTGTGGTGTTTACTGCAGCTTACGAAGATATAACCCGCTCAATATCTCCGGTAGCCGGTATATTGAATGAAATAGATGAAAATGTCCTCAAGAAGGATCTCCTCGAAATAATTGACGGTTCCTCAGAGAGCTGTCAGGAATCTTCCACGAATGCACAGGGGCAGGAAGCTGGCAATAATGAGATACTGAAAAAATATTGCAAAAATCTTACACTTGAAGCCCGTGAGGGGAAAATTGATCCCATTCTTGGCAGAGACAGTGAAATATTTCAGGTTGTTGATATCCTGAGCCGGAGAAGGAAAAATAATCCCATTTTGGTTGGTGATGCAGGGGTAGGAAAAACTGCGATCATTGAAGGACTTGCCCAGCAGATTGTTTCCACCGATGTACCAGATTCGTTAAAAGATGTTGAGGTCTGGGAACTGGACCTTGGACTTCTTCAGGCTGGAGCAAGTGTAAAGGGAGAGTTTGAAAAAAGGCTTAAGGAAGTTATCGATATAGCCAAAAAGAGTGGTGGCAGGATTATATTGTTTATTGACGAGGCACATACGCTTATCGGTGCCGGAGGCTCAGCAGGCGTGGGGGATGCTGCAAACCTTCTTAAACCAGCGCTGGCCCGCGGTGAACTGAGAACCTGTGCAGCGACAACCTGGCTTGAATACCGTAAATATTTCGAAAAAGATCCCGCACTTACCCGACGTTTTCAGCTTGTCAAAGTGGAAGAGCCTGATGAAGAAAAAGCATGTGCAATGCTGCGTGGTATCGCCCCGACATATGAAAAACACCACGGTGTGCATATAAGTGAAGAGGGGATAAAGGCAGCTGTTCACTTCTCTAAGAGATTTATATCCGGAAGACAATTACCCGACAAGGCTGTAGATATACTTGATACCGCCTCTACCAGAGTAAAAATGAGCCGAACAACAACTCCATCCTGTATCGAATCAAAGAAAAAGAAACTGGCAGATATCCACAGAGCTCTGCAAACCATAAAAAATGACTCTGCCGCAGGAATCGAAATCGATCAAAACGAAATCGAACGTTTGGATTCGTTAACTCAGACTATATCTCAAGACGTTGACAACTTGATGCAAAAGTGGGAAAAGGAACGGGCATGTGTAGAGGAGATTGTCGAACTCCACCAAAAAGCAAGAGATGCCGGAAGGGATTCTGAGCAGTCTAAAGAAATACAGTTATTACTGGAGAGTAAAAACAGAGAACTCGAGTCGATCGCGGGAGAAAATCCATTGGTGTATTCACATGTCTCTGGTGATATCTGTGCTAAGGTTATTGCAGACTGGACCGGTATTCCTGTCGGGTCGATAATGAAAGATGAAGCAAAAGTACTGCTTAAACTTGAGCAGAAACTTTCAGAAAAGGTAAAAGGGCAGGATTGCGCCATTTCTGAGATTGCCTCTGCCATAAGAAGTTCCAAAGTTGGGATGAAAAACCCCGACGCTCCCTTAGGAGTATTTCTCTGCACAGGACCTTCCGGAGTGGGTAAAACAGAGTGTGCTCTTGCTTTGGCAGAAACTCTGTTTGGTGGTGAAAAATTCAGCACTGTAATAAATATGTCCGAATATCAGGAAAAACATACTGTCTCTCAGCTCAAGGGTTCGCCTCCTGGGTATGTGGGTTATGGTGAAGGCGGCATTTTAACAGAAGCGGTAAGACAGAAACCCTATTCCATTGTAATCCTTGATGAGGTGGAAAAAGCTCATAAAGATATTCTCAATATGTTCTACCAGGTTTTTGACAAAGGATTTATGAGAGATGGTGAAGGACGCGACATAAATTTCAGAAATACTGTTATCCTCATGACTTCCAATCTCGGTTCTGAAACTATTCTCCAGGCTCAAACTCAGCAGATCAGTGATCAGTCAATGTTGATCGAAATGGTTCGCCCAGAATTGACTGAGCACTTTGGGGCTGCGCTGCTTGCAAGATGCAACATTATCCCATTCATGTCACTGACCCCCGAGGTTTTAGATTCAGTGATTAGGATGAAGCTTGGAAAGATAGAGACTCGTTTGATGGAGAACCATTCCATGTCCTGCTCATACAGTGATGATGTGGTGAAGTTTATTGCAAACAGGTGTTGTGCAGCTGAAGCCGGAGCAAGGAATATCGATGCTGTGATAAACAGTGTGCTCTTGCCGGCGATTTCTGACCACATACTCTCCAATGTGGGAATAGAAGAAGGCGAATCAGAAGAGAGAAAGGTAGTGATCGATATTGACGAAACTGGAGATGTAGTGATTGAGTTTGGAGAGCAGGCTGTTGTTTGTTAACTGAGGAATTGAATTTTTTATGGCAATATTTAGAAAAAAAAGAAAGAAAAAAGCATCAAAGAAATCACAGGCTTTTGGCCAGAATACTGAGATGCTTTCAAGAATTACAAAAGAGTTCCGGGTTGCCAGCAGTCGCTATGCTGACTCCATTAAACGCAGTAACATATTTAAAAGCAGCGCAATATATGGAAATCCATGGTTCCTGATGATGGGGCCGGAGAATTGTGGTAAAAAATCACTATTTACAGGTGGACAAGTGGATTTCCCCCTTAAGTACCCCGAGGACAGGGATGGAGACACGGTCTCGGGCATGAAGTGGTTTTTCGGGAACAAAGCAGTTTACCTTGAAATGCCGGGGAGACATCTGGAAGATGATTCCTCTGATATGTTCAAAGCTGTGTATCAATCCTTGTCTGAGTGCCGCTCGGAACGTCCTGTAGATGGAATCATCTGTGTTGTAAGTGTAGATGAATTTCTCGCCGGAGATAATGAATATGTAAAAGCGCTGGCGGGTAGATTGAGAAGGAAACTTGATGAGCTTATAGCTTTTTGGGGCATGGAATTACCTGTGTTTTGCGTTTTCAGTAAAGCTGATGAAATTGGTGGATTTTACCAGTTTTTCAATGATGCTTCTGTTAACTGGTCTGAACATGTACTTGGAGCTACTTTTAACCAAACTCAGCAATCTCAGCCAGCTGCAAAGGTTCTCAAACAGGAGTTTGATCTTCTTAACGATTCGTTGAAAGCACTGCGTCTGAAAAGGTTATCCAAAGAGAAAAAGGAGGATAACCGCAGAAATATCTGTAGATTTGTTATTCAGTTTGAAGGTTTGGAATCTAAGATAACTTCTTTTGTGGCAGAGCTTTTCAAGGAAAGTGCATTTGAAGGAAAACCTGTATTCAGAGGTTTCTATTTTGTAAGTTGTAAAACAATCGAAATCTCCGGCGGCGACTCCGACAACGAATCATTACCGCAGGTATCAGACCTGAGCAAAACTATTGTCAATCATCCGCTTAACCCAAACAGAATGGCTGCACCAAAAGAAAATAATACCAAGTCCAGTAACAGAAAACAGGTTAAGTCTTTTTTCCTCACCAGACTTTTTGAGGAAATTTTCTCTTCCGGTACACAGCAAATCAGAAGAACACAGCGGTTTTCCCGCAAACAGACTATAAGGTACTGGTCCGTAGCTGCCATCATAACACTTGTATGCTCGTTGTCGTTTTGGTATCTGCTTTCATCCTACCAAAGAGTGGCTGAACTTCATCAGCAGACAAGAGAAGAAATATCTGCAGCCATGAAAACTCCGGAGAACCGCATAGAAGCATACGAGCAGCTGGGCAGGATCAGTGAGCTTCTAAGTCAGTACAGAAGATATTCAGGACGTAGGGCTGCCATTTCAAAGGGGTTTGGTTTTTTGAGTGGAAGGGAGATCTATGAGGCATTAAAAGAAGTGTACCTAAAGCTCTCTTACGATTATCTTGTTGTGCCATCGGTGTCCTACTTCGAGCACAATATCAGAAACAGGAATATGGGGATCGGCGAGCTTTCGGGAGATGAATACAACGAGCTTTACAGGTTACTTAAAGCCTATCTCTCTGTTTCTCAAATGATCTCGGGTTCTCCCGGAAAAATAGATACAGTACTGGTGAGGGAGAAGATCGAAGAAGCGATTCACCAGACAATAAAAATAAGTGAAAACAGGGAAAGATTACCCGGACATCTGGAGAATATTATTAGTGTAAACGCAGGTATTTATTGTCAATATTTGTTGGCTGGAGAAATGCCTTTGTATCAACAGGATAACATGCTGGTCAGAAATGCTCAGCATAGATTATCCAGGTTGCCAGATGCTAAAACACTGTTTGAGTCGATGCGAAATCGTCTGTTAACACAAGTGCCGGTATTATCGATAGGTGATCTGTCGGGAGCCGGTGGAGATGGAATACTCACCAGTTCCAGAAATGTCAGCAGGATATATACCCAGGAGGGGTGGGATCGATTTGTTGCTGATGAGATCGAAACCATAATTCAAGACCCTTTTCGTGTGGATTGGGTATTGGGTTTGAGAAATCAGCAAACAGAAAATGTAGCATTTGACAAAAATAGAATGCGAACAGAGATAATAGAATTATACCTGCAGGATGTTACAGATAAGTGGCTCGGGTTTTTGAGCTCGGTAAATATTGAAACAACTTCTGATGTGACCAGGATGGGGAGAATGCTCCAGCGTCTTTCGGCCGATAATTCTGAGCTGGCTGTTTTGCTTAACAATGTAATAAGTCTTTCCACTATTGATGTTACAAGGGAAGCTGATGGTGCGCTTGGAGCTGTTAAGGCGATTGCAAAAAACAAAGCGGATGATATCACTGCCAATCATTCTCGTCTGGGAAGATTTGGAGCAGGCGATAGGGCAGCTCAACAGACAAATGCTTTAGATCCGCTTGTTTCTTTTGTTAATTCCAGAGGGCGCCTTGGGGGACTTAACGGATACTCCCAGGAGCTGAGCAGGCTTGCAGAGGCATTGTTGGAATGTTCAAAACAGAGCAGCTCTGTATTGAATAATTTTGATGGCAAAAGTAATGACCCGCTACTCTCTGCATGGACTCTCACCCAGAACATCACCGGTTCTATGCCAGAACGAATAGCCGCATCGGTTAGACCTGTTTTGACCAAGCCTATTGAGATGTCCGGTGCTGCAGTAGAGCGCCTGATCATAAGAGAATTGAATCAAAAATGGCAGAATGATATTGCGGGATTTTTCACTAATAACCTCTCTGGGAAATATCCTTTCAGCCGTTCTGAAAACGAGGTGCCTTTTGATGAGGTTATGAACTTCTTCCGTCCTAATACAGGATTGTTCTGGAGTTTCGTTTCACAAAATCTTGGACCCTATCTGAAAAAAGAGAACAATGCCTGGAGTTCACAACCTGTGGGAGTTGTAAACCTTACTTTTAATGATGAGTTTTTCTCTGCAATGAGAAGTGCCGAAGTAGTTACTTCAACTTTTTTCAACAGAGATGGAACCCTGAGAAACCAGACATTAACAATTCAACCCTTGCCTCAGAACAGATTTCAGGGTTCAATGTTTGTCGGTGATCATAAATACAATCTTGACAGGGGAAACAGAATTCGTTTGCAATGGCCTTTCAGGGACCCAGCCCAGGATGTAAAACTTGAGATACATGTAAACGACAATTTTAACACCGAGATTCAATACAGCGGTCCGTGGGGGATTTTTCGTTTGTTTGAAGCGTCAAGGGTGAATGTGATGAACAACACTACTTTTGTCGCTACATGGGAGAGAAATATCCAGAATGTCATGATGGTACAGTATGGTTGTCAGGTTCAGGTAGCAGGAACATCGCATCCTTTCGCACGATCAGTTTTTACCTCATTTAACTGTCCTGTAGAGATATTTTAAGCCGATCAGGATTTGAGAAACTATCTGATTTTTTTCAACAGTGAAGTGGTGGGGGAGAGAATACTTCTTGGGCAAAAAAAACCGGATCCAGTGTATAACACAGGATCCGGTATGATTAAAAAGAGAATCGGATATTGGGGCTGTTACTCTTCCTCATTTTCTTCTATTGCTAAAATATTATACTCTTCGTTTTCTAATCTTTCATAGACTCCGTCAATATCTTCTTTAGGCTCACCCCAGCTGTGACTGTCTTCAACTTTACCCTCGTATTCCAAAAATTCAATTACCGGCTGAAGCTTATGGCCGTTAATATTGATATGCTGACCATAGGATACCCCTTCACTTTCAACTTCCTTAATCTCCACATTGTCAGGAAGATCATATACTGCGGTTACGGTTATTACTACTTTCATTGCACACCCCTCCTTAAGAGTTGAACTGTCTGAAAAAGGAAAATCAGAGAATTAAAAGATGAATATCCAAAGAGCCTGCACT
The DNA here is from genome assembly GCA_001045525.1 of Chitinispirillum alkaliphilum. NCBI lineage: Bacteria > Pseudomonadati > Fibrobacterota > Chitinispirillia > Chitinispirillales > Chitinispirillaceae > Chitinispirillum > Chitinispirillum alkaliphilum. The sequence goes on along the minus strand of LDWW01000002.1, from coordinate 68,991 downwards.
GTGAGTTATTGCGCCACTTGAGATATAATCGACTCCCGTACGGGCAATTTTCTCAGCAGTGGATATATCAATATTACCGCTGGCTTCAAGCTCAATTTCAGAATCCTTTTCATTCCTTACATTAACACAAAACTGCATATCTTCAATGCTCATGTTGTCTAACATTATTCTGTCTGGCTTCAGAGATAAGGCTTCTGAAAAACCTGATACATTTTGTACTTCCACTTCAATTTTGGGGCCATTAATCTTTTCCCTGTACTCAAGTGCCTTCTCTAAGGCTGCTTTTATACCACCGGCTCTTTTTATGTGTGTATCTTTTATGAGAATCATATCATACAAACCAAAGCGATGGTTTAAACCCCCTCCATGCATTACTGCTAACTTTTCCACCATCCTTAGCCCCGGAGTGGTTTTCCTGGTGTCGAGAAGACGGGTGTTTGTTGATGAGATTAGTGAGGCTATTTTGTTTGTTGCTGTTGATATTCCGCTTAGGTGTTGAAGGAAGTTCAATAAGGTTCTTTCTGCAAGCAAAATTTTCTTCACAGGACCCTTCAGCCTGCAGATTTCAGTTCCTGGTGCAATGATTTCTCCGTCGCTGATTGGATTAACTACCTTAACTCCTCCTCCAATTTGCTTCAAAATAATTTCAAGAAGAAAAATTCCCGATATCACACCATCAGATTTGCTCCTAACAACAGCCTCAGCGTTATCCTCATCACTGAAAATCGAATCACTGGTGATATCGCCTCTCGCCCCCAGGTCCTCTTTAAGTGCAGTCGCAACAATAGAATTGAAAATCTCGTTATCTAAAACTCCCACATCACTCCCATTTGGGCATCAAAGGCCGCTTTTAATCCATTCTTAGAATCATTTACCATTTTGCCGCTGTTAATATAGTAAAATCTGCCCTGGGTCATGAAAGAAAGATTTAAAAATAAGGGTTTTGTGATCACTTCAAAGCCATATTCGAAACCAGGAGAGTTAAAATAAGTGCTGCCATCAGAAAAAAGTGTACCATTAGATTGTCTGATAAAAACAGAAGCATATCGGCAGAAAGAGAGAAGTGTGTCGTTTATGGATAGACGCAGGTCAAAAGAAAAATCTGCACTTAGAGAGATTGTTGAATCGTTGTCGCTGCCTGAATATACACTGTTTTTATAATCGTGTTTAAAATAGGCTTCAACGGAAGAGCCTGAAACCGGATTGATCCTGAAACCGGCAAAAATGCCCTGACTTTTTCTCTCGGAGGAGAGTTGCATATTCTGTGAAACCAAGGTATCAGACACTCCGGAGGGTTCAGAGTAGAAAAGATGGGCACGGTTTCCAATGTAAGAACCGTTGAACTGAGCGGAGATCATATGGCCCGATTCTGTAATCAATCCAAGTCCTGCCTCAATCCCATTCCAATCGAAAGAAAACGCAGGAGCTCTGAAGAGTTTGCCCTTTCTTCGGCCGTTATGGATAAGAAAAGCATAATCGAAAGAGGTCCTGAGTGTAAAATTGTAGCTGTGAAAAAGTTCTGTTTCAAATCCGCTTTCTACTATTTGCAGCGCTGATTTTGTCTGGTTCTCATTCCTGAAAACTATGCTGTCTGGGGAGGGGGTATAGATAAAACGACTGTTTACCTTATCTTTGAATATATCGTGCTGGTCAAAATCGAAGTAATATCCTGCAGAGAAACGGTACACACCGGGAGTCAGTTCGAGATTTATCCCACCGACAGAAGGATTGAAAATGTTTTGGAGAAAACCGCCCAAATTGTATGTTCCGACATTTGCAAACTGAAATTTCAGTGCTAAAGGTTTGAATACGTGATTGGGACTGAATGTACGGAAATTATTCACAATGAGCCCATTACCATAGGTAAGGTTTTCGAAACTACCTAATCTAAGGTAATTTCTGTCCGACCCGATTGTTACATAATCAATAAAGGCCAAGAGTCCATCCAGTGATGAGAAGTTGGATACAAACTCTCCGTCCGCATTGGTTAAACCTCTGAAGCTCAGGCCTAAACTCATGAATGAGAAATTGAAACCACCCAGAAGGAGAAAGTGTGGATTAGTGGAGTAAGCTCCGGAGATTCCGGTGTTGAGCCCGATAAACGTTTGTCTATCCATATCACTCAGAGGCTCCACCGGTCTCCATCTCCCCCCAAAGCTGTATTTGTCATTTAATATGGCACCCCATATCACCTTTTCACTGAAAAGCGGACCGTGGATCTCCTCATCACCGGAATCTCTGCCTGCGGCGGTTTGTGACATACTCAAACGCCCGGTGCCGCTTCGTTCCTGAGTTGGATTAATCCCTGAGCGGGTAAGCTGTGAGCTGATATACTCTTCACCGAAAAAGTGGCGCAGCACTGTGACATGACGCATCGTCATATAAAGCGGGGCAGTTGGCTCTCTTCCGGGATGAATCATCGTGGTAAATCCGCTGTTGAGTTCTATTCCCCTCTGCTGAGCGATATTGCGGGCTGAAGCTGTACCACCTAAAACCTGTATACCTGTTTCACCTGTCCTTGCCTCTACCACCGTAGAGATTGCACCATATTGTGTTTCTGCAACAGCATTTGATGTATAAATCCTCAGAATGCACCCGGATTCCGCTCTGGCAAAAATACCACCGGCAAAAAGTGTGAAATTTGCTTCCACTAAAGGACTGTCATCCTCTTGGGTTTCTGAAATATTAAATAAAGTATTTGAGTTTGAACCTAAGATTATGAGGTTGTTATCCCCCAGACGAGCAGTAAGCCTCGACTGAAAATGAGTTTCTACAAGGTCGTTATCGGAAATCCGCTCTCCGGGTGAGAGTTCTGTTCTTTCGTTTCCGCGCTGGATAGTGGCTCTACCTTCCAACCCAATCACTTCAAAGGTGTTCTGGGCACCAAGGGGCAATGAGAAAATAAATAAGGCAAGGATTGTGGCATTATACAGGAATCGTTTGTTTGAGAAAAACATAATTACTTTCACCGGTTCAGTTTCGGTAGCTGTCAGGATTGATGAAAAACAGGCTTCAGACACATTATTAAAAGCCAATGTGCAAAACGCTGTAAAAAGTACCTCTTAGAATGATACGTTACAAGGCTTTAATAGTAAAGGTTTAAATGCAACATATTGGGAGCGAAAAGAGCAGAGATTTACTCAAAATGTAAATAAATTCAGGAATGGAGGAAAAGTTCACTCACGGACTGATTATAATGAAGTCGGTTAATAGTAGAAGCAAACAGATTATCCAGTGGGTGTGTTTTAACAAAAGGGAGGCTTTTGACCTCATCGGTTTGTGGTATGGAATCAGTTGTGTGTAATTCTTTCAGCCCATATTTTTCCCATGCTTCAATGAGGAGTGGGATATACTTTTTTTGGATTTTGTTGTGACTCACAGCCGCATAAATCTCTTGTACTTTGTAGGATTGGTGTATTGTTTTGATGGTGTTTATAAGAGATGATCCGGTGACAGTTTCATCATCAAGAACGATCGCAGCTTTTTTTCCCTCTACATCTCCAATAATTCCCAGGAAGTTTGTTTTCTCTTTTCCAGGGCGAAATTTGTTAGCTATTGCGTAGGGGATATCCAGAAGATCGGAAAAATGGAGGGTGAATTTAGCTCCTCCGGCATCGGTTGATACCGCTATGGCATTGTTGATATCTAAATGGGAAAAGATGGATGCAAAAAGGTCTAACCCACTTAATGAAACAAGGACCATTTCCGGTTCATAGAAACCGTAGAGTGAGAGGGTGTGTGGGTGGTAGGTCAGACAGATATGAGCCCCTGCAGCCTTGAGCTGATCAGCGAAAAGAGATGCTAAGGCAGCTTCTCTGGACATGTAGCTGGGTTTTTCCTGTCTTGAATAGGGGATGTAGGGAGTGACCACTGTAATTGATTTTGCTCTGTGTGCGCTGAGGGTGCGAACAGCCTGTAAAAGCTGCTGGATATTTTCATTTACGCTGTTAGGGGAGCAATTGTGGTGAATGTTTTGGAATATATACGCGTTAGCTCCTGCTACAGGTTGGGTTAACCTGGGACAGGTCTCCGAGTCGGAGAAAATTCTGGTGAGAGGTTGGTTTTCAGTGCCGGTGAGAGGCACTCTGGTTTGGGCACTTCCATGATTTTTGAGCAAAGACTCATATTTGCGTTTAACAGATTTTGCCAGTTCGATACCATCATTGCAGGCTACAAAGAGTAACCAGCCGTTGGGGCCTGAAATCTTCAACTCCCGTTTCTGTCTGAATTGTTCTGGAGTGATAAAAAGAGTTGAATCGAGAAGTTGCATTCAGGCTCCTCTCCGGATTGCTTTACTTGCGCTTGAATTTCCCGCACCACCACTCATTCTCAATACTCTCAGCAGCAATTTTTAAACCAAAATCCCGTGCAAGCCTGATTATCTCATCCTTTTCCTCCAATAATATCCCAGACCATATCAGCTCACCTGAATCACTGAGCAGCTCTGTAACATTCCTCAGAAGTGGCACTGACTCTCTGTAGAGCATATTCATAACAACAGTGTCAAACAGAGACTCAATTTTTACACACTCAAGGGATCCAATAATAAATTCCACCCCTCCCTCCACACTGTTCAACTCCCTGTTTTCTGCAAGATTTTCTCTGCATTCACTATCGATCTCCAGGCCAAGAGAAAATGCAGAGCCACAGATTTGAGCTACAAAACATAAAACTCCAGAACCGGTCCCTATGTCAAGAAGCCGTTTCTCCTTGAGCCACTCCCTGGAGTTGATCAGTTCCCGGGCTGCTAAGCGGGTTGTTTCATGGTGCCCCGTACCGAATGCCATTTTTGGCTCTATCTTTATCCAGGCTTTTCTGCTTTCTGGGGGTGAAAGCCATTGGGGAGAGACCCAGAATCCTCCGGTGAGTTCAACCGGTTCCATAGTTTCCCTCCATTTGGCGTTCCAGTCCTGGTTCTCAACTATCTCCATGCTGCACTCTGAGATCGAGAGCGAGTCTTTGAACTGTTCCATAACTGATTTTGCTTTGAGTTCTTGGCGGAAAAAAAAACTCAGAGCTGCTGAACTACCTTTAATCTCCTCCAGAAATCCATCGGTCTCATTACTGCCGGCTATCCCTACAGCCATATCATAGCGCTCCATTGGGACGATACATTTGATACAGTAGCTCTGCACTGTGTCTCCTTTGTTGTGTTCAAATGTTGTGTTGCTCAAACCTTAAAATACCAACCCGAGCCATAAAATTATAAAAAAACATCTTCAGGATGAAATGATACTGTCATTTTTATTACATTAATAGTATAATCAGCACAAATTGTATATAATCAGCACGAAGAAAATTTTATTCTTAAACCGCCTTGTCGGGGCCGGGGATTTAAAAATTTCACATCCGGAACAATTATGAAAAAAGACAGTTCGATATTTTGTAATAATCTCAAAAAAATCGCATTCTTATGCGAGAGTATACATGACTCCTATACTATCGACATGTGGCGGGGAATTCGGGAGGAAGCTCTCAAGCGGAACATAAATGTACTCTGCTTCGTGGGGGGATATCTTGAGAAATCTGCCTATGATTCCTGGGAGTTCCAGCGCAATACTCTGTACCGTCTCCTGAACAGCAGGACGATAGATGGAATTATCATAAACGGGAATCTGCCCACATTCTCTTCTCCTTCTATACTCGACTCCCTTAAGAGCCAGTGGGGAGATGTTCCTGTAATTGCAGTAGGCCCAAAAGTTGAGAAGATCTCTTCTATCTGTATAGATAATAAATCGGGAATGAGAGCACTTATAAATCATCTGATTGAAACTCACAATTATAAGAAATTTGCATTTATAAAAGGGCCCGAGACAAATCCGGAGAGTAACGACCGGTTCGAAGCGTTTCTTGAGATCCTCAATAAGCACAATATCACGCATGATCCCCAACTGGTGATAAACGGCACATTTGATAAACCGAGTGGGTTTCAGGCTGCTGAGAAGTTAATTGGGTTCAAAAAAGGTATAGAGGTTATAGTTGCCGCTGATGACAGTATGGCGGTGGGGGCTCTTGAGTATCTTACCCAGGAGGGGATTAAGGTTCCTCAGGAGATTGCCATAACCGGATTTGATAATGTAGATGAAAGTATGTTTGCCACACCTCCCGTAACAACGGTCTGCCAGTCGATGTCGGAGTTGGGGGCTGTGGCAGTTGAGTCGCTTTGTGATTATTTTGATGGGAAACAGTTTCCCCCTCATGTTGACAAACCCTCCAAGCTTCTTGTAAGAAGATCATGCGGGTGCTTTCTTGAGTTTACTTCCGATATGCTGCCTGAAACGGTCGACTTTTTTGAGGAGGATTGTCTTTCAATTGCGGAGAAGATTAAGGAGTTTCAGGAAAAGAGCAGTGAGTGGTCAGATACCGTTGAGTTCGATTCGCTCATAGAGATACTTGCTGATTTCAGAAAAAGTGTAACAGAGGAGAAACCCGATATGTTTCTTTTTACCCTTGAGCGGGTCCTCTGTGATCAGCTTCAAAGCGATTATGCCATAGCGCTTTGGAGCAATACATTGAATCTTATAAAGGAAAGTGCTCTTGCAAGCAGTAAGTCATCACAAATTGGTGCAATAGTGCATGATATCACAAATAAAGCGGCAAGCCTTCTTGCCCTCTGTGCCTCAAGAACACAGGGCCGGCACAGAATCAAGCTGCTTGACCATACAGCCTCTATCAGAGATACTGCAAATGAGGTTCTTAATGTGCTTGAACTCGATAAGCTGCTTGAAACAATTTCTGACACTTTCCCTGAAACCGGAGTAAAAAGCGGCAGCGTATGCCTTTATGAACCATACGGTCAGACAGAAAACGTAAAACTTTCCCTCGCTTTTATGAACGGTAAATCGAAGGATATTTCCGGTTTTAAACCTTTCCCCACAAAAGATTTCCTGCCTCCGGGAACCTTGGGGGGAGAGGATGCTCAGGCCATTATAGTGGCATCGCTCTTTTTCAGGGAGAATCTCTTTGGGTACATAACAATGCATGATGGGGCATTTGAGTATTCAAGTTATGAGAAATTGGCAGAGTATATCAGTACCAGTCTCAACTCAATGAAGTTAATCAACGAAATTGAGCGTCAGAAAACCCATCTTGAAATTGCCCACAAAGACCTGAAAATAATGCAGGAAAAGGAGCATGAGTATCTTGAGACCATAACACGGGAGTTGGAGACGGGGAGGAAAATTCAAAAAAGTTTCCTCCCTTCGCTGTTACCGAAGCTTGATGAGTGGAAGATAGATGCGGCCTTTATCCCCTCGGCACAGATTAGCGGTGATTTTTATGATGTTTTCATGCTCAATGAAAACAAACTGTTCGTGGCTATAGGGGATGTGTGCGGAAAGAATGTTGGTGCCGCACTTCTCATGGCACTTATAAGGACCCTTGTCAGGGTTATAGTGGGGCGTTCTGAAGACCCGCTCTCTGCTGTAAGCACCATCAATGATTATATTCTCGAACACCACAGCAACAGTATTGTTGGACAGATGTTTGTAACTTTGTTTGTAGGATGTATTGACATAAAAAGCGGGGTAATAGAATACATCAATGCAGGGCACCTCTATCCTCTGATCATAAACAAAGCCGCAGATGTGCGGGAGCTGAAAACTTCCGGCCCGGCGATTGGTCTTGCACCAAATATCACTTTTGACAAGCACCACAGCTCCATCGGTAAAAATGAACTTCTGTTTATGTACACAGATGGAGTAACAGATGCAAGAAATGAGTCTGACATTCTGTTTGAAAAAGAGGCAATGATGTCGGTGCTTCTGGATCCCAACAATTCAGTTAATGAGAAGATCTCGCTTATAATCTCCAAATTGCGTAGTCACAGCAACAGTGAATCCTTATTTGATGATGTGACTATGCTTGGATTGGAGAGGATGTAGAGAAAACTGCTCAGCTCTGTACTGATTTGGATTTCTTTATGGCACAGAACTCTCCGCACATACTGCAAAGTGATTCATCACTTGGGGGCAGTGATTTTCTGTATGCGGCTGCTTTTTCTGGATCAATGCACAGGGATATCATCTTATCCCAGTTAAGGTCGATTTTTGCCCTCGACAACTCATGATCCTTTTCAATGGCATCTGGCAGACCCCGTGCAATATCCGCTGCGTGTGCGGCGATTCTTGAAGCGATGACTCCCTCCCGAACATCATCGAGGGAAGGCAGGCGAAGATGCTCGGCCGGAGTTACATAGCAGAGAAAATCAGCTCCCGACATCCCTGCAACAGCTCCTCCGATTGCAGCGGAGATGTGATCATAGCCAGGGGATAAATCTGTGACAAGGGGGCCTAATACATAGAACGGGGCATTATTACAGAGTGTTTTCTGAATCTGAATGTTGGTTGCAATCTGATTGAGAGGAACGTGTCCGGGCCCCTCAACAAACACACCTATATTTCTCTCCCTCGCTTTTTTCACCAGTTCACCGAGAACTATAAGCTCTTCGATTTGAACCCTGTCGGTAGCATCGTATATTGCTCCGGGTCTGAATCCATCTCCAAGGCTCAGTGCCACATCATGTTTTGAGCAGATTTCAAGAAGGCGGTCATACTGATCATAAAGGGGGTTTTCTTTTTTGTTATGGTGGATCCATTCCATAATTATTGTACCCCCACGGCTGGTAGCTCCTGCCAGGCGTTTTACCTCTTTGAATCTGGAAACAGTCTGGCGTGTAATTCCGCAGTGCAGGGTAAGAAAATCGACTCCCTGTTCACAGTGTTCCTCTATCACCTCAAACATTTCATCGGCGGTGAGGTCAAGAAAGGGTTTTTTCTTCTGCTGAGCCACAACAGCCATCTCGTAGATTGGGACAGTTCCAATCACAAGCGGGCACTCCTTGAGGAGTCTCTTTCTTATGGTCGTCAGGTCACCAGCAGTCGAGAGGTCCATGATTGCGTCTGCACCATGTTTGACCGAGAGCTGCATTTTTTTGAGTTCCTCGCAAATATCACTCATGGAGGATGAGGTGCCGATATTGGCATTTATTTTGATTCTCGTATCAGTACCTATAGCCAGAGGGTCAATAGATCTTAGTCGGTTTTTTATGAGGACTATGCTTCCATCGGCCATGCTCTGCTGAAGTTTCTGGGGAGAGAGGCCCTCCTTTGAGGCTGCAATTTTCATTTCATCTGTAATAATACCGGTTTTAGCTTGTTCAACCCTTGTCATAATTATAAAAATGCTCCATTTAAAAGGGGGGTGATAGAGAACAGAAACAATTTCCGAAGAAAACACAACGGAAGTATCATGGAAGTAGTATAAAAATAGATCATTGCCGGGCAAAAAAGAACAATATTTGCAGGTGATGGGGGTAATTGCCAAAGGATGGGCCTGGGAGTGGATTTGAACATTCTCAGAAACGGAAGTAATTCTCAAAATTTTAAGATACCGGAAAAAATATAAATCCAAATATTTGTTTCAGATCAATAACCTGATCTATATTAACAACTTCCAGTTTCCCGGATAAAAGTCCGCAACTGGTAAAAAATAGTGAATTTTACCCATTATTACCACATTTTGACATTGTACTTGGTGCAAAGATATTAAAATGTTTCGCTATAACAGGCGACATGTTTTGAGGAGGAAAAGAGATGAAAAAGTTTACTAAAAAACAGCTTGAACATTTCAAAGACAAGCTCCATGCTGAAAAACAGAAAGTTCTGGAAGAGATGGATGAGCTTCAGCAAAGTAACCTCAAACAGTCCATTTCTGATGCTTCAGGAGAAAATTCAAGATACAGCTATCACCTCGGAGATGTTGCCTCTATATCCTATGGCCGTGAATTCTCTATGGGACTGGCTGAAAGACAACAGAAATATCTTGAACAGATCGAGGATGCTTTGCAGAGAATCGAGGATGGTACCTATGGTATCTGCAAAGTTACAGGAGAACTTATCGCTGTGGAACGCCTGGAAGAGGTTCCTGTAGCAAAATATTCGGTTAAGGGAAAAGAGATCATGGAGAGGAAAAAACGCCAGGGCGGCCTCTAATCCACTCACTTTGAACTATCCTCCTGTTTTTGTGTATATTTCCTAAACATATATATTTATCGGTATCAGAATGCATTAAGTATTCTGATACCTGTTTTTTACAAGCACAGGTTTTATAATGGATCTGTTAATCAGATTACCCTTGAAATACTATCTGTTTATATCATCTCTGCTCTTTTTTTTCTCATTTTCAAATCCATCAGCAAACTACTCTTCTGACACCTTAATTGTTAATCCTACCGGTAGAATCTCTCTTTCAGGTACAATAAACAAACCCTACCACAGCACGCTTAGAAACCTGAGGGCAGAGGGACTTTCTCAGCGTAAAGTGATCATTAATAATGCACTCGACTCACTTGGCTATCTCGACAGTGAGTGGATAGAGGCTTCTGAGACGCAGGCCTATTACCTGATCCCTGGAAACCGATACACCGTAACTGAAATAAAACTTTCTGCTGATACATCTTTGATCAAGCGGGGAGATATCCCCGCTATTCCAAGACCCTACGATATGGGAGAGATAAATAAATTCATCTCCCGGATCAGTTCAAGGTTCGCTCAGAACGGTTATCCATTCTCCAGAGTTATCACCTCAATTGAGAAGCTTGGTGAGAATAATCTGTCGATCGAAATTGAAATCGATTCCGACATGAAGACTCTGTTTGCTCCGCCCCTGATCTATGGTGAAGTGCAGAGAAGTAAGCTGTACATCCGTGATATAGGCTTTGAGCAGGGGGAACTGTTTGATATAAGGAGAGTTGACCGTGCTGCAGCCAGACTGAGAAACCGAAGCTATGTCTCTTCAGTTGAAATAAATGCTCCGGTTATAATAGAGGGACTTGAGCAGGGGAATGATTCAACTTATTTTGCAGCTGTACCCTTTATGATAACAGAACGATCTGGTATGAATCTTGAGGGTGCGCTCGGCTTTGAATCCGGTGGATCACAAACGGGCATTCGCGGTCGTTTTGATTTGTCCCTGATTAATATTTTTCACCGCGGTGAGTCGGCACAGCTTCAATATTTCGGTGATAAAAGCTGGCAGCGGCTGCTTGTGGGCATAAAGATGCCCTGGATATTTAACACCTCTTTTACCGGTGGTGCGGAGTTTGGGCTTGAAATAGAAGAGCTTGGGTATGGTCAGCTGTGGGGGGATTTGTCGCTTAAGACTGAGATTGCAGGCAGCATGAATCTCGGAGTCGTACTCAGAGGTTCGGAAGTGGTGCCAGGGGATGAAGGCAGCTCATGGACATTTTTTGGAGCGGATTTGGTTTTGAGCCTGTTCACAGAACCATATCAGATGGGGGTTTTGGGGAAAGAATTTTCGATTAAAACTGGTAGCGGATTTGCAAGGAGGGAAAGAATGTACTCCAGAAGCAAAATGGAGCTCTCCGGTGGGATCCATATGCCGCTATACCACAGACACGCAGTTGTGGGCAGGTTGTTTACGAAAAATATCTTTACCGACGAACAGGAGTTGGCCCCTGCAGAGCTTTTTCGCATTGGGGGTAATGAGTCGGTTCGGGGGTACTCTGAGAATGAGTTTGTTTTCAGGTCCCTGATTTATACACAACTGGAGTACCTTCTCTACCTGAACCCAGAAACTTCTGTCTATTTTTTCATTGATGCCGGTTCAGGGTTCAGGGAGTCTGGGTTATTTGATTTCAGCAACAGGATCGATCTTTTGGGATATGGTGCGGGGCTGAGATTTCCTTTCAGAATCGGAAGTGCCACTATTGAGTGGGCCAGGAATATGCAGGACCAACGCAGTGCTGGGAGGGTTCATGTCGGACTTCAAAACAGGTTTTAGCACAGGTGAACTAATATGATCAAGAGCCTCTCTCTCGGACGTGCTGTTAAGATACTGGTATTTAAGCTGTTAATTTGCTTCTTTACCGGTGAAGCCTATTCCGCACAGCATCTCTGCGAAATTTCAGATCAGGAGTGGAACCGTCTCAGAAACACGCACCAGCAAAGGCTTCTGAGGAATTTCGACCCCAATCAATCCGATAACGAATGTTTTTGCATCTATACCGATAGATTATTGAATAGCCGCAACAGACGGGCATCCCAAATCTTTCTCAGCGCACTCGATTCAAAAGCAGGTAAAGATTTTCCCATACCCTTTCTCTTGTGCCTGTATGGGGTTGAAGTTTTGCGAAATGACTCCACATTATGGACTTCAGTTGTTTCGTTGTGGGAGAAAAATTCTGAACCACCATTTGATATAGTGTCGGGATACCTAAACAGAAGAAGATTCCGCCAGGCTGATACCCTGTTCTCTATTCTCGATAAGGCGGGCAGACTCAATGCAGATGACTTGATGCGATGGGGTAGGGTAAAGGGGGTTTTGGAGCATTTCAATGAAGCCTCAGGTCTTTATTGCAGGATAATAAATTCAGAACCACGCCTCTCCTATACGGCACTGAGCCAAATGGCCAGATATATGGATGATGCTGAAAAGGAGAGTGTCTCAGAGGCATTGGATCATCTGTTGGGCTGTGTGCTGAGTGATCCCGGGGCAGATACTGTTCTTGTGAGAAACTGGATTGCTGATTATTGCATGCGCAAAGGTTATTTTCATAAAGAGCTGGAAATCACTTTAGCTTTGGAGACCTCTTCCTCTCCTGTAGCTCACAGGTTGTGGAGATCTGCACAGGATCATTTTGGGGCAAAGCGATACAGCTTGGCAGTTAAATCTGGGACTGAGGCATACCAGAGGCTTCAAAGTGACAGTGTGCGGGCTGCTGTGGCCGCCGTGATGTATCAATCTTACATAAATTTGTCTGAAAATGATTCCGCTTTGGGCTGGCTTAAACTGGCGGATTTATCCAGAGAGGAGCATACTGTTCAGGCTGCTGCTCTTTACCAGTATACCGGTCATCTGCAAAATGCTTTGGAGCTGATTGGAAACCTGGAGCCATCTTTCACACGCGATACTCTCCTTTTGCGTCAATACCTGTTTAAAGGTGAGGTGGAGAGGGCATCAGGTATGGCTAAAAATCTCTCAGTCGACTGGAGGCGCAATGCCAGGGATGGCGCACTGTGGGAGGCAAGGGTCGCTCTTTTTCAGGCGAATATTGCTGATGCCAGCGAGTTGTTTGATTCGATACCGTTTTTTTCTCTGTGGAATAATATGAAAGAGGTTCTGAATTCAAAATACTGGCTGAGGCAGTTGCGGAACTCAGAAAATGCATTGCACACCTGGGCACTTATGCAGTATGATTTCTTTCTCGGTGATCTGGATGGAGCTTCACTTTTGCTTGGAGAAAGCTCTTTGCCTTCAGAGTTCAGGCAAATGCTCTTGACTCAATTAGTAAAGCGGTATCTGGAAGCCGGAGAACCTCAGAAAGCTTTAAGTGCAATAAGAGATGGTGCCAAACCGGATGTTGCTGAGTTGCTGTATTATAAAGCCAGGGCGATGAAAAAAAGTGGGGATTTAGAGAGTGCTGAAACGGTGTTGCAGAATATATTGCTGCAATTTCCGATGGATATATATTCGCAGAAAGCACGTGTGATGTTATTGAAGCTATCTATATAGAAATGAAATGTGATTCTTCAGGGTTCAAGAAGTTCAAGGAGTTTACCATTATGGCTATTCGCTGGATTAGAAATGTTAATATCGATGGTGAAAAAAGCACTATTGAAATTCAGATAGGGGAAAAAAGTATAGGGGACAAGTGTTACACACGCATTAACGATGAAACTGAAGTATGGTTTGAAAATATATATGACACTCGAAATGATATCATTGCTCAGGGTTGCGATTATCTCAAAAAGCGACTGGAAGGCAAAGAATTAACTTATCCGGATGGGCAGCCTTATGACTGGAGATAATAAAAAGTATGTGGTAATTCATGGCCATTTTTATCAGCCACCGAGGGAAAATCCCTGGTTGGATGTAATCGAAAAACAAGAATCTGCAGCACCGTATCCCAATTGGAATGAGTGCATATACGATCAGTGCTACAGGCCAAACGCATATTCCCGTCTTCTTGACAACAAGGGTATGATCAGCGAAATTCACAACAACTATGAAAAAATGAGTTTTAATTTTGGTCCGACACTTTTTTCCTGGCTGGAGAGATACCATCCTGTTACTCTGGAGAGGATAGTACTGGCCGATAAACAGAGCAGGGAAGAGTACGATGGGCATGGTAATGCTGTTGCTCAGGTGTTCAATCATATAATTATGCCCCTTGCTTCCAGAAGGGATCAGCTGACACAGATCAGATGGGCAAAACATCATTTCAGGCGTTCATTTAAGCGGGATCCCGAAGGAATCTGGCTTGCTGAAACTGCTATTAATATGCAGACCGTACGGTGTCTGATTGAGGAGAATATAAAATTTGTCATTCTCTCACCCAATCAGGCTGAGAAATTCAGACCTATGGGGGATAAGAACTGGAGCATGGTCTCGCAGGTTGGTATAGACACAAGACGACCCTACAGAATTTTTCCCAAGTCTGATTCCGGGGCTCAGTTAGAAGGATATCTGGATATATTCTTTTTTGATGAAGGCTTGTCAAAAGAGATAAGTTTCAATAATCTGCTTACCGATGCCAATATACTTGGTAACAGAATTAACTCCTGTTACGATAACTCTGCAGATTCTCAGCTGGTTACTATAGCCACAGATGGAGAAACCTTTGGTCATCACAAGGCCTTTGGAGATATGTGTCTTGCCTATTTCTTTAAACATGTTGCACCACAACTTGGTATTCAACCTGTGAATTTTGCCTACTATCGCACAATCAAACCACCAGAATACGAGGTAAGTCTTAAAAACTCGTCGGGTGAGGGAACAGCATGGAGTTGTGCACATGGAGTTGGCAGATGGACAAGGGATTGTGGGTGTAAAACCGGGGGTGAGGATTTCTGGCGTCAAACCTGGCGCAAACCTCTCAGGGATGCATTGAATTATCTGCAAAACGAGATTGATTTACATTACGAGTCAGTGCTTTCTTCAATTATGGATAGACCATGGGATTTGCGTGATGCGTATGTGGAAACAATGAACGAAGATTCTGATAAGATCTTTAAAGCATTCATAGAAGATAATTTCGGATCAGAAAGATTGCATGAGGATAAACTCAGAGAGGTCAGGAGGCTGCTTGAAGCTCAAAAATATCTCCTGTTCTCCTATACCTCTTGTGGATGGTTCTTCTCAGATATCAGCGGTATAGAAACCATACAGAACATGGCTTATGCCTGCAGAGCAATTCAGCTTGGTCTTACAGAAGATAAAAAGGAGTCTGTGTTAGAAAAGTTTTTGAATATGCTGGAAGAGGCTCCTTCAAATATTCCAAATGCAAATGGCAGAACAATTTTCGAACGCCACATTCTACCTTTCTTCCATCATGAAAGACTTCTTGCCTTTGCCGCTTCTGTGCAGCAGGTTATCGCTAATGAGGAAAAACAAACCCAGTACAAATCATCATACACCATCCGCACAAGCTCAGTCAAATCGATCTCCAACGATAATGCCAGATATGAGATAACGTCTGTAGAGCTTGATAATTCAATGAGTGGTGAAAGAAGTGCCTGGTCAGTTCTTCTTTCCTATAATGATGAGGATGATTTGAGAGGCTGGATCATTCCCGCAGAGTGTTCAGTGGGATCTTCCAACCCCGATGACTGGATGTCTCACGAAGAAGCAAAGTCCTTCAGTCTTCATGAAACTTTCTACACCTGCAGGGAGGAGCTCTTTGAATCTTTTCAGAGTAAAATGATCTCAGACACATATGAAAGATTTGAAAACTGGTATAGCAAAAATATCAGCCATATGCAGTTTCTCTCAAAACTGGACCTGAATATACCTTCATACATTTTGGCTCCTATGGGATTTGTATTTCAGAATAAGTGGAACAGCCTCATAGAAGAGCTCAAAATCTTCGGTAAGGAAGAGGAGGTCTTCTCTCAGCTCCTCCAGCTACACAATTTGATACACAGATACGATGCTGATGTTGATTTCAAGCAAACGGCTGGTATTTTACAGCAAATAATTGTGGATGAGTTGGTAAGTCTGAGAGATTCCCTTACTGCTGAAAAATGTAATCGCTTGAGATGTTTGCTCAACGTTGTGGATAAATTTTCTGTTCCGGTCGAAAAGAATAAGCTTGAAGACATATTTTCTCTTTTCCTGAGCGGTCCGGTAACAGAACTTTACAATTACAGTGTCCGTCAGAATCCTCAGGACAGTGATGCCAGAAAGTTGCTTGAAAATGTTCTGAGTTTTGCAAATAGAATGAACTTCAGTACTGAGAGGTTCAGGCTATAACAAATTTAGAAAAGGAGCGGGTTATTGCTGCCTGAGCGGGTGCAAAATCGGTGAGTAAATCATATTTGTGTTTCTGCTCTTTTATATGTTGCATTCAGAAAATATCTATGATATTTTCATTGTAGGAGAGCGAAAAAATTGAAAGAGGAATATCGATCATGATAGAACAAAATCTGATTTTCTGGCTTGTTCAGGCTTTCATACTGTTATTAGCTATTGCTGTGGGGCACAGTATTGTACTGCTTAGAATCAGAAAAGAGGAAAACAGAAAACGTGAATTAGAACTGGATTTGCTTGAGAAACGTGCAAATATTTTAAAACATAGCAAAAAGATCGCACATGATCTTGAGGAAGCTCTCTACAAAGCAAAGATTCAGCAGGAAATTGATGACATGATTTCTAAGGATGGGTCAAAATAGAGAAATTTAATACATAACAACACAATTTATAAAAATCAAACAGCTGGAAATGTTTTCAGCTGTTTTTTCTATTCTTCGAAACTGCTTGCTGTGACTGAGAATAGATTACATGCTGCTTTATGCGTAAAAATCCGTTTTGGCCAGGTTACCTGTATCTGATTTATTTAGGGCTGTCTGGTTGGGTTACCGGAGCTTCAAAGTACATTACATTTTCAGAATTGCTCTCCGGATTCTGCGCAGCTTCATCACCTTTGTTTACTGAATTCTGGCTGGTGTTGACAAGATTGTTCAGATTCAGGTCCTGGTTCGGTTGAGTCTTATTATAAACTTTAGTCAGAGCTGCTTTAATTGGTTTTTCATGCTGTCGCACAAACACCTTTACCCGGTCTATATTGGTTCTGCTGTCGAAAACCAGAGCCATGAAGGTATGAGTATCTATATTTGTTACATAGATATGTTTCTCTTTCCCATGATGGTACATTGCATCGAATTCATTTTCTCCCAGAAGGTGTGCTATGGCAAGAGTGGATGCACTGTTACCAGCAATCAGGGCTGCAAGTGATACAATATCCGCAGAAATCTGATCCCCCCGATAGGTCAGCAGGCGACCATCTTTGTTAATGAGTGCAGCAAGTAACAGTTCAGCCTTGTGAACCAAGGGTTCAAGCGTTATGTTCAGAAGATCCATATCTTCAGGAAATATTATCATATCCTGCATTGATCGTTAACCTTTGTTAAAAAGTTTAGAAAATAACCCTTTGGGCTTTTTGCTGTTTTTGGGGTTAATCGGTTTCTTTACATGCTTGCGACGGTGTCGGTCCTTGTTTACACTGGTAAAATAAAACTCATCTTCAGTTTCATCTGAAAGCATTTGTGGATTTCTTTGTTCAGGGTTAGGCTGGGAAGTTTGGGTTAGCTCGATATCAAACTCCTCTTCTCCCTCGTGAACAGAAGGTTGTTGTTGTTTAGGCTCCGCGACAGGAATATTCGGGTTTTGTTGTTGTGCTTGCGTCCCCTGAGAGCTTCTCATTTTGCGCTGTTTTTCTTCGATTTCCCTCTGGTATTTTTCAATCTCTAAATCAAGATCGGTTTTACTGCTGAGTTCTGTTGGAGTTGGTTCAGGTTCTGGTTCTGGGTTGTCAAAAGGGTTGGATGGAGCCTCTGAAGTTGAATCCTGAACATTGTGTACCATAGGTTCGAAACTGATAGATTCATAGTCACTGGATATTTCAAATGTACTTTGATCCTCAGAATTTCCACTATCACCGGGAGGAGGGATACTTGCTCCCAGATTGTGACTCTCTAAACCAGGCATCTGCTCCGGTATGTTGGTATTTCGATCTTCTGGTGGTTGAGTTGGTGTATTTGATTTTTTCTGGTCTAATGAGTAGAGATCAATATCATTTTGAAACTTCTGATTTTCAGTTTGAAATTCTTGTGGCGTTGGCTGTTCCGGCTGCTGATTTCCGGGTTGAAACTGCTGATTTCCGGGTTGAAACTGCTGATTTCCGGGTTGAAACTGCTGATTTCCGGGTTGAAACTGCTGATTTCCGGGTTGAAACTGCTGATTTCCGGGCTGGAACTGCTGATTTCCGGGCTGGAACTGCTGATTTCCGGGCTGGAACTGCTGATTTCCGGGCTGGAACTGCTGATTTCCGGGCTGGAACTGCTGATTTCCGGGCTGGAACTGCTGATTTCCGGGCTGGAACTGCTGATTTCCGGGCTGAAACTGCTGATTTCCGGGCTGGAACTGCTGATTTCCGGGCTGAAACTGCTGATCCTCAGGCTTAGATTGCTGAGCCGCGGGCTTAGATTGCTGAGCCGCGGACTGAGATTGCTGAGCCGCGGGCTGAGATTGCTGAGCCGCGGACTGAGATTGCTGAGCTGCGGGCTGAGATTGCTGAGCTGCGGGCTGAGATTGCTGAGATTGCTGAGATTGCTGAGATTGCTGAGATTGCTGAGATTGCTGAGATTGCTGAGATTGCTGAGATTGCTGAGCTGCGGGCTGAGATTGCTGAGCCGCGGGTCTGTTTCTTCTGGGTCTGGCGTATTTTTGATTCAGAAAATCGATTACAATTTTGCCAACCTGTTTAAGAGTATCAAAGACACCTATTCCCTTACTTGCAACGGCTTCGCCCCAGGGATGGTTGTATTTGTTAAATTGTTCCTGCAATTGTTCTATGGACATTGCATTGGGGAGATCTCGTTTGTTGTACTGAATTATAATCGGAATATTTTCTCTTTGGTATCCATATTCTTTAAGGTTATCTTCAAGATTTTGGAAACTTTCAATGTTTTCCTGTAGTTTGTCTATACCGCTGTCTGCAACGAAAACAACACCATCGACCCCTCTCAGTACCAGTTTTCTGGTGGCGTTATAGTACACCTGCCCCGGCACAGTGTAGAGCTGGAATTTGGTTGAAAAACCTTTTATTTTCCCCAAATCCAGTGGCAAGAAATCAAAGAACAGAGTTCTGTCCGCTTCAGTGGCGAGGGACACCAGTTCACTCTTGTGTTCTTTGGGAACTTTTTGGTGAATAATCTGAAGGTTAGTGGTTTTACCGCTTAAGCCTGGTCCATAGTATACAACTTTGACGCTAATTTCCCGGGCAGCATAATTTATGGAGGCCATGAGTCACCTTTAGTTGATCGATTCTGTATCAAATTTCTTAGAAGAATACCTAATTAATATAGTACTCACTATATTATCAATGCAAGAGCCCAATATTATCAATATACAATTCAAATGTCTGTGATATCAACATTTGGAAATTAATGTAAACCTTTGCAAATATTGGGGTTCAGTAGCTTTGCCTCTGAAAGTCTGGTAATCGGTTCTGGGTTTTCACCGAAAAGTGCCTGGTACTTAATTTTGGCCTCTGTGAGTTTCTCTTTATAGAGAGCACATTCCAATTCGATCAGATTTTCACTTTTAGAACTAACATATTTTGTAATTGGTACAGAACGGGTTGCATACCCTGCAAAAATTATTGCTGCTGACAAACACAGGGCCATTAGGAAGGAAGAGGTGCTTTTAATAAAGGCAAACACGCTCTCTGAGTCATCAGTTTTATTTAATGCTGCTTCAATTGATCTGCTGAATTTAGGTGAGAGTGGAACGATTCTGTTACTCTCAATCAGCAGGTTCAATGCTTCATACACTTTATATTCGCATAAACAGCAGGAACTTACGAGGTTTTTGACCGTTTTAGTACCGTCAAGACAGCTATAAATATAATCCTGAGGGTTGTCGTATATGTCAGTTTGAAATGGTTCAATAATATCATCTTTGTTTTTGCGGACAAAAATTGATTCTGCATTTATTGTACCTGTCATCCTGTTCCATTCATCCACACGCCTCATTGCTTCCATGACAACATTTTCTGATGAAATATTCACATTTCCTGCGATCAGTGAATCCACATTTCTCATGTCATTAAAGCGATATTTACCCTCTTTCCACAGAAACAGACTACATGAGATATCTTCGATACATAGTTCTGCGAAGTAACTCAGATCATAGCTTGTGAAAAGGTTTTTATCAATGAGATCTTTGCATAATGAACTGAGATTGCTGTGATGCGAATTGAATAGGGTTTGGAGCTGGTGAGAGGAT
Organism: Chitinispirillum alkaliphilum; assembly: GCA_001045525.1. NCBI lineage: Bacteria > Pseudomonadati > Fibrobacterota > Chitinispirillia > Chitinispirillales > Chitinispirillaceae > Chitinispirillum > Chitinispirillum alkaliphilum. The sequence continues at coordinate 48,684 of LDWW01000002.1, read as the reverse complement.
TTTCTTTTAATATCGACAAGGTATCCAAAGAGTTTTGTCTCCAGATTCTCTTCGCCAACTTCAGCACCAGTAATCATACCATCCTTGAAAATGACAGACCCCTCCTGGTTACCTTTTGTTAAAACAAGTTTGCCTGTGATTTTCTGTTGTGAGAGCAGGTGAAATACATCAGCCAGAATGTATTCGCGAATAGAACCACTGAGAACCATTTTTTTAGGCTCCTTCCATACAACAATCTGTTTATTTTTCTTTATCTTTCAGAAGAACCGGTACAAGTTTTTGACCGTTTGTAATGATGTGATAAAGGTTAAAAAGCAGTAATCCTGTGATCAGCACACTGATAATGCCTGTAAGGATAAATGTATTGCTTAAGTATAGGTTTACCAGATGATACAGTAATGAAAGCAAGGTACAGGAAATGAAAATTTTCAAAACCGCAAGGAACTTACAGTCTGATTGCAGTAAGTTTTGAATTCCGGGTACAAACATAGAAACTGTGTAGCGGATAATTGATTTACGCTTTTTGCTTTTGTTAACAATTGCAAGTTTTGCAGTATCAAAAGCGGCACCCTTTCTGATATCACCTATTGTCATTTGACATTTTTTGCATAATATACCTGCCCTGCATTTTTTACATGTGATGCGGCCGCAGAGCTTACAGTCAAAGATCTTTTTGACTCTGTTGGATTCCCAGCGAAATCTGTCCAGAACAAAAAGTAAAATTACCAGACCGAGAGAAAAGAGAAAGTAGGCGAGAGTGAACGTTTTGAAGTCTGAATTATTTGATAAGGCTTTTTGTATTCCGTGAGTATGGAAGAGCTTTGTCCAGAAATATCCTGCTGAAATTTCCGGTTGCATGATTTTTCTGTGAACCGGCCAGTTTCCTGCGAAATGTAAATCATTAAGGTTAATAAAAGAATTCAGTCTTTTGGAGTATCTGCGGGGTACATCGTCTATAACTTCTGTTCCCTTAACAGTCTCCATTTTTTCGAGGTAGCTTTGGGCAAGGTTAAATTGTGCCTGGAAACTGCTTTTTGATATGTCGATATGCTTAGAATAAAAACCAATAGCCTCATCATACTTTCTGTTCAAAAATTTGTGATTTCCCGCAGTAAGAAGAGTGAGTGGATCATTTGGTGCTTTATTAATAGCTGATGCAATATGTTGTGATGCCGCAGAGAGATTGTTTCTTTTACCATTTGAGATGGCAGCAGATAACATTGCAAGGTGATCGGAGGGGTTTTCGCGGGTTAAGCGAAGAGCCTGGTTGTGAAGTTCTGCAGAAAACCCTTCTGTGGAAATCCTGGAAAAAACCACCGGTGTTCCAGTGCTTTTTATACTTTGTAAGAAAGAAGCTCTAATCCAATTATTTAAAGGATGAAATGCTACAAGTAAGCATATAACGAATAGTAACTTTTTTTCATTTTGCTTTAGATATCTGCACAGCAGAAATGAGATAATCCAGAAAAACGGTATAATCCCAAATGAGAGAAAAGAGAAGATTACAATGGTGCTTAGTATGTGACGTGCTCTGTAGGGTGCAGCCGAGAATAATTTTTCATCCAGAAAGTGTATGGCTGAATGTAAATACTTGATTAGGAATGCAAGCATTATACTGAAGATGAAAATCACAACTGCAGTATACAACCACTTATATACGGAGAAAATAATTGAATGCTGTATCCTCCAGGAACGAAGAGAAATAACAGTTGCATCCCGAAGGTATGAAAAGGTGTCGATTAATCTTGGGAAACTCGTGAACGCCTGTCTTAGAGGGGCTCTGAGCTGATTGCGGTCAAAAACTCTGGCCCACTCATATGCCATATTGGCCATCTTTTTGTTACCATCTGCTTCTAATCTGTATCCTTTATAGGCAAGTTTTCGGGAGAGAAAGGGTGCGGCTGTTGCATTGGAGCTGATCATCAGTTTTTCGAGATTGTTGAGACACTGTTGTGCCCGCTCCATTTGATTGTGGCGCATGAATTCTATGCACAGAAGCCATAATGTACCCGGGTCGTTGATGCTGGAATTTATTGCTCTTTGAAAATGAGGCTGACTTGCTTTGTGATTGTCTATATTAATGGCGCCCCTTGTGAATTCGATCCATGGATTATAACGGGGGGATATTGTTAAAAGTCGGTTACGGGCAGAATTTTTCTTTGCACTGTTCCAGTTTTGAATGGAAAAGAGCTCCTGTTCTGTAATGCCCATTGAGTTGGTAAATTCTTTGCGTCGGTTTAGGCCCTCTGTTATTTCATCTGCCCAAAAAGGTGGCGGGGCAGACCAGGCAGGGTGAAGAGAGGCAAAAAGAATAAAAATGGCAGATATTACAATCGATTTTTTGGGCATCGGGAAATGCGTCCTGAAAAAATATTTATTATAAGGTTAAATAAATATATTAAAATGTACTAATTTAAATGTAGTATTTGGGGAAATAAAGGTGGGATTAATATTTCAGGGAAAAAGCAGAAGGTACATCAATGATGCACCTTCCCAAAAAACTTTGCTATTCCATACTGTTTACGACTTTTGTCAGTCTGGATTTCTGGTTAGCGGCTTTGTTCTGGTGAATGGTGCCGAATTTTACATTTTTATCCAGAACTGATACCGCTGTTTTCAGTGCTTCAGATGCACTGTTTTTGTCTTTAGCTTCCATAACGGTGCGTATAGCGGTTTTAATTTGTGAACGATTAGCGCGGTTGACCAGATTAGCTTTTTTACTGGTGCGAACACGTTTTTCAACTGATTTGTGTCGCTGCATAGCAGACTCCTTATTATAAAGATTGTTTAGTTTCCTAAAAGTACTAGAAAATAGTTATTTAATCTGCCTGAGTCAATTTGTAACTTAAATGTTTGTTGATTTTTCTTCTACCCGTATAACCCTTCAGACCGCAAAAAAACTTCTAAGCTGAGTTTTTTTATTTTTTTGGGTTGTTTCCTGACATTATGCAGTTTCATATTTTGTTTCACAACTTATATTTATAGCTATTCATAACTGCAAAGAATAAAAGAAAGGTCTGTATCGATGTCTGAAATGGTACGTGTTCGTTTTGCTCCTTCCCCAACCGGGTATCTCCATGTAGGCGGAGCCAGAAGTGCTCTTTTTAATTATCTGTTTGCACGGCATCACGGCGGTGCCTTTATCCTTAGGATAGAAGACACCGATCAGAGCCGTTTTATCGAAGGTGCAATGGAGGAAATATATGAGAGTTTATCATGGTTGGGTTTGGATTGGGATGAGGGGCCTCAAAAGGGTGGGGAATTTGGGCCATACCTACAATCACAACGCCTTGATATCTACTCAAAACACGCACAACAGCTGCTTCAATCCGACAATGCCTACCGCTGTTTCTGCACCCCTGAAAGATTATCTCAGGTAAGAGCAGAGCAGGAAAAAAGCGGACAGCTTACCGGGTATGACCGACACTGCCGGGATCTGACTGAAGAGCAGATAAATGACAATCTCTCCAACAATATTCCCTTTGTTATCAGGTTGAAAATTCCTTTCGGGCGGGTTATAAGTTTCAACGATATGATCAGGGGAGAGATATCCTATAAAAGTGATGTTCTTGATGATCTTGTTCTTATCAAAACCGATGGTTTCCCCACATATCATATGGCAAATGTGGTCGATGATCACTTGATGGGGATTACACATGTTTTGCGCGGAGACGAGTGGATAGCTTCAACACCCCGTCATGTTCTTCTGTACGAGGCGTTTGGATGGGAATTGCCTAAATTTGCCCACCTGCCAATAATTTTGTCTTCTTCGGGAGGGAAACTCTCCAAGAGAAAAGGCGCCGCTTCTGTGATGGATTATAAGAAAGCGGGTTTTCTCCCTGAAGCACTTTTTAATTTTTTGTCGCTCCTTGGCTGGGCTCCCGGCGATGACCGTGAGAAAATGTCACTGAAGGAGTTGATTGAGGCTTTTTCAATTGAACAGGTTTCAGCCAAATCTTCTGTATTTGACGAAAACAAGCTGGAGTGGATGAATGGCCTGTATCTGGCCGAAAGAGAAGCCCAATCCCTGTTACCGGAGATCTCTTCAGAGTGGAAAGAAAGAGGCTGGTTGACTGAACAATTCTCTTTTGGAGAAGATTATCAGCTCAGGGTTATTGATATGTTGAAAGTGCGCTCAAGAAAACTAACCGAGTTGGTTGAAAATTCTGAATACTTCTTTGTGGACCCGTCAAGCTATGAAAAGAAAGCAGCCGGCAAGCATTTCAATCCCAAGAGTGCAGAAATCCTGAAAGAACTCTCACAGCTGTTGGAGAGGGCAACAGATTTCAACCAGACCGCCATAGAAGAGATTTTCCGGGGTTATGCTCAGGAAAAAGAACTGTCGATGGGCAAACTGGTTCATCCGGTTCGGCTTGCGGTCAGTGGTGTAAGCTTTGGCCCGGGGCTTTTTGAACTCCTTTCTACCCTGGGGAAAGAAACTGTGGTGCGAAGAATCAATAAGGCATATCACATTATTACAGACTGAAATTCAGATAACCTAACATATAACGGTGTCGTTATTAGAATGTATTAGAATTTTTGATAAAGCGGGGCGATATGAATTCGATTAAACCTGGAGAAAACTTGAAAAATCCGGGAAATGAGAGTGGAAAGAACGAAACAGAAGTCTCAAATTTCATCAGGGACATAATCCGTGATGATTTGAAAAGCGCAAAACTCAAAGACAAAGTAGTTACCAGATTTCCCCCAGAACCCAATGGATACCTTCATATTGGGCACGCAAAAGCGATCTGCATAAACTTTGGCTTGGCAGAGGAGTTCAATGGCCAGTGCCATTTGCGTTTTGATGACACGAATCCTTTGAAAGAGGAGGGGAAATATATTGAAGCAATAAAAAAGGATGTTTCCTGGCTTGGATTTAACTGGGGTGAACATCTCTATTTTGCTTCTGACTATTTTGAAAAGATGTATGAGTGGGCCGTTGAACTGATTCGTCAGGGGAAAGCGTATGTAGATGATCTGCCGTTTGAAAAAATCCGGGAGTACAGGGGTACCCTGACACAGCCGGGTAAAGAGAGTCCCTACAGAAACCGCTCCGCAGAGGAAAATCTCGAATTATTCCGGAAAATGAGGGATGGTGAATTTGAAGAGGGTTCTTGTGTGTTAAGGGCAAAAATCGATATGGCTCATCCCAATATGAATATGCGCGATCCTGTCATGTATCGGGTAATCAAAAATGTGGCTCATCATCGTACCGGAGATAAATGGAAAATTTACCCTATGTACGATTGGGCCCATGGATTGGAAGATTCAATCGAGGGAGTGGTGTATTCGCTTTGTTCTCTGGAATTTGAGGACCATCGCCCGCTTTATGACTGGTATCTCGATCAGCTTTCTGTTCATCACCCCAGACAAATTGAGTTTGCAAGACTCAACCTGAGCTATACGGTAATGAGTAAGAGAAAGCTGCTCAGGCTTGTTCAGGAGGGACATGTTAACGACTGGGATGATCCAAGAATGCCTACCATTTCAGGTCTGCGCAGAAGAGGCTACACTCCCGAATCCATTCGTTCGTTTGCCAGAAGAATAGGTGTTGCTAAAAGAGACAGCACCGTTGACCTTGCACTTCTGGAACATTGCTTAAGGGAAGATCTTAATAAAAAAGCTCTCAGGGCAATGGCTGTTTTGGACCCTCTCAAGGTGGTAATAGAAAATTATCCTGAAGAGCAGGTGGAATATATGGAGGCGATAAATAACCCTGAAGATTCATCTATGGGGACCAGAAAAGTACCGTTTTCCAAGGTCCTGTACATAGAGCGCAATGACTTCATGGAAGATCCGCCAAAGAAATTTTTCAGGCTTGCTCCGGGCAGGGAGGTAAGGCTGCGCTATGCATATTTTCTCACTTGTAATGAAGTGGTTAAGGATGAAACAGGTGAAATTGTGGAACTTCGCTGTACCTATGATCCCATGACCAAAGGCGGCGCTTCTCCTGATGGCCGTTCTCCCAAAGCCACAATACATTGGGTTTCTGCTCAGCATGCTGCTGACTGTGAGGTGAGGCTTTATGAAAACCTTTTCACAAATGAAAACCCGCTCGATGCTCCGGATGGTGATTTTATTCAGAATATCAATCCCGATTCACTCAGGATAATTAACTGTAAATGTGAACCGGGTCTGCTTACCGCCGGGGTTGAGGATCATTTTCAGTTTGAGCGTATAGCCTATTTCTGTGTTGATCCGGATTCCAAACCAGGTAAACCAGTTTTTAACAGGACTGTTACCCTCAAGGATACCTGGGCCAGAATGCAGAAAAACAAGGGTGCAAAGAAAAAGAATTGACTATATTTGTGGCTCAAAGTAAATTATTCACACACTTCATGGGGCTGTAGCTCAGCTGGGAGAGCATCAGGCTGGCAGTCTGAGGGTCAGGGGTTCGATCCCCCTCAGCTCCATTGTTTTTAAACCTCTCTGATATTTGCCACTTATACATTTATCTTTATAAAAACCAACTGGAAACACTTGAAATTATATACATTATAATAGACAATAATGTTTAAATATGATAAATTTATTTATACAATAAAATTAATGGGCCTATTATCACAAAAAGGATGCAGATAGAAATGTACAAGTTTCTTGGTGCAGTAATAAATGTGGTGATTTTCTGTTCCGTTGGCTTGTTTGCAGATGATCATGTAGTACCACTTCGGTTCTCTGCTGCTTCGTCCAGTGGAGAAGTAAGAGTATGGTCGATAAGTGAGAGACGAGAATACCGTCTTGAAGAATTAGAGCGTCTTGAAGCAGGTCATACCCTCACTACAAGAGAAAACAGCTCTGTAGAGCTGGTATTTGAGCCTGCAGCAGTTCTGAGTGTGAGTGAAAACAGTGTGGTCAGTCTCCAAAACCTGCTCAGGGACAACAATTCAAACATTATAAGAATGCATCTGCTGGTCCAGAGGGGAAGTGTTTCAGTTAACACTGGTGTAACGGGTCAAAACACATTTCTCATCACGGTCAAAACCCCATGTGCCAATATCGATCTTCAGAATGGTGAAATAGAGGTAAATATTCTTGCTGATCATAGCCAGATTAATGTGAGAAGAGGGGATATAAAGGTAAGAAATATCGCGAGTCAGGCAAAAACTACAGTTTATTCCGGCAGCAGCGTGAAAGTATACCAAAACAGAAGAGAGTTGTCCATAACAGATATTGACATAGAAAGATCAATACCCAAACGCACGACCAGGCCTTCGATAGCCATTCTTTCCATACAGTCCAATGCTGCTGAGCAGCAGGATTTGATTCGCATATCCGATCTGGTAGCTCAGCAGTATGAGAGCAGCAGTAACACCAAAGTTCTTTATCTCGATGACATACGCAACCTTTTGAGGGCGGAAAACCTTACAGGTCTTCTGGAGTGTTTCACTGATAGCTGCATATCCAAAATTGGCAGTAGCATAGGGGCTGATTATGCAATAGTGGGCGATCTGGGGCAATTAGGTTCATCCTATATTTTTGGATTGAGACTTATCGATGTACTCAAATATCAGGTTGTCAGCAGGGCCTCCGTTTCTGTAAGGGATGATGTGGGTAAAATTGTTGAGGAAATCCCACAGCTTGTCAGTGTTCTGGCCCAGAGAACAGAGGAGCAGCTTGTTGCAAGAGATCAGAATGTCTCCTATGGTAATGAGGGATTCGGGGGGGCTCACTACAGGCAAAGGCTTGTGTGGATTGAACCGGGACAATTTGTCATGGGTTCCAGTTACAGCAACGGCAATATCGATGAGTTGCCCCGGCACAATGTCACACTAAATGGATTTTACATGCATGCCTATGAAGTGACCAGGGATGAATTTGAGGAGGTGATGGGTTTTAATCCCTCTGCATTCAAGGGGTGTGGTAGCTGCCCTGTTGATAATGTAACCTGGTTTGAGGCAGATGAGTATTGCAGGAAAATCAACATGCGGCTGCCTACAGAAGCGGAATGGGAATATGCTGCAAGGGCAGGAACTACTACAATTTTTCATTATGGTAACACTCTTTCAAGTACTCAGGCCAATTTTAATGGCAGAGAGCCTTTCGGGGGAGTGCCCGTGAATGTTTTTCGGGAAAGACCTGTGCCGGTGGGCAGTTATGAACCGAATAACTGGAAACTCTACGATATGCATGGTAATGTTGCGGAGTGGGTATCTGATTGGTACGATGTGGCCTGGTATGGTAACTCACCGGGAGTAAATCCACGGGGTCCCGCCGATGGTAGGCTTAGGGCTGCCAGGGGGGGGAGTTGGAGAGATCCTGCCAGTTCTCTGAGATCTGCCAGAAGGGTGGGGTATAATCCTTCCATTCGTTTGAACACATTGGGTTTTAGGTGTGCAATGGATTATGAATAATACTGTTCACCGCGGGTTTGTGAAAATCCTATTTCTCTGCTGATCCCTCAGCCTTATTAAACTCGTTGATTGTTTCTATGAATCGGTGCAGGGAAGCTACCGTTCTTTTGGAGATGCTCTCCCAGTAGATATTATCGGAGACTGGACCTAAATGGTCTGTTTTTTTCAGCATCTCACAAAGGTCTGAAATCTTTTCAATATCCCGGGATTTGAGTTTAAATGATACTTTGCCTCTGTGTTTGTCGGTGTTTCCGTTTAGTTTTTTGATGAATGAATTGATTTCTTCGGTTATCGGGAATTTACCGCATATCTCTACCCTCAGTGTGTTTCTCTGTTTAACTGTGCAGAATAGATTTACGAATTTGTCCAGAATGTCATAATCGTTCTGATCATCAATCTGAATCGGAATTAGCTTATTGAATTTGCCAGGGAGCTGATTTGTATATTTTATCTCATAAATTTCAATTATGTGCTGTCTTAGTTTGGAAGACATAATGGCTGTATCCATTTCAAATCTAAACTTCTATGCCTTTTGAGTGAAGATAATATAGATGCGTTTAAGAATGCCAATTTAGAGGGAAAATTTTTCAAAGTGGATGTTGCTACCTTTCACGCCATTTTTTCTGAGAGCTTTAACAGCTGCTATGCGCATTGTGTCTGGTCCGCAGATGTAAGCACTGGTGTTTTCCGGTTGAGAAATGAGTTCTGAAAAAAGTTTCTGATTTATTCTTTTTTCCTCTCCGGAACGATCCTTCTGCGAAGTGACTATGGGAACGAATGAGAAGTTTTTAATGTCTCTCTCAGCAGACCTAAAAAATTCCCTGTGTATAAGATCCTCTTCATACCGAACACTCCACACCAGAGTCACAGGGCTTTTCACTGTTGCATTACCCCAATGTGACAGTATGGAGAGAAAAGGGGTTATACCTATTCCTCCTGCGACAAAAAGCATAGGGGCAGTATCCTGTACAGGTGAAAACACTCCATAGGGGCCGTCAAACAGGACTTTGGCTCCTGTTTCCAACTTGTCCAGTTTTGCCGTGTAATCTCCCAGGTTTTTAACTGTTATGGTCAGCTCACTGCTTTGTGGTGGAGAGGATATGGTGAATGGATGCTCATCACTTCCGCACATTTTTGATAAGATTCGGAAATATCCAAACTGACCAGCTTTGTGTTTAATTTCCCTGCCTTTTTCCGGGCGCATCTCTATTTCAACGACAGAATCATTCAAAGAGTTCACACGGGTAATTTTTAGAGCTTTGCGCGACATTATGAACAGTCTGATAAATTTATGGTAAACATAGCCTGTAATTGCAATCAGTGACCACACACCCATAATACCAAGTCTTTGATAGGTTTCGTTTGTGGGGGAGGCAAGCATCACGTGGGCGGTTAAGATAATCACTGCCAGAGCTGTAAGATTATGAAAGGCTTTAAGGAAAGAATAGTCGAGTTTGAGCCGTTTGGTAAAAAAAATTCTGAATCTCTCCACTGGCTTCAGCAGGTGTATTCGTGTGGTGACCATGAAGAGCAGTGTTGTAATAATTATTGATAAAAAGATGACCGTTGCTGTTATGCCAAGGTTTATCTGAAAGTTGGTCTTCGGAAAATAAATTCTCTTAAAGTAAATATGCGCAAAAGCGAAAACTGAAGCTGTCAGGGCTAAATATCCATGAAACAGTAAAACCCGGTCATGTCCGTAGAGACGGTCAAAATAGGGGATTCTGGCAGAAATTATCAGGGCATTAAGAAAGTAGATATAACTGATTATGCCAAACAGCATTCCAAGGGAAAAGCTGTGAAGAATGGAGTACCAGTTACCGTCGAAATAAAGATAGATTGGGAAAAGGGGACTTAAGAGTGCGAAAAAAATCCAAAAGATTTTACTTATTGTTCTCATCAGTTGAGCTCATTGTTTTCTGAGGGTTGGTTCTTGTCATTCTTTTCATGTTCAGAATTTTCCGTTTGGAGAAAGAGCTCAGTAATCTTCTCAGTGTATTCTGCTGCAATCTCATTTATCTGAGAATTGGATGAAGCCGAGGTAACAGCATCGAACTCTGTATCAATGCTCCACTCACTTATCTGGGTTGTATGAAGCAGAATGTTTTGATAATCAGTCTGCTCCAGCCATTTGGAAATCCATGGCCTGATTTGTGAGTTTACACCTGAATTTGAAATGAAAATGGCACTGTAGTTGTGTGGGTTATCTATCCCCATGTCCCTTCGTGAATGTGTTGAAACCGTAACTTCAATATTCTTCTGTGTAAAAAGCTCTTCCATTTTACTTATCAGGTTTGTTTTAAATCTTGAACTTTCATACACCAGAAGAACTCTATGGGGTGTTTCACTTGCATTGGTTTGGAAAAATGAGAACAGAAGAAGTGCGGTCAGTGTCAGGCGTTTCATATCTCCACCTTTGAAAAGTGCTCTTGTGAAAAAAGGTTATGTTTTTTTTATAAATAGCTAATTGGAAAAAAAATGTCAAACTTGAAATAGCTCAGCTGGATTTTGCGATGTTGTAATTAGAGCTTGTTTTGGTTTATTTTAATTTGATTTTGAAGGTGGAATGTTTGGTGCATATTGCCTCTATGTAAATATGTCCATGGATGTTTCGAATTATTATAAAATATTCAGGGGAGAAAACTTCATGAAAAAGAAAGAATATGTGCCGTGTCCATATTGTGGTGAGGAGATACTGTGCAGTTCCAAAAGCTGCCCTCATTGCGGATCAGATGAAAAAACCGGCTGGTCAGAAAGTAACTATCTCAACGGGATTGATCTTCCGGATGAGGGTATGTACGAGGAGATCAGGGAAAAGGAATTTGGGTCAAAAAACTCATCACAGGCTGGTGTTCGCTGGAGAATTGTAGTAGGTATAGTTGTTCTTGTTGCATTCGTTTTACTTGTACTTCAGGGGATTTTTTAATTTTGGCCAACTGATTTTTCACTCATCTACCACTCTGCTTGACACCCATTTTATATAATATATATATTTAGTAGATTTGTTGCCAAAAAACCATATTTGGGCCTTTTTATGATAATTGCAATTGATGGACCCGCCGGATCAGGAAAAAGCTCTACTGCAAGAGCTGTTGCAGCAAGGTTAGGTATAACCTATCTGGATACCGGTGCAATGTACAGGGCTGTTACACTGAAAGCCTTAAGGGAAAACATCGCCTTCGATGATGACGAGGCACTTGGGTGTCTGATGGAGAAGATGACGATTACCTTTTATGGTGCAGCACCCGATACTCGTGTGATTATGGATGGTGAGGATGTGAGCGAAGCAGTTCGCAGTGATGAGGTTACAAAAAAGGTCTCTGATTACTGTGCCCGGGATGTGGTGCGGAAATCGCTTGTAACTCAACAGCGCGCAATTGCGTCCGGATTGGATGTGGTTTGTGAGGGCAGGGATATTGGTACAGTCGTCTTTCCTGATGCTCATGTGAAAATTTTTATGGTCGCCTCTGCACAGCAGCGTGCTTTGCGCAGACAGAAAGATTTTGCAAAAATGGGTATCAGCAAATCAGTTGAAGAGCTGGTCGAAGAAATACAGACAAGAGATACTAAAGACTCCACCCGTTCAAACAGTCCTTTGATAAAAGCCGATGATGCAATCGAAATGGACACAACGAATATGACTCTTGAGCAGCAGATTGAGTTCATAGAGAAAAAATACAGAAACTATCAGACGCAAAACGTGTCTGAATGAATTAAACCATTAACCTTAACCCAAAAAGTACAGGAGTCAGAACAGATGACTGATTCTGAAAAGAAAATTAGTGTAGGAGTGGATGCCTCTGGTAATCCGGTAGATCTTTCCGATTTTGAAGAAAGCTACTATAAGCCGGGGCAGATTGAAGAGATTCTTAAAGACTACGACAAATCACTCGAAGGAATCGAGGAAGGACAGGTCGTAAGCGGGAAAATTCTTCGTATCAATGATAAGGAAGTTATTGTTGATGTCAATTTCAAATCGGAAGGGATTATTCCCATATTCGAATTTAAGAATGTTTCTGAATACAATCCCGGTGATGAAATAGATGTTTACCTTGAGCAGGTCGAAGACAGTGAAGGGCAGATTATTCTTTCCAAATCACGTGCTGACTTCTTGAAAGTATGGGATAAGATCTACTCCGCATATGAAAATGAAGAGATCGTTGAGGGACGGCTTGTAAGGCGCATCAAGGGTGGTGTTGTAGTTGATCTGTTCGGTGTCGATGCGTTCCTTCCTGGTTCTCAGATAGATCTTCGCCAGATTCCTGATATGGATGCCATTATCGGCGAAACATTTAAATTCCGCGTTATAAAAGTAAATAAAGCACGCAGAAATATTGTCGTGTCACGAAGAGTTATTCTTGAAGAAAACCGCTCTGCATTGCGTGAAAAGATCCTTGCTGATCTTGAAAAAGGACAGGTGCGTGAAGGTACTGTTAAAAATATCACAGACTTTGGTGCATTTATTGATCTTGGAGGTGTTGATGGTCTTCTGCATATCACCGATATGTCATGGGGACGAGTAAATCATCCTTCAGAAATTGTTGCCCTCGGTGACAAACTTCAGGTTAAGGTTCTTGATTATAATGAAAATAAAGAGCGTATCTCTCTTGGCCTCAAGCAGCTCTCAGAGCATCCCTGGAAGGGTATTGAGGAAAAATTCCCTGAAGGATCGAGGGTCAGAGGAAAAATCGTCTCCATTACCGATTACGGTGCTTTTATGGAGCTTGAAAAAGGAATTGAAGGACTGATTCATATCTCTGAAATGTCCTGGACTCAGCATATCAAGCACCCTTCAAAAATCGTTGGAATCGGCGATATCGTTGAAGCGGTTGTTCTGAAAATCGATAAAGACAATCAGAAAATCTCTCTTGGATTCAAACAGCTTGAACCCGATCCATGGGAAAATGTACCTTCTGAATTCCCAATCGGCTCTGTTGTAAGCGGTAAAGTGCGTAACATAGCTGCTTTCGGTGCATTTGTTGAACTCAAAGAGGGTGTTGATGGGCTTATCCATATCTCTGATATGTCATGGACAAAAAAGATCAATCATCCTGGAGAAATTCTTAAAAAGGGTGATGCCGTAGATGTTAAGGTTCTTGACATAGATCAGGACAAACGTCGTATCTCTCTTGGGATTAAGCAGCTCACGGAAGATCCATGGGCCGATCTTGCACAGGAATTTACCGTAGGAACTGAGATTCCGGAGTGTGAGGTCGTGCGTATACTGGATAGAGGCATGATCGTTAACGTGAATCCAAGTGTAGAGGGCTTCATTGCTCTTAACCAGTTGGGAGAAGAGGTTGACCATCCTTCCAAAATCTACAGTGTAGGGGACAAGGTTCCGGGGAAAATTATCGAATTTGATCTGGAAAGCCGGAAAATTGCTCTGAGCATAAGTGAATTTTTCAAGGATAAAGAACCTTCTTTGTGGGAAGAACACAAAAAAGCTTTTCCCGTAAAGCCTGATTCTGATGTAAACTCCGCTTCCCAATCGCAAGCCCAGGAACAATCTTCAGAAGAGACTCCTGCGCAGCAAAAGAGTGAAGAGGAAACAAAAGAAACAGATCAGTAAACGCGATCTGATTCCGGTATGAATGACGATCCTGAGAAATCAGGGTCGTTTTTTTTATATTTGCTGGTGTATTTTGCTCGCTTTAGCGCGCTATGGTAAGGAGGCCTGTACAGTCTGGATTTTCAAATCATTATTTCAGTCACTAATTGTCTAAAAAACAGCGATTTCCGTTAAGTTTTTAATACTTCTAAGATTTGTCATGAAGATTATATTTACATTTAAACCTGTTCGCTGTCTTACAAAACAGTTCATAACAGTCAAAGTTTCAGGCAAGCTTTTCAAGAAGTTACCTCGAAAATATAAAAATACTTTACGTATAGTTTATGCATCTCGTATATTGAGACTTAAGCTTTACCGATCAGGTACGTAGATACTAGTTTCGCCCAAATTATAAACGTTCCTCTCGAAACCAAACTGATTATCCTTTGAAAAACTTACACTTTACAAGGAGTCGTTCTTATGAAAGAAACTCTTTCCTCCCGTGTTGGTCGAATCATATCCGGAGGTGCTAATAAACTCATCTCGGTGATAGAAAATGCTGCTCCGGAGATGGTTCTTGAAGAAGCGCTAAGGGATATTGACAGCACCGTTTATGATGTTCGAAGCGAGCTGGGTAAGGTTTTAGCTCAGAAACATATGGCAGCCACAAGGCTTGAGGAGACAAAAAAAACACACACTGATCTTGAAGACAAAATCGCCTTTGCAATCAAGGAGGGCAGAGAGGATTTGGCGGAAACTGCGGTATCAAAGCAGCTTGATCTTGAGGCCCAGATGTCTGTACTTGAGAATTCTCTTAAAGATTACCAAACTCAGGAAAAAGAGCTTGAGGGGTATGTGGCTGCATTGGTTGCCAAAAAACGCGAATTAACACAGGAATTTCAGGAATTCAAAAGAATGCGTGCAGAAACTCACGCCTCCTCTGTCACAGTCTCATCTTCACGGGAAACAGTACCCAATGTAGATAATAGGGTAAGCAGAGTTGAGAATGTGTTTGACAGAATGATTGACAGAAGTTCCAATAATTTCTGCGCTTCCACACATAAGCAACTTGCAGAGCTTGAAGATTTATCCAGAAAAAACAGAATAGCTGAACGTATTGCTGTGTTTAAAGCCAGGGAAATTTCAGAGGAGAAGTAATCTGACATGTTAGAGCTACTGCTGGTAAGTGACAATCTTCTCTTTACTGTGGCGCTTACCGTTATGGTCTTTATTACTATGCTGGAGATTGTTTCTCTTCTTTGTGGTATCGGGTTGGAAACCGTGCTGGATGCCTGCATCGGAGAGGTGAATCTTTCTTCCCCTAACCCTACATTCCTGGGTTGGCTTGGTGTGGGGAAGGTTCCCTTTATTATTCTGTTGTTGTTTTTTCTTGCGGTTTTTGGTCTGACTGGAATACTTATACAATCGATTGTAAACCGTATGTTCGGGTTTTTTCTACCATGGTTTCTGGCAGTACCCATTCCAGTACTTGTAAGCATACCTGCTCTACATTACACTTCTTGTTTTCTCTCCAAGCATCTTCTGAAAGAGGAAACTTCAGCTGTTTCTGAAGATGCTTTCGTTGGTCAGGTAGCACAGATTATTAGAGGCAAAGCAAAGGCGGGTAATCCTGCTGAGGCCAAGCTTAAGGACAGGTTTGGACTGACTCATTATATACTCATAGAACCACAGGAGAAAGATGCTGAGTTTTCACAATCACAGAAGGTACTTATTGTAACTAAAAATGGTGCTTTATATAAAGGTATCGAGGCACCGGAATCGGTTTTAAGTTAATCACACACACATCTAACAATTAACAAACGGAGGTTTTAATGGGGTCCATAAGTCTTGGACATATCATGCTTATTGCATTTGTCGTGGTGGTGTTTCTTATCGCCTTTGGAGCGATACTGGCTAAGCTTTACAAAAGGAGTTCGAAAGAGCGCTCGTTTGTAAGGACAGGTTTTGGAGGACAGAGGATAATCATGAACGGGGGAGCTCTCGTGCTTCCTATTATTCATGAGATTATCGAAGTAAATATGAACACTTTGAGGCTTGAGGTGAGAAGGTGTAATGAGCTTGCACTAATCACACGTGACCGTATGCGGGTAGATGTAGGTGCAGAGTTTTATGTACGTGTAAAACCTACTGCTGATGCCATCGCCAATGCGGCTCAGACACTTGGTAGGCGTACAACTGATCCTAAAGCTCTCAAAGACCTTGTAGAGGGTAAGTTTGTTGATGCCTTGCGTGCTGTTGCGGCAGAAATGGCAATGGAGGAGCTTCATGAACAGAGAGTCGACTTTGTGCAGAAAGTACAGTCTGCGGTTTCTGAAGACCTGCTGAAAAATGGTCTTGAGCTTGAATCTGTTTCTCTCACATCTCTTGACCAGACTAATCGTGATTTCCTCAATCCAAACAATGCCTTTGATGCTGAAGGTCTGACAAAACTTACCCAAGAGATTGAAGCCAGACGTAAGCAGAGAAATGATATTGAACAGGATACGGAAGTTAAGATCAGACAGAAGAATCTTGATGCTGAACTTATTAAGATTGAACTTGCAAAAAAGACAGAGTATGCAAATCTTTCACAGGTAAGAGAGATTGAAGTCAGGAAGTCTCAGGAAAATATGGAGACTCAAAAACAACAGGCCGAAAACAAACGCTTGTCTGAAGAAGCACAGATTGAAGCTGATCGCAAAGTTGAGCTTGCCAGAATTTCTACTGAAAGATCGATCGAGCAGGAGAGAATCGAAAAAGAAAGAGCAATTCAGGAAAAAGAAATCGAAAAAGCAAAATTGATTCAATCTGCAGAAATCAGAAGAGAAAAAGAAGTTAAGCTGGATGATCAGGACAGACAAATTGCTATTGCAGAAAAATCCAAAGCTCAGTCTCTTAGTGAGGGTGAGGCTGATAAAGCCCGTGCTGAAGCTGTAAAGGCTCAGGAGGGTGTGACAACTGTAAGGGAAACTGAAATTGCTGCACGTAAAAAGCAAATCGAACTCATTGAAGCCGAACAGGCTGCTCAAAGAGATGCTATCGGTATAACTGTGGCTGCAGAAGCTGAAAAGCGTGCTGCTGATGACAGAGCTAAAGCAATAAACATTGCTGCTCAGGCTGAGGCTGAGAAAGCTCGCCTTATTGCTCAGGGACAATCGGAATCTGAAATTATGCTGGCTAATGCAACTAAACAGAAATACCTTGCTGAGGCCGAAGGTAAGAGAGCGCTCCACGAAGCTGAAAATCTGTTGTCTGAGGATATCGTTAGTATGAAAATAAGAATGGCGACTATTGAAAATATGTCATCTATTATCTCTGCTAGCATGAAACCTGTCGAAGCTATTAAGGACTTCAAAATTATTCAGGTAGATGGACTCAATGGTGGATCGGGCAATAAGAGTGAAGGAAATGGTGCCATCTCAGGTGGTTCTTTCACCGATCAGCTTGTAAACAGCGCATTACGCTACAGGGGACAAGCTCCGCTGATAGATTCCCTCCTAAAAGAGATTGGAATGAACGGTGGTGATATTAATTCTTTAACAGGTGTTCTAAATGATCAGATTCAGGCTACTCAGGTAAAAGAGGAAGATGTGAAGAGTGTAGAAGCTGAACAGAGTAGTTCTGAAAGTCAAAACAAGGAGCCTATTGTGAAGACTGCTTCAAGCCAAAATGAAAAAAATGAAGTAGCTTCATAAGCTCAGAATCAGTTTATTAACTTTTAATAGCGGTAGTATGTGAGAATTTAACATACTGCCGCTTTTATTTTATGTAAAATAAAATAGCCTCTCTTGGAACTGTGTACTACTTTAGTCGCCCCATTATACAGTAAATTAACCGGAAATATGCAGGGCTTCACCGAAACCAGAGCAGGTTTGTAAGGGAAATGTCTACAAACAGCTTTTCATAACTCAGATAAATCAAAACTTATCATGAAAGCGGATGAAGGTATCCGATACTTATGTTACTTTCAGAATAGTCTGACTGTAATGTAAATCACAGTGTCAGAAGGTAGTCAGAATCTCTAACGTTTTTAATCAAAATGTTTAGTGATTCAGTCACCAGGTCTCTCGATACACAAAGAGAGAGAGAGAGAGAGTTGTAGCTGCGTGGAAGGGTTTGAACTGCAAAGAGGTCAAAATACTTCAATAGTTATTGTTTCTGTCATTGCAGGGGTCCCTGGTACTGCAGCTTTAAAGTTGTAACGTCCCCTTTTCATTGGCCATTTAAGATTGTGGGGAGGGTTTGTTATGGTATATTCTTCCCCGTTAACAAACCAGATAAGCTCTGGCACTCCGGGTGATACAAGGCAATGCACTTGTAAATTGGAGTGACCGGGAGGCATTTCCGGATCAATAAAAAACCGGGAACCTGAACGTGGTGAGGTTATATTCAGGCTGTACTCTTCCACCATGATGCTACCCTGGCACAATGGAGAGTACTCTGTGGGAGGAATGGCCAATCCCTGGTTTTGGGCCCAATTTCGGTATTTGGGAGGAAGCAGTAAAAACGGGCGGTGCACTATGTACTTATGGTTGCATCCGGGAAGAGCAAGAAGTCCGTTTCTGCTGTCAATAGAGAGGATTCTGCTCACATCACTATACTCCTGAGGGTCGGTTCCGGGTTTGAAATACACCTCTGTAATAAATGGAGAGGAGCGGTCGGCCCTAAGTCCTGTAAGCCTGCAAACAGATACAGGTATGTAGTCCGGGGGAGGAGGAAACAGGATATCATCAAGACCATCCATGCGTTCAGGATGAAGTCTGGTAAATACATCCTTTACTAACGGAGCAGCACCTTTATATCCGCCAATTTCATGTGTAGGATGGTTATCAGCATTTCCAAACCATACACCCACAAGGTAAGTATCACTCCAGGCTATACACCAGGCATCACGATATCCATCAGAGGTTCCCGTTTTAACTGCAACCGAAAACGGATACTCGAAAAAGCCACCTCTTGGGAAGGTTGGGACCCGTGCCATGGGCTCAGCGAGGTATCGCTGAATCATCAAAGCAATATCGGCTGAAAGGAGCTGTTGTTGAGACTGTTGTGGTTGGTCTCTAAACCAGACAAGGGTTTTTGATTTTCCCTGGTTTGGAAATGTCAGATATGCCTGAGAAATTGAACGCAACGTGGTGTATAGAGTACCTATGGAGAGTCCAAGTCCATAGTGTTCACCCCTACCATCATCCTCAGCCAGAGCAAAATCTGACAGGCGTCTGTAGGTATTGTTTACGCCAAGTGAATTCAACACCTCAACTGCGGGTATGTTACGACTATTTGCAAGCGCATTTTTGTAAAGTACCGGTCCTTGAAAACTTCTGTCGGAGTTTTCGGGTATAAAGGAGCTGGAGCCTGCACCGAAATCAAAATTCATGTCATCAAGAATCGTTGCCCCTGTAAAGCCAAGCTCCTCCATTCCAAAAGCATAAATGAATGGCTTGAGAAGGCTTCCGGTAGACCTGAGAATATTACCGTGGTCAATTGCACCGCTTCCTGAACCGAAGTAAGATCCGGAACCTAAGTAGGCAAGGACTTCTCCGGTACTGTGGTCAATAATAATCGCAGCCCCATTTTCAACATCACGATTATTTAATTCTTCAAGATGTGTGTACATCTCTTCGTGTAATGTGCGTTGAAGGTTCACATCTATAGTAGTTACCAGAAGGGGAGAAGAATCCGGCTGTTTGTCATTCAGAAGAATGTCCCTGTATGATAAAATCAGGTGTAAGTTTGCTTCCTCCCTGAGCTCTTTTCGTGGCCTTACAAATGTTTCAAGCTCTACGAGAGACTGATAAAATTCTTCCTGTGAGATCCATCCGTAACTTAAGCATCTCCTCAATATAAAGTGCGCTCTTTGCTTTGCAAGATTGAATCCTCGAGGAGAGAAAAGGTTCATTCTCCCCGGGGCACGGGGCACTGCGACCAGCAGTGCTGATTCTGCCAGGCTAAGATCTTCCACTGGTTTGAGAAAATATCTTCTGGAAGCGTATGATACACCGGATATACGGTTACCGTATGGTGCGAGGGTAAGGTAGCGTCGAAGCATATGTTCTCTGCCATAAATAAGTGTACTCCAGATACTGGTGAAGGTGTCCCGTATTTTCAAAAACCATGAACTTCCACCACCCCGTTGAAGTCTGGCGGTTTGCATTCCTATGGTCGAGGCTCCAGAGTAGCCCTTTTTTTTGAAATAGTTATTTACAACTGCCCTGACAACCGATTTGGGGTCAACGCCGATGTGAGAGTCAAAACGGTGATCCTCTGCGGCAAGTACTGCCAGGCGGATATTGTGAGGAATAGTATCGGGCACTGGCCAGTAGCCCAGAAGCCCGTCAGGAGATTCTATTTCAGCAACAAATTGATAATTGCGATCAAGAAGCAGCCAGGAAGGGCGGGGTGTGTATTGATAAATGTCAAACAGACTGAAGAAAAAGGCAAAGGATATTACCATCACAGGAATAACCAACACACATACCGCTGAAAGCTTAAGGATAGTACCGGGTTTGTCAAACCCCTTCCTGAATACAAAGGAGGTACATAAATTATATTGCCTTAACAAGTAATGTTGAAAGGTATTCTCTTTTTTTGAAAAGTATTTTCTATACATCTTTTTCAATTCAATAACGGTTAATCTTTAAAACCGTTCCTCACTCAACGACAACCCTGGTTCCAGCACTTGACCCATATACTCCCATCTGATACATCATTTCAGCTCGTGCTGGCGGATGAGAAAAGTCCCCTTCGGTGACTGCGCGCACTCGGAAATAAAAATCGTAAGTTCCAGCTTCCATTTCTTCAAAGAAAAAGATCACCTGATCATCCATAAATGCACTGTAATCTGCTTCATGACTGTTTCTGTGCATCGGTTGAGCATTGCGCTCTGCATTGTCAAGCCTTGGGTTCATTGGTTCGAATCCTGCTGCAATAGGAACAGATATGGCAGTGAAAAGGCGTTTCTCAGGATTGACAACCTGTATATGTTCTTCGATAATATCTCCTGAAGAAACGGTGATTGTATCCCCACCTTTTTCAATAGGTATCCTTTGGGGTGATTGGCCTTCAGTGATTCTCAAGATTGATCTTTTCACTACAAAGCCTCTTTGTTGTGGCTCTGCTTCGCTTCCAGGTGAAAGGGGTAAAAAGCGTCTGTTCAGACGTGCCCAGAATTGTCCATTCCTTTCCCCTGTTAAGATTACACTGCCTCCATCCTCATCGCTCCACATCTTTGTAACAGTTGGACTCGATCCGTCAAAAAGAATCGTTTCTGACTCGTCTCCCAGCAAAAAGTCAAATGAACCCTGGCTTCCGGACGATTGTGTTTGGACATTGTCCCTAAGTGCCAGTAAAACCATACTGGTAGCATATGTATTCCCCCAATCTCCATCGCTTCCAAGAACCGTCAGTTGATTGAGCATTTTTGATAATTTATCTGTCTCATTAGTGTTGGAAAGTGCGCTGATCATTGCAGAGAGAGCTGTGATTTCATCTGCGTGGACCCGTGCTCCAATGCGCATATCCCGTTGCTGTAATCCGGCAAAGACTTCTTCGCCATCTTCCATCCTGAACATAGTCTGATTCCAAAGTGAGTTTTCGAGTGCGCTGTATTCTTTTGAAAGAGCTTCTGGGTTAGATGCCAAAGCCTGAAGGATTTTGGATCTGCTTTGGATGTCAACTTCACGAGACATTGCAGCCAGTTCACGGGCATAACCGATATCAAGTTGACCGGCTTTTGCAAGGGCAAGAAGAGCGCTTGATCGCTCATAATAGGAATATCCGCTTACAAATCTGGTATAATCAGTCCTAAGTGATCTTTTCAGCGCAGCAATCGCACGTTCATACATCCTCTCATCAAAAGGATAGTCGGATTCAGTTCTTTTTACTTCGGTTAAAAACTCGACTGCGTAAGCGGTGAGATGAACATAGCCTCGTGAACCGGGCCAGTATCCAAACAATCCGTCACTTCTTTGTGTCCGGGATAGATATTCAATTGTCCTGGATATTAGTTTTGTCAATGACTCGGTTTCTGGAGGCTCTATTCCCAGTTGATTCCACAGATCACGATATAAAAGAGTTGGATAAGCCTGGGATATCAGACTTTCACTGCACTCATGAGGATATCTCAGAAGTAAGGTCATGGCAGATATGGTATTAAGGATTTGCAGGCGGTCACTGATCAGTAGCTGATTGAATACAGTATTGTTTCGTGCCTTTTCAGGAAGAGCGGGGAAGGTAAATGGAGTGTCAGTTTGAATTTCTGAAAACATGCTCTCTTCCACATAGGGTCTGTCAAGTAATAGCGGAATCTTCAATTCAAACGCATCTGCTGCTTTATCGGAATCTCTGATAAGGAAAACTCTAACTGATACCGAATCCCATTCCATATTTCCCTGAGGATCAAAATCTGGAACTATAACTTCAGCATCGGAAAAAAGCTGAACAGGTCTTGCATTGTCAAGGGTTACCTGAGCTGCACCGGACTGGTTTATTCTAAGACCCTCTGATTCAATGCCCCATGTGGCTTCGCCCCCTTCACCCTCTACGACACGTCCAATCCCACCAGCCCTGAATTTATCACCCAGTCTGACAAATCTTGGCATCGCTGGTTGTACGATCACAGGCAGGCGAACAGAGACTCTCGAGCGCTCAAACCCAAACATGTCAGCTTCCGAAACTGCCATTGCCCTGATACCAAAATTAGTGAGATCAGAAGGCATCTGTACAGTAACGGTTTTAGTACCGTTGTTACCGATTGATATTGAGGGGTTCCAGTAGGGGACTGTTTTGAAGTTTTTTCTGACAGTAACTTTTCCAAATGTTTCTTGAGCCCTCAGCATACGCATCCCGTCACCACCTGGAGTTTCCCGGACGCGAAGATTCCCTAATGCCATGTTGCGGCTGTCACGCATACTGATATGAGATTGTACCGGTTCTATGAATGCTTCGATCGGATCGAGGGATTTTTCTCTTCTTAGGGATAAAACTGCTTCGTCAATGAGCCAAAGTGTCACTTCGCCTGCTCTGGGTGAACCGTTCATATCTGACAGAGAGATTTCAATTTCCAGCTGACCGTCAGGCAGAACGGTAGTCTCGTGTGTCAGTTTGACATCAAGCATGTAAGAAGTCGGTTTAACTGTAAGGAATGTGGTGTTAGCCATAGTTTCCGGTTTTCCGGGGTCTACATGTACTCCATCGGGTGTTCGCTGGGGAGAGGCTATTCTCGGACGCATGAGAAGAAAACTAACAGGTATGCGCGGAGTCATTTCCGGTGTAACAGCGAGGGTAAATGTTCCCTGACCATCACGTATGTCCATCCATTCGTAAACCGGATCCCCATCGGGGTGTTCCACTATCGCAAGAGCTCTTGCATTTTGGTAAGGGCTCTTGAGCAAAATTTTTGCATTCTGACCAGGGGTATAGTATGCCTGATCTGTAACTGTTTCAAAAACATGATGGTCAGGTTTACTCCAGGTTACAGGGGTGCTGCCTGCAAGGAAAAGATCGGTTCTAACTGTTTGCAACCTGCCCAGTCTGTCGCGTGATGATAATTCTATAATGTAAACCCCAGGGGTTTGATCTGGAAAGACAACGTTTACCGGTTCTGCGCCGGTCACAATATCTTTCTCTGCAACCAGATCAACCGATTCGTTTGTCACATATTTTGGGGAACCACGTGAGAAATCGGTTTCAGTCAGGTAGGATATCCAGGACATGCGCTTGAGCTGGACATTCACTTTCTGTTCCGGGGTGATTTCTCCATTCACATCCAGTGCAATCACATCAGCCGATATTTCAGTCCCGGATGTTATATGTCGCTCGGTTTTCAAGCCCAGAATAAAGGGTGGTAAAGTAATGAGCGAATGGCGGTTTGAAACTGTTTGCTGATCCGCATCCGTAACAGTGGCCTCAACTATATACCTGCGTGGGTTGCCGTCTGTTGAGGTTTGAGGGTTTATGGTAATCTGTGATTGGCCGTTATCATCTGTTTTTGATGTTTCCAGAAGTACGCCTTGTTGGCTTTCCTGACGCACTGCTCCGTATCTGCTGTCGGAAGAAAGAATATAGCCCTCCATGCCAGCCGGGCGGTATGTGTAGGGGTAGGAGGTGATACGCCAGTCTACATTTTGCTCGACAACTCTTCCTCCCGCATAATAAGAGGCTGATAGTCCGATCTCTGCAGGTCTGTCATTTGGAGCTTTATCTGGACCACTCATTATGATCTCAAACCTGGGTAGTCTGTAGGCTTCGACTTCAAAATCAGTATTTGCAACAGCATTAGAGGCTTCTTCACACGTTCTGAAAAGTGAAACCCTGTATCGTCCGGTGGGTAAATTTTCTTCTTTGAACCGAAGGTCGAAACTGCCATGTTCAGAGAGCTCGACCTTGTGATTGAAGCGGGCTCCCGAAGGGCTTGTAATCTGAAGACTGTAGTTTTTTTCAGAAGGAAAAAGTATTTCACCACGGGAAGTTTCTCTCACATACCCTTTTACAAACACCGTGTCCTCAGGCCTGTATAACGGCCTCTCTGTGCGGATAAATGCTCGGATTTTCCGATCCTGTTGCTCGCTGTATCTTTCAGAAGTAATCCACTGAAGCCACTCAGAGCGTCTTCCATACCAGTGGTTGTTAACAAATGCGTTTGGTGCAGTGGTAGATCTGGTTGGCAGTACAAGTACATCATCTTCTTTTCTGACAATAATTCTTCTGATAAGTGCTCTGTTGAATTTATTCTGGAAACCGGGATCGTGATTCAATGTAAACACTCCATCGCGTCCGGTTGTTCCATCAGCTATGACCACATGTTTATTGTTCATTACACCTTCGATTGTAATTTTTGCTCCCGGTACAGGTCTGCCAGTAGAGTAGCTGGTGACGGTGAACAAAACTTTGTTTTTCGCTTCTACGGTGCTAAGACAAAGGTCGGTAACGTCAATCCGTACATATGATCTCTCACTTGAACCGTCGAGTGTGCGTAGGCCGATAAGGAAAGTGCCTGATTTATTACTCATGCCGGCAGAATCCAGTAAAGAACTCAGATCAATACTGCCAAACCTGTTTACCCCCTCTCTTTCACAGTCGATAATTACAGAACCGTGAGGACTGCCAAGCATTTGAATATGTGCGGCGATCTCCTGAGAGCCAAGCGGGTTAATAATAGATTCTGATGCAACCGGTTCTTCACCGGGTCCAGGGGGACGTGATGCTTCATTTACTATGACCGGAGAACTCGGAAAGGGCTGAAATGCTCTGTGAAGTGGATCGATTTTGTAAATTCTCAGATCTATATTGTTGTTCAGGCCCTGAATAGAGACTGGGAAATGTTGGGGACCATGCGTTTCTATGATACCGTATCCTCTTTGCCACCGGACAAAAGAACTTGCCGCTGGTTTGTACACATAGAACGAAGATGAATTCTGCATGTGAAGGTTTCTTCCGTTACGATCCTGCATTTGAACTGGTCTGAGAGTGACTTTGTAGAGTCTCTCTGTCTCAGGTTCTGGTTTGATAAGTATTCGGTTGCCCTCGATAGTGTACTGAAAATTTGGCGGAGAGGGGGAGAAGTTGACAAGACTTTTAATGACTGATAAACCCGGATCAGCAGGGGGGGCAGTAAATTCCAGAACGATAGACCCTTCGCCGGAGATCCTTAATGCCTGTCTTGAATCATAGTGAACACCGTCAGTGCTGAAATTGTAAAGTTGGTGGAAAGTTCCAGCCTTATCGATTGAGAACTCAGGGCGGGTATCAAAGGAATATATCCTTTGTGCATCATTTAGTTCAGACTGATTTGCAAGATTCAGTATCGCTCGTATTTTTTGTCCATATCCAAAGGGTGTATTGAATATAAACCAGTATGTAAAGGAGTTTTCTGAGTTGTTTGACATTTTTATTCTGAAATCAGATGGACTGAGTGCAGGACACTTATTCATCTCAATTCCGGGAAGAGGGCAGGCGGTGAATGTAACCAGTTCTCTGAGAATTGAAGTATCAACCATTGTGGAAAACTCAAACCCGATTCTGCCAAGTTCTTCAAGATTTGTACTGCCTGGCTCCGGTGTTATACTGCGAGGAACAGAAAGCAAAGTTTGTAGTTCCTGTGAAGTGTTAGCTGATCTGATTGTATAGGTTTTAAGCGGTTCCCAGGGAATAGTTGGGCGAAACTCCAGAGTTCTTCTGTCGAGAATACGGTATTCTCCCGGATGAAAGGGGGTGATATTCAGATAGTCACCTGGTTCATCGAGTGGGCCGGGAGCATTTCTGAATACATTTCTGTCAAAAAATATTGTTATAGGGTCGTATTCCCTCAGGTACAAAGAGGGTAAAATTCTAACGTTTTCATCAGCTCTTAACTGATCCCGGTCTGCTGATCTGTAGGAGTAAGGCTGTGAGAAGGCATCCCTTGCAATGATGCTGCAAAGAAGCATAAGGAAAAACAAAGGACTGATGCGGGCCAGACGAAATATTCTGTAAATCACAGAGATACTGCTTATAACCTTTGTATAGTTAAAAAAATTAGACTTTATAGTACTCATAGTGATATTTCTCCTCCTGCATGCTTTGAATTGCATTGGAAATTACCGTAATTGCCGGGATTTTGGAAATCTGCCGACTTTTTACTCAATGATCCGCCTTATGACATCTTCCGGTGGCTGATCCGGAGGTGGCTCCTGTCCAAAAATGTAAACTGTACATTCTGTCCCTTTTGATAATTCAGGAACTCTCATTCTAAGATAGTATGTACCCGGTTCTAACTGAATAAACATCTGTTTTCCTCTACCTGCAATATTTCCGAATTTGTCGCTTATCTCTATATCGGCAGTTTCATGGGTCATTGCTACACCAAACCCGTATTTGCCAGATTTATCGATTTCAAATTGTACCAGTCTGCTTTCCCCGGGGGCCAGGGTTGAAGTATAGGGTTCGCTTTCGGATGTAAAACCCAAGTTGTCATATGCAACTCTGAGTTCAATACCATTGAGTGAATAACCTGAAAGCTGTTTTAAGCCTAAGATATAGGTGCCGGGCTCAAGCGGGAGATCCCAGTCTAACCCTTCCCATGCTTCCTGTAATTGGAATGGTGTATCCTCTTTTAAGAGTATTGCACTGATGGGTACTGGTGCTGTTAGTCTTATATGGGATGAATCACTTAGTGATATCGTAAACCAGTTTGTGCCCTCTTTCAGATGCAGTCTTGAGGTATGATTAATCCTAACCGGGTTGTCAGGTGTAAGGGTCTCACCCCACCGGCAGCCAATTAGCGATTCTCTTTCAAGTCCGGAGTTGCAAAGATCAATCTTACCCCAGCCTGCCATATGATCTATCAACAACCCTCCGCCTGATACATTGAGAATTTCTCCATCCTTTATATCAGGGGTAATGAGTCCCTGACTGTTTAAATAATCGACTGATTCAATGGAACCACTCCAGTAAAGTATGTGTTCTGCTTCCTGATCACTATCAATAGGTATCCATTCTGTTGCAGTATTTCTAAAACCTATCTTTACAGATTCATTTCCTGACAAACTGAGAAAATCAGTTGTTTCTATCTGCGGAGTGCTGAAGTTTTGAACTGTAACAGTGCTGTTTGCAGTATCGCTGAACAGTATCAAAAAACCGCCCTGTGCCTCGAGTATGAGGGAAAGAATTTCTTCCCGGGGTGGGAAAACAGTACGTGACCGGTCTGTCTTTTCGAATACTGCACCGAACCCTGCAGGCAAGCGAAGCTGAAGAAGCTGAGCATGTAGTGAGTCAATTTCATATCGTACAGCTCCCGGTTTTTGGGGAGACCAGGAAGTCAGGCCATTCTTTAGAACACCTTTATCTTCAAGGGTTTTGCTTTGAAGTGTAATTGTAGCGTTGAATCCTCCTATTGTGGAAGAGTTTTTGGCGTTCCATAAAACGACCCGGTTTGAATCACCCGGCAGAGCTGCTATGACACATCTGCTCATTTCTGAATGCAGCGTCCTTTTTACATTTAAACCATTTCGGGTAAATGCAGAGGTCGAATTGTTGGTAAGTATACCCCCTACAGGGTATTGTGGGTCCATATCAGTGGTGATTAAAACAAGAGAATTATCCGGATGATCAAATTTAAACGATCGGGGAGTGTTGTCGTGAAATACCATGTTCAAAGGTTGGTTTTCCTTGATTTTCATGGGTTCAAGGGTAAAGTTGTAACGGCCCGCTCGCAAAAAAACTGTTTCTAACCACAAGTATCCTTCCAAGGCGGATACAAACATTTCATTCTCTGAAGTTAAAATTTGGTTTGACTCAAGAGAGCTTGAGACTTCGCAAAGTGTATTTCTTGCAGTCCTGAGACGATAATGGGAGGGCGCTTCTCCGGAAAGGTCGATTTTAAACCAGGCAGTAAAGTCATCATCTTCAGTGATGCTTCCCCTGATTCGGCTAAAAGCCTGTTGTGCGGTAACCGCAATGGCAGTTCTTGATTTGCACACAATTTCCATACGCTCATCAATGTGGTCTTCAGACCACAGGCGTAATCTGTAGGAGCCATCTGCATTGACAGGAGTAGTGAGAACAATGTGTGAACCAATCTGTTCCCCTACAATTCTCCATTCTGATCCGTCGAGCATTTCAATCATACAGGCAGCATTGGATCCTGCCCTGATCAAAATACTCAGGATATCCCCAGTTTCCGGTAACTGGATTGGCATTACCGCCTGTTTACCGTTAAGGTTTACAGAAAGAGATACAGTTCCGTTTTGTTCCAGATGTACAGGTGCAAGCAGTGTGTCTTTTACGTTTTGCATGAAGACACGTGAGGACCTTGTGTTGGATTCTTCGTTTTCGATTCTGAGGAGATAATTACCTGAAGGGAGATATTGTGAAATGTTGAAGTTCCAATCCAGGTAGGCATTATCGTTGAAGGCAATCTTTGTAAGTGAGTCCGCTGCAAGGAGGGTAGCGGAATAATCATGCATTCCCTGGCTGAAAAAACGATAAACTCCGCACTGGCCCACACTGACATCGAATGTTCTGGAGCCTGTAAACCGATAATCGAGACCGGCTGTCAGTGTATTTGTGGTAACCGCAAATTGGTATTCTGAGTGGTTACTTCTTCTAACCGGTCTTATTGCAATCTCATAGTCACCGCTTTCAAGGAAAACCTGTGTGGGGTATTTATATGAGAGAAGAACCGAATCGCTCTGGCGTGATTTCAAGGTTGCGATAAAACCAGGCGTCACAGAAAGAGAAGCTTCGATCGGAGCTGGGGTAGAAAATTGATATGTAACAAAGCTTTGTGCGGAGTCGCTGATTTTTTTATCTTCCACCCAGACTGCAGAAACCCTCTGATTTACAGATATCTGATGTGGCCCTTTACCTATAAAACTGACTGGTTCGGGAATTTTCTCGTATCGGGTAATTCTTATCGTTTCATAAGGCACAGGCATAGAAAAGAGTCGATATTTACCTTCTTTTAGTCTGGTCAAAGCTGGAGCCCTGTGTCCATATCTCAGAAGAGGCCACCCATCATCGTCCTCCAGTCGTAATACGAAACTGCCGCTTCGGTTAAAGGATTCGAATCGGTAGTTATCTGTAGTTGAAACAGAAAAGTCGTAAAAAACCGAGCTGAACGGGGAAGTGATAATCCTTTTATCATCTCCAGGCTGCAGTATTCCACCATAATGAAGATCATTTTTGTCGAGCAGCAATCCTGTTCGTCCAGCAGAACGTCCCTCTGTCCGCACCACAACCTGATAACGACCCGGCAGAAAATAATCTACGATCAATGCGTTGCGGTTGATTCCACTTCCGGTATTGGAGGTGGTAAACTTCTTCAACCGGTCCCGAACCTTAAGAGTGGTGTGCAGACGGCCGACAGTTTCCAAACGGTAAATGCCGGGTTCTGATATATCGAACAGGTAAACGGATTCTGAATTCTGTTCCATATCGAAAAACGTCTTGGAGCCTAAACTAAGCATCTCTTCGGTGACAAGCCTGCTATAGCTAAATTGGGGTGGTTGTGTTTTTTTGGGATGGGTAGATGGGTCAATCTTCTCAATTGTAAGATGGGTGTTTTCTGGACCTGACACTCTAATTTCATGTTCACCAGATCTTAAAAGTTCCTCTTTAAATGTGACTCCGTTGGGATCTGTAACGCGGATTACTTTCGGCTCTGAGAGTCTGATTGGAACTGATATCTTCTGTCCACCTCTTATGTAAAAAGAGAGTGGTTCATCCAGAGTAAGGGGCAGGCGGTGAGCTATAGTCGTTGATAGCTCCGGTGCTTGGGAATTAAGCACAATATGATAGGTCCTGTTGGGTGAAACGGGAAGATTTGGAAATTGAATATTTGCTCTGGGTATCAAATACTCGCCGGGGACCAAGTCGGTATTTGGGTCTGAGATTGAGAATGTTGCAATACCCTTTTGTCTGGGAGTGATTTCAAGAACGTGAAGACCCGGGTTGAGTTGGACATCTGATTTGCCCGTTTGACTTTCCGGAGTGACATAAGAGCGGGGATAGTTCAGATAATAACGTTTTATCACCCAATCCATTGCTACGCCGCCTGGTTCGACACTGTATGTCCCGGCTTCATCTATCCATATGTAGGCTGAAACAGGAGCCAGAAGATTGAATCTGCGTGAAAAGGGCTTTTGTGAAGAAACCGTGTCTGCCTGAAAGGCCACGAGCTCTCCGTTTCTTCTGACAACTGCTCCGGAAGCACCTATCTGATCCCTGTAGTTTCCGGTATGTAGTGAAGAGATCCAGTATGAGTTTGCTGTGTCGCTTAGAATTTGTGTGACTTGTTGACCGAGTGTAGAAAGAGTGAAAGGAGTTCCCGGTTTACCGCTTACAGTGATAATTTTTGAGTTTGAGCCACTAAGGTTAATACCTGTGCGCGGGGAGGATGATTGTGAGTGAATTGAATCTCTGGCAAGCCGGTTATATCTGGGGTTATTTTGGTTCCAGCTAAAACCTTCAAGATAGAGCGGAGTGATTTCAGGAGTCTCGAGCACAACCGTCCTGAGATTACCAGGTATCAGAAAACGGGACAAACCGGAAGGGCCTACAGTGCGGTTTACTTTTGATCGCATGCCAAGGCTCTCCACTCCCCATTGAGCAAAGAGGGGATTTTTTTCATCCTCCTGAGTGTAGCCATCATTAGGCCCTCCGTAAGCGATAATCTGGTACAATCCCTTATTAAGAGTAGTGGTGATTCTTTTTCCCCGGAGAGGTTTTTCTGGCTGGATATTATTTAAAAAATCATTCGATCTGGTTGGTGTTAACCATTCACCATTCCTGAACAGCGCTATTTCCTGAAGATTTCGTCCCTGTATTTCGAATGTAAAAGGCGTATTGTCTTCCTCTATTTCAAACCACCAGCCGGTCTGATTGAAATCTCTTAACTCGGTCTTCTCAAGTCTTTGGGGTATAAGGAGTGTTGAGCTGCTGTTATCATTAAAGGTAAATTCCTTGACTACGATTTCTATCTCTTCTGAATCCCCGGAAACTCCCATAACGAAGATTTTATACTCTCCCTCGTCCAAAAATATATCGATTCTGCCATCGTGTTCTCCCGCTGTTCCATTTCTGGCCATGACCCCCTGCTTGCGGTCTACAATTGCAATGGATGCCCCTCGTGAGCTTTTAGCAATTATTGAGTATCGTCCCCACGATTGGAGCTGAATGGTGAATTCTGCGTGTGCTGAATCTGTGATCGTTTCTGAGAAGAGGATATTTCCCAGGGCGGATCCCGTTGAAAATACAAATGTCAGAATAAAAATCAATGCACAGAGACTGTTTTTAGCTTGGTTTGGGTCAGGCATATGGACCTCTCCTGAAAAGTTTAATTAGGTAAAGTAATATAGCTTATGTGAATGACTTTTGTGAAGAATATCATTTCAGCTTCAAAAATTATGGTAATTGTTTGATTTCGGGGGGATTGGTGCCCTGGCGGAGGTATAAGTGTTCAACCAGTAATTACCTAAACACCTCTTCCGGCTTGGGGTCAACAAATTTCTCAAAAGCTTGATTCTGTGTAGTATTACTCTTTTTATTCCAACCGGCAGTGTCTCATATCGGGTCAGTTCCGGTGTGTTTGCCGAAACTCTGTGCATATATATATGTATAGACTGTAGCGGTATATGGTTTGCTCACTGTAGGTTTATCAGCAATATCGTTTCTTCAATGCCTATTTGCTTAACACAACACGTTATCAGATTTTTAAGTTCACTATTTCAACTCGAAATAAGACCAGTTGTCAGAAATATGTTCATATCGCACTTAAGATTGAAATATGACTTGACGTGACTAAATCTGTGTTTTATATTGAGAATGATTATCAGTTTCAGGTCACTCCGGGTTTTTAATCACCTGGTTGGTTTCGAATCGACCAAACAAAAAAAGAGGAGTTTTACGATGATAGATAATAGCAGTAGTATGGGAGTATTCATTCACCATATCTATGAGTATAAAAAGGGGCTTCGAAGCCTCGTTTTACATACAACTTCTTCTTTGCACCGTGAATTTATTGAGGCAAAGCTCTCATCAAAGGGGATAAGTCATATAATAGTGCCGGTTACCAGGGCAAAAATCAACGTTTTTTTCGGCGACCCCGACTGTATAGGTGTGCTTAAATCCTTTGACACCCTTGATCTTTCCTCCCTTACTGATGAACAGGATTTTATTCTGGGGACATTGCTTGGCTATAATCTTGGGCAGCAGTGCCAAAGATTTCTTAAGAGAAAGAGTGAACGAATGGAGGAGCCGCTTAACTGGCCGAAACTGCAAAAAACAGGTTTTCAGTTAGTAAGAGGGGAGTTGGGGTTGTAGGCCGGCGTGGGCTGAGGGGTGCGCCTGTTGTATTGAATGTGTATAAAAATGTTGGCCGAAGTGTATCGTAATGTGCAAATTGTCGGTATAGAGACGAAATGAATTTTCACAGTTTATTTCATGTTGAACAACTGTTACAAAAAGCGGGGGAGAATGGAGCAGGAAAAAAAAGTGCCAGGGAGAGTCGCAGATCATGTCCATAAGGAGATTATTGATGCAATCTCAGGTATTACTTATGGAGAAGTGGTTGTTACGATTCACGACAGCAAAATAGTACAGATAGAGAAAAAAGAGAAAAAAAGATTTAAGTAGTTTGTGAATTCAATCTGTAAATAACGCCACTGCACAAGCAGAGCGCTCAAAAAAAAAGAAAAAAACGTAAAAAGAAGCCGACTGGACCACCAGAGGAATTGGAGTCCGGTCGGCTTTTTTTATTGCAGGAGGGAGTAAGAGATGCAAATAGCAGTGGGAGGTGTTCCACACAGGTTGCTGCGATTATCCGTCAAAGCCGTATGCATTCTCATTGTGATCGTTCAGGTTTGTTTGGCAGCAGAAAATATTCATACTTTGGATGAAATGGTTGTTACGGGTACAAAAACCGAAGTGAAGATGACCAATATTACAGAAAATATGACAGTGATAGATTCAATGGATCTTGCTGTATCGGGGGCTTCAACCGCTGAGGAGTTTTTTGACAGACAGCCTGGTATGACTGTGGTCAGTGGGATGGGGCGTTCTCAACTACAGATTAATGGGTTGGGGGGGCAGTATACAAAGATGCTGATTAATGGCGTTCCGTTAACCGGAGGGTATGTAGGTGGTTTTCCGCTTGAAAACTTGCCCTTTATGGAAATCGAGCGCGTTGAAGTGCTTAAGGGGATAGGTTCTGCACTCTATGGTTCAGATGCGATTGGGGGAGTGGTAAATATTATTACACGTCGGAATCGTGCAAATTCTCCACTGGAGCTGCGTGTGAGGGGGCGGTATAATTCAAACCTGACATCAACGCAGTTTACTGAACCAGGGTTTGCTCCTATCAGACCGGTGGGCACGTCAAATGTGTGGCCTGGTCAATTTTCCGGAGGGCTTATGGTAAGCCATATGAGTGATATGCTGGGGGCCTCTTTTTCTGCTGGAAGTTTCTATACTCCCGGAGTGAAAGATGTAGTTAAACCTTCACGGGTTCGGCCTGAAAGGCCTTATTACACAATTCCGGAACAACTACGTACAAACTATCGGTTGGAAATCAACACTGATCAATTTCTCGATATGGATCTTTCTGTATCAGGTGCTTACAGTGATAATGAAAGAAAATATTCCCTGGTAGATACAGATGAGATTCACAGTAAAAATGAGCGATTTGATATTACTGTGGCTGCCCAAAAAGAGTTGTCTGATCAAATTGACATGGGTGGGTTTTTCACGGCTCAGCGCTCTGTGTACAAAAGAGATCGATTCAGTCACGATAGCGACAGGTATATCGAAAGGGAAATAACACAGTTTCCTCAAATGGAGGCAGAAGTGAGGGGAAATGTGGCTCCGGGACAATCACACGTTGTTACTGCAGGAGTAAACTTCAAGTATGACGGGTTAAAGGCGGAGTACATAAAAGATGGCGGAAAGAGTGCCGGAGAGATATCTCTTTTTGTTCAGGATGTAATAAACATTGGTGGTGATGATCGGTATTTGATTACACCTGGAATGAGATTTACCTATAACACACGTTTCGATCCGGTAATTCTTCCAAAGATCAGTGCCAGGGCAAATTTATCTGAATTTTTACATCTGCGTGCCTCAGCAGGATTTGGCTATCGTTCGCCAAGTTACCAGGATAACTACCGTGATGAGTGGGTGCATACAGGAGGAATTTTTGTACTCTCTGGAAACCCTGACCTCAAACCGGAAAAAGCTCGGGGTGTAAACGGTAGTATCGGTGGTGTGGGATCGGATAATGTTGAATGGGAAGCTACTGCTCACTGGACTAAAATGTATGATAAAATCACCACACAGGAAGTAAGCACCGATACTGGCAGAACAAGTGATGGTGAGTTTTATGAAGCGGTTCGTCAATATGTAAATGCAGACTCTGGTTACACCCGGGGTGCAGATTTCTCGATTGGTTATCGAATAAGTAGAGACACACGTATAACTTTTGACTACAACTATCTTCAGAGACGGTTCTGGGATGCAAATGGCAGGTTGGTTGACGAGCTAAACACCTCTCCGCATACTCTCAAGAAATCATTGAGCTACCGCTTTGGTGACATAGAACGTTTTGTCCCTACTCTTATGGTATCCGGGGTATGGCGTGATAAGCAGCTCTACAGCAGAACCGAAAATACCTACAGACCATCCAATTTCGATATGAATGCATCTGTAACTGTCAGGGTCTCTCCAAATGTAAGGTTTGCACTGGGTGGAAATAATCTTTTTGACAATACAGAAGAACTTTGGGGTCAGACACTTGGAAGAAGTGTTTATGCAAACTTTGATATGAATTTCAAGGTATTCTAATAACTAAAAATAATTTGAAGGGGTTTGAAAATGAGTAAATCAATATTTTACATGGGTATAGCACTGGTAGTCATTGGGTTGATGATGGTCTTTGGGTGTACTGATAGTTCCGTAACGGGACCAGGAACACAAAATGTAGACTATCCACTTGATACAATAGATGTCGATTACACGGGAGCCAACAATGTGGTGTTTTATCACTTCGCTACCGGGACTAAAACCTCTCTTCCCCGTACAGTATGGCACCTTGGTTTTGATAAAGATTTTAACATCGTAACTAACTCTGGTCATTATGGGTCAGGTGTGCATGTTCATAAAACAAATGAGACTGATTTTGGTACGGATTTTTCGGATTTGGAGGATGTGTCATTCGTTCCTACTTATTCTGATAACAACCCCATCGGTAGCTCATGGATGGATCTCTCCTCCATGCCTCCTTCATATACCAATACTATTTATCTGGTTAAAACCCATGATAACAGTGTTTATAAGGTGCAGTTTACAGGTGCAACAATGGCAGGGGGAGTCAGAATGAAAATAGGTACACCCTCCCAGGATGACGCAGAAGAACTGACTTTTGGACCTGTTGGCGATTATGATATGGTATACATAAATCTGGCTACCAAATCTGCGGTCGATTTCGCCCCGCCAAAAGATCAGTGGGATCTTAGATTCGGACGCACTGAATTTGCCATGGGTACCATGACTGGTGGGAGAAGTTCAATAGTGCTTAACACTGCAGGAG
Source organism: Chitinispirillum alkaliphilum (assembly GCA_001045525.1). NCBI lineage: Bacteria > Pseudomonadati > Fibrobacterota > Chitinispirillia > Chitinispirillales > Chitinispirillaceae > Chitinispirillum > Chitinispirillum alkaliphilum. The sequence continues at coordinate 12,722 of LDWW01000002.1, read as the reverse complement.
GGGTTGAAGCTGCGGTTCTCGAAGACGTATCAATTGATAACGTTGAAAATATTTCAGCGCTGAACTTCTCTAATGAATTGTTTACTATTGGATACGAATGGTATGCTTTCGACCAGGCCTCGAGAATATTCTCTCTGTTGAACAACACTTATGTTGTACGTACTGTTACTGGTAACTATGCCAAATTCCAGATCGGTACATTCTACAGCATAGATGATGATCCGCGCAAACAGTTCTGGTCAATTTTTGAATATCTGTACCAGGCAGATGGTGCAACTACTTTTAGTAAATAACTGAGGTTGGTGCCAAACACAGTATCTGTTTGGCACCATAAAAATATGCAAACAATACTTGAGGAAAAGATGAGAAAGAGTTCACACAAAACAGCATTTATAGTCTCCTTGTTAATGATTATTCCATCATTGGTTTCTGCTCACAGTCTCTGGCTCAATGCCTCAACGTATCGCCCGGAGAGTGCAAGAGATGTATACAACACAATTGTTTACTTTGGTTACGGGCATATGTTTCCTGTTCATGACTTTTTAAGAAGAGAGCAGGTAAGAGAGTTCAGATTGATTTCTCCAGAGGGTGAAGAGAGTATTGAAGCTGGTGAAGGAGGGTTTCTTGCCACTCCTCTTATGTTAAATGGATCCGGTGCCTACACTGTTACCAGTGCAACTCAGAAGGGTTTCTATACAATGTATAGAGAAGGGGAGCGGATTCAACATAAGATGGGAAATATGGAGGGGCTTTCTAATGTTATTGTCAGCCTCTATTATGAACAGTATGCAAAAGCTCTTATTAGTGCCGGAGAGACAAATGAATCTGATTTCATCGAGCCTGTTGGTCACAATATCGAAATCGTACCGGTTACAAATCCTTATAATCTCAAAGTGGGAGATCATCTGCCCATTAAAGTTCTCTTTAACGGAAGGCCTGCATCGTTCTGTATGATAGAGGCAACCTATGTTGGGTTTTCTGAAGAGGAAGAGTTTGCGTTCAGTACAAGAACTGACGGTCGGGGTAACGGAGTGGTAAGGCTTCTGCATCCGGGGCGCTGGATTGTTTTTGCAACGGTGCGCAGACCTGCCCGTGGTGAACTGGAAGGACAGGCATTGGAGGAGAAATATACCGCTTCGTTAACATTTTCTGTAAGGTGATTTTAACAGAAAGGGAATGAAAATGAATCTTGTCAAAGATGGTATCCAAAAAGTTAAGGTAGATGCTCAAAAGGTCAGTTTTCATGTTTACCGATTGGCAGATGCTCTCAAAGGGTGTTCCTGCGGGGGTAAATCTTTGGAGGGATTACTGCAGGATATGAAAAAACTTGATCGTCATATAGTGGAAGTTATGGAAAAAATAGAAGATTTGGAAAAAAAGCAGACTCAGATGGTTAAAACTCCATAAAAAAATGAATTTGGAAAGGGGTTACTACAATGACTAAAACAGCAGTTATATATGGATCGACTACAGGGAATACCAAAGCTGCAGCAGAGAGGATTGCACAGCTTATAGGTGATGCAGATATAAAAGACATTGCTCAGAGCAGCGTTGAGGAAATAGCTGCTTACAGTAATATCATTCTCGGATCATCAACCTGGGGATATGGAGATGTTCAGGATGATTGGGAATCTGTTGTTGACTCTCTTTCTGCGGTTGATCTGAGTGGAAAAAAAGTCGCTTTGTTTGGTACTGGGGATCAGAGTGGATATCCTGATACATTTGTAGATGCTTTAGGTATTCTCTATGACGCTGTAGTTGCTTCAGGAGCAGAAGTGATCGGGATGTGGTCTTCAGATGGGTACGAGTTTGAAGAATCAAAAGGTAAAAAAGATGGTATGCTGGTAGGTCTTGCACTTGATGATGACAATCAGGCTGCGATGACTGATGACAGAATAGAAATGTGGGTTAAGCAAATTAAACCACAATTGTTATAAATTGAAAAAACACTCACCCTCTCATGTGTAATAAGGGGAGGGTGAGAACAACAGATTAACAAAAAGAGGTGATTAATGCAGGTGAAAAAAAACATATGGGAAATAGGCGAGCAGTACTTCTGCCCTGTTGTTGGTTTTTGCCTCTCTGTTGAAGAACAGAAAAAAGTTTATGCAAAGTGCACAAAAGGCAGATCTGTTAAACTCAACGGTATAGACTTGCATGAGTTTCTGGTTATCGGGATATCAAAGGACAGCCAGATTGCCAGAAGAGTTGAACGCACTCTCAATTTGAAATACGCCAAAAGCATAGAAAAATACAAGGGAATTTCTTTCCGGGAGTGGTTAAAAGAAATAGACTCTCTGCTCAATCCCGATGACTACGGGGCTTGTATCTGGATCAGTGCAGCTCATACAAACTGGAAAAAAGAACTGAACGCCCAAATATACGGTAAAATTCATATGTATTCACATAAAATGCCTTCTGAATTAAAAGAAAAAAACCGATTAGCAAATGAGTTACAAAGTGATTATGAAACCCTTTCAGAAAACTATAATGAACTGCGGTCACGGTTTAAATGGGCTCAGAACGAGGTGATCAGACTTAATGATGAATGCAACAAGCTGGATAAAGCAAATGTGGAGTTAACAGCAAAACTTCGCTCTGTGATTGAAGAGAAAAGCGAAATTTTCGATTTGAAAGATAGAGTAGAATTTCTTCAGGAACAACTCAAAAAACAAAAAAATCTTACCATAGATCTACAGCATGAAAATGACACCCTCAGAAAGAACAATGCAGAGACAAAGAATAATGTTGAGTCTTTGAAAGATGACTTTTCTGCTGTGTTGAAATCTGTTACCATTCAGCAGCAGTCCTGTTGTGAGGAGTGTGAAAAGGTTGATTTGTGTCAAAAGCGAGTTCTAATTGTGGGAGGGCTGTCGAAAATGCTCTCATATTACCGTGATCTGGTCCATCAGTTAGGGGGTAAATTTGACTACCATGACGGGAGATGTCATAGTGGTACTGATATTCTTAATGGTCAGATAAAACAGTCTGATGTGGTTATATGTCCTGTGGATATTAACAGCCATGCGGCATGTCTGCAGGTGAAAAAATCCTGCAAACGGGCAAGAAAACATTTTTATATGCTCAGAAAGTCAAGTATCAGCTCTCTTTATACAACGCTGATTACTGTGGCAAATACCAATTAAACAGATAAAACAGCCAACTGTAAAGGGAGAAAACTTGTGGTTTTATTTTTAACGTTTTTGCTGCTTCTTGGATTTTTATCAACACTTTTATCACAATCTCTGATCGAGGGAAAATTAAAGGGTTTTATTATTCCGGTTATACTTTTTCTCTTTCCGGTTGCAGCGTTTCCGCTGCTCTCCCGAACCGATATGGCAACCATCAGATCTCTGGGAGAAAATGTAGCCTTTATCCAGACTCTCTCTTTATTGATGATAGCTGAAGGGATAATAATCATCTGGTTAGGTATGAGCATTATACGGCATCACTACCACGAGACTGAGCCCAAATGGTTCAGCTTTATATTTTATCTGCCCTCCTCCAGCTGCATAATCGCCACATTGGTTGTCTCTTTTATGCTGATGATGAGAATTGCAGAAGTAGATTTTTTCCACATCAGCCTGATAAGCGGCTTGTCCGGATTCCTCTTGTTGCTTGTTGTTCCGGCTCTTTTGAAAATCGTCATAAAGCAGTGGGGGGCACGGCTGGAGATAAAGATGCTCCTTGCACTTATACAGGTGTTGTGTGCTTCATTTATACCAATATTTATGCATCCTGTGGCGTTTGCCGGCAGTGCTGCAGAAACATCAATAAGAAGAATAGCTTTCTTCTTTGCGGTTAGTGCGTTTTTCATCATTTCGGGTTTTATTATTAAATCAATCTTTATAAAAAGGAAAGGATTTCTCTATGGAAGTCGTTAACAAAACACTGTTTCTGTTGTCTGATGGGATGCTTGTGCCGGTAATGGTGCTGCTTATTTTCTTCTTTATCAAAAGCCTGTTCATGATAGGTGGCTTTTTTGGTCTGGCGGTCAGAAGAATCAAAAAAAGTGCAGAGAGAAAAAAACATCTTGAACATCTGGTTACAGAAGAAGATCCGGTTCAATACTGCAAAAAGATGTGTGCCGGAAATACTCTCTTTGACACAACAGTAAACCAGTTGATTTCCCATATAGGGCAGGGTTCAACCAGCGAAAAAATCCTTGCAGATGCTGAAATCAGAACACACAAGGAGTGTGATCAGCCACGGATGCTCATGAGAGTGGGACCCATGCTTGGTCTGATGGGGACCATTATTCCAATGGGCCCGGCACTTACCGGTCTTGCTTCCGGAAACCTTTCTGCAATGGCGCTCAATATGCAGATCGCATTCGCCACCACGGTTATCGGGCTCTTCTGTGGAATCACCGGATTTGTTCTCTTTTCGGTTATGAAACGGTGGTTTGCAGAAGATATGGTGAACTGTAACTATGTGTATGAGGTGCTTCATGGAAAGAAATAGATATCTGCACAAAAACAGAACTCTGATTGATGAATCGGAAGGTGATGATCCTACAACCGGTGTGGTTAATCTTTTTGATGTGGCAATGGTGCTGGCTGTTTCTCTTATGGTCGCAATGGTGACATTTATGAACATGACCGATTTTTTCACCGAAGAGGCTTTTACGGTGATAAAAAATCCTGGTCAGGAAAACATGGAGATCATAAGGAAAGAGGGCGAGAAAATCGAGAAGTTCAAGGCATCTGATGTGAGCAGTGGCCAGGAGGGTAGAGGCAGAAGAGTTGGAACTGCCTATGAGCTTGAAACCGGCGAAATTATATACATACCGGAATAGACGGTTAAAGGAGACTGGAAAGGTATTATGAAAAAGGTAATCTTATTTTCACTTTTAGGGTTAGCGGTTCTTTTTGTGGTGTACAAAATATTTGAACCAACAAGAATTTTGTTCGTGAACTACAGGGACTGGCAGGTAGCCGAATACATCGATGCAAACACCAACAGGTTTATTAAAGTCAACAGATCCTCGGTTGAAGATTTAACCACAAGAAAACTCAGAAAGCATGATCTGGTTGTCGCTTTTGGAATGGGGATGAGGCTGACAGAAGCGCAAAGGGATATGGTAACAGGTGCGGCTCAAAGGGGAACGAAATTCCTGTTTGCAAGCACAACAACTCCTGAGGATGATATCACCAACATAGATATCGATAAGCTCAATGTTTTAAGAGAGTATCTATCACATGGTGGCAATGCAAACATTAATTCTCTTTTCAACTATACAAGAGAAGAGATACACGGAAAAAGGTTTTTTGTCCAAGCCTACTCTGATCCTGTGCAGCGGCCAACAAATTTCTTCTCTCATGTTTCAACGGACGAGCTTTTTGGCTCCTACGGTGAATTTATAAGTTATTACCAAGAAAGTGGTATCTATAAAGAGGGCAGTCCGAGGGTTCTGATTTTAACATCCAATACCTCAATGGCAAACAGGGTAACTTCCGACCCCTATACGGCTCTGGTTAATGAACTGGAATCCAGGGGGATGAATGTTTTTGTTGCAAGCGGATTTTCTGCCAGGCTGCAATTCATAAAAGAGGTAAACCCTTCCGTTGTGCTTCTGTTTGCACATGGAAGACTGCAACCGGGTATGCCTGATGAGACTGTCAATCTCCTAAAGGAAAAAAACATCCCGCTTCTATCACCCATAGTGGTTCACCAGTTAATCGATGGGTGGGAAGAGGATCAGATGGGGCTTTCGGGGGGGATGCTTGGACAGAGTGTTGTGGCACCTGAAGTTGACGGAGCAACAACCCCCTTTGTTATCGGCGGGTTGAGTTACAATGATCAGGGCTATCAGGTTTTCAGAGCAATCGATGAGAGAATATCGAGGTTCTCCTCAATGGTTAAAAACTACGTTAACCTTCAAAAAAAGGATAACAGTGACAAGAAGCTTGCGCTGGTGTATTTCAAGGGGCCTGGTCTCAATGCTCTCGCGGCAGCCGGGTTGGAAGTGACCCCTTCACTCCTAAACACGCTGAACTTCTTAAGAGAGAGTGGCTATGACCTGGGTGATAATCTGCCAAAAACAGAAAAAGAACTGGATGATCTGATCGATAAGCTTGGGCCAGTGCTTGGTCCCTATGCAGAGGGTAGCATTCACGAATTTATGAAAGATCCCCGGGTGGTAAAGATCCACGCCGATACGCTTTTTTCATGGATGGAGGAAAATCTCAGAAGTGAACTGGTCCAAAATGTTGTTTCCTATTATGGAAAAGCTCCCGGCAACTATTTAGTGACAACTGATACAGCTGACGGCAGCCGCTATCTGGCGCTTCCAGGCATAAAGTTTGGCAATGTAATGATTTTGCCTCAGTTAATGCCTGCATTGGGAGATGATCAGTTTGCACTGGTACACGGAGTTGACAGACCACCACCGTACCCCTACATTGCAACATATCTCTATGCCAAAATGGGACACAATGCCGATGCTCTGATACACTTTGGCACACACGGAAGTCTGGAGTTTACTCCGTCTAAACAGTCAGCTCTATCATCTTTAGACTGGCCGGATGCGCTTGTGGGAGATCTGCCGCACTTCTATATCTACACTATCAACAATATCGGAGAGGCTATAATCGCAAAGAGACGGTCGTATGCTGATATTATCTCTCACATAACTCCGCCATTTGCACAAAGCGACCTGTACGGTGGGCTCTACGACCTTCACAACTACATCGATCAGTATGAGATGGTAGAGGATGGTCCACTCAAAGCCCAACTTCGGGAAATGATTTACGAAAAAATTATACAGGAAGGACTTCACCTTGATCTGTCAATAGAGCATATAGTCGAGGAGGGCCTTGATGAAGAGTCTTTCGATAGGGTTCACCGCTATCTTCACGTAGTTGAGATGGAGAAGATCACGCAGGGTTTGTACACTATAGGCAAGAGTTACACTGAGGAACAGGTTATATCTACTGTTGTAGAGATGTTCGGGGATAGAATTGCCTATGCACAAGCTGCTCTGGATAACCTTGAAGGGAAGGTGACGCTGGAACAGATCGATGACCTTCACTTTTATGAAGAAAATTATTACGATGATGCAAGGGATCTTGTTGCCGAAATCGCAAAAGGCGAATTTACAGAAGAATTGCTGGAGCTCCGCGTTTTAGAAAAATACAGTCAGTATAAAAAGCATATTGTACCGGAAGTTGAGGGTGATATGCTCGAGGCGATGATGGCAATGGGGACTCGGCAAGTTGCGGTTCAATCGCAATCAATGGGAGAAGAGGATCTCAATGAGTGTATTACTTTAATCCTTTCTCAGCCAAATTTAAAAGAGATTCTCATTTCATTTGAGGACGTCGGGAAGTTTGAAAGGATGCAATCCTTTCTTGACCCGGCAAACTTCAGGCAGGCAAAAAGAATGGCAAGGGTCGTTGCTCCTATGAGAGACGCCATTGCTTTCTTTGAAACACCCTGTGCACCTGAGCTGATTCGACATCTCAGTGATACCGACACAAGAGCAAATCTTATTAACCTTGTGAAAAGAGGGGAGTTTAGTGAACGTGTCGCACAAAGAAAGAAAGCCCAGGCAGACTCTGTGGCATTACTGTTATCCGCTCAGAATGCTGTTGCGGTGTTGAGAATCGCCGCGGATGGTTCAGCTTTTCCTGTATACCTTGACAACAACAAGGATTTTGAAGCTCTCCTTAGTACTGAAATGTTAATAAAACAATTTTTATCAGCACCAAAAGCGGTGTTTGAAAGTGAACATATTGATGAAAACCTGGTCTCTGTAAAAAGATCTCAGGCACAAGTTTCCAATCTGCAAAAGTCCCTTGAGCTTGTAAATTCAGAAATGGAGAGTAAAAAAGGGGCAATGAGAGAATACATTGCAAGGGTAGAAGAGATTAAAGAGGCAGAAAAACTCATAATCCAAATGACCGGGTATATAAGAAACAGCGGTACCTATGAGATGCAGTCACTTGTAAATGCTTTGAACGGAGGGTATATTGCCCCGAGTTCAGGAGGTGATGTAATCTACAATCCCAGAGCCATACCTACAGGAAGAAACCTCTATGGCATTGATGCAGAAACTACTCCCGGTACTGCTGCCTGGAATGCCGGTGTGAATCTGGCCAACCAGATGATTCAAAGGGAACTTGCTTCCACCGGAGAGTATCCAAGAAAAGTAGCATTTACCCTTTGGGGTGGCGAGTTTATCAGGGATCAGGGCACAACAATAGCTCAGGTGCTTTATCTTCTGGGGGTTGAACCTGTGAGGGCATCAACAGGCAGGGTGCATGATATAAGGCTTATACCTGAAAGTGAGCTTGGACGTCCGAGAATAGATGTCGTTGTCCAAACGTCCGGTCAGTTCAGAGACATTGCAGCTTCAAGACTTTTCCTCATTGACAGGGCGGTGCAGCTTGCAGCCCAGGCCAGAGAAGAAAATAATTTTGTAAGAGACAATGTCAGAGAGGCCGAAGGATTTCTTAAAGAGCGTGGATATTCACCTGCTGAAGCACGGGAACTGGCTACAGCCCGTGTATTCGGAGGTGTAAACGGCAATTACGGCACTGGCATTCAGGGGCTGGTTGAGTCCGGTGACCAGTGGGACTCAGATACGGTGATTGCAAATCAATACCTTCAGAACATGGGAGCCGTTTACACCCAGGGACGCTGGGGAGAGTTTAAGGAGAGTGTTTTTGAGGCGGGGCTTATGAATACCGATGTCATAATGCACTCACGATCTTCAAACACCTGGGGGCCACTGTCGCTCGATCATGTATATGAATTCATGGGTGGATTAAATACTGCGGTTAAAAAAGTCACAGGCAAGGATCCGCAGGGACTCTTTATTGACATGAGAAATCCGGGAAGGATGGAAGTTTTTGACGCCAGAGAAGCAATCTGGACCGAAGCGCGCTCTACAATTCTTAATCCAAACTATATCTCCCCATTGCTTGAAGGGGGAAGGTCTTCGGCTGGCGTTTTTGCAGAAACGGTGAGAAATACCTATGGCTGGAATGCGACAAAGGAGTCGGTTATCGATGAGCAGCTCTGGGACAGGTATTACGAAACACTGGTCAGGGATACTCTTGAGCTTGGTATCAGGGAATTTTTTGAAGAAATAAACCCGTATGCTCTTCAGGAGATAACTGCGGTGATGCTTGAGACCATTCGAAAGGAGATGTGGAGTCCCGATTCTGCGGTAGTACAGGATCTTGCAGATATCCATGTCAAGCTTATCGAGAATTACGATCCGGGATGCAGCGGTTTTGTATGTGACAATACAAAGCTTGCAGAGATGATCGCATCCCTTGTTTCCGAAGAGAGAGCCAATGAATACAGAACTGAGATCTCATCTGTTCGCCACGGTCCTGCAGCGGATATGGATAATGCGATCGTTTTGAAAAAAGAGACTATTTCAGAAACACTGGTCAGACTCGCCCGTGACAACAGCATTCTTCTTGGGGCTTTGGCACTTATGATCATTGTACTTACGGTGCCATTTCTGAGAAAAAAGAAGAGTGCATTGTAATAATTTAAGATTCTCCTCTGGTGCGGCATAGAATGGCAGTTGGAATCTATGCCGCATTCTAATCTAATGACGTAAAAGTAAAGGTAGCTTTAAGAACCCAAGTAATATAAAAATATTTTCAAGATGATTGCAGAGAGAGCTTTAACAAAAAGGAAAAAAGTATGAAAAGAGCGAATAACCAACACGAATCGAAAACAGGCAGTGACAATATAACCAACCTGATGTATATGGCTTGTATTGCCATGCTTTTTATTTTTTCGCAGCAGCTTACAGCCCAAAAGATACAAAGCAGGGAAGTCTCCGGACTGAAGTCAGACATGACATCACTTGAGTGGTTCACTCCGCTGGAGGCAAAAGATGAGGGATTCAGAGTGTACAGGGCAACTCAGGATGATGAAAGTTCAATGAGGGAAACCGTCAGAAGATTATTCTATGTAAAAGAAAATTACAGTGAATCGGAACACAGCCTTCTTTATCTGCTTGAACTTTCTCACAATCTTGTTGAACTGCAGGAGGATAGACTGGCTCTTTACTGGATAAATAAGCTTATCAACCATCCCCGGTCTAAAGGATTTACATCAAGATCATACTGGATGAGTGAAATCGATTGTGCTCAAAAGAAGGGGCACTATCTTTTGCTCAAAGTGTATAGCAGAAATGGTTTGACAAAAGAGGCTGATCAATTAATTCAATCTCTTAAACCATCCATGCCCAAAGAACATCTTATGATAGCTAAAGCGTATGCTGTTATGGGAATGAGGCAGAAGGCTGTTGCAGCATTACAGCATTGTATCACATCCGGCGAACATATCCCCTATGAAGGAACCACTACCGGACCACATAATCCCGGATGGGTAATGAATCAGAAAGCGGTAACCCGTGCATCTGCAGCTGTTTTGGCATTTGGACTGGGGAATTTAGATTTGGCAAAAAGAATAGCAGAACCTGTCGTCAATGACGAAAAGTTGAAAACTCATGCATGGACCAGCAGAAGAGTGAGCTGGAAAGTGCTCAACGACATCTATCACTTGCAAAACACACTATCCTTTACAGGCTTAAAAGACGGGACCTATACAGGGGTTGGTTATGGTTTTGATGATTATATCAAAGTTGAGGTCATTGTTAAGGGTGGGAAAATTTCTGATGTAAAAGTGTTACATACTGAAGAAGGCAGACCATATAATTCAATTGAGGCTATGCCCAAAAGACTAATTTCATATAATGGTATTGCTGATGGAGTGTCGGGAGCAACGGTCAGTTCAAATGCAATTGTTATGGCTGTGTATGATGCGCTGTTAAAAAGCGAATAAAGGGCTCTGTGATTGTGTTGAAGGAGTGTTATGCTGTGCAATCCTATAATTTGTAGGGTAATCGGCAGGAACTACTGCTGGCATGTAGCTTAAGGCATCATCAAACTTCGCTTCACCAGAACCCGACACGCCGTACCGTCGTAAATGTAGAATGACGTGGGCAGCGTTGATCAAGGCTGTATGTGAAATTGATCCTCACTCAATTGCTTGCTTCCGGAGAGCTTATGGCAGTATATTATTCTTGCTTGTATAAAATATTAAAATTTCTGTAGTAAAAATAAAGACGAAATTGGAATTGCTCAGTGGGTTGTCGATGATAGGGGCAAGCGAAGGGTGTCTTCAGAATTGCATCTACTGTGGATGCTTCTTATCTTATGGGAAATATTGAGACAGACGAAAATGAGCCATTTGAATGGGTAGAAAAGGGTATGAGTATGAAAATGTCGATACTGTATTTAAGTTTTTTTCTGTTTTTTATAGGATGTGGCAACAAACAGGAGCAAAGAGCACATCAACAATTTCGAAATGTAGCAGAGGAAAAAATTTAAACGTTCTCCTTTACTCCAAATGTTTCAAAGGAAGATCCCGCAGTAATTTACTTCTCTTACACAAAAGCAGGTGTAGACAGTGCAAGATATTACAGAATAAATTCTGACGGGACCGGATTTGGGCTTGCCTTTGATTATTGATTTTAGGAGAGATGTACTTTTTTCACCTGATGGAAGATACATACCGTTTGAAAGACGAAGATTGGAAAAAGATGAATTTGATCGGGATATGGAACTAAAGTTTTACGATGTAACAAGTCAAAATATTATCAAAACAGGCCTGGTTAGAAGAAGGACTAGATTTTTTATTGAATGGTTTGATAACACATCATTTATGTACCTTGATGATGTTGACGAGCGTAGAAGCCACCGGGTATCTGTATTTAGATTTGATATTAGTGACATGTCAAGTGAGAATTTGCCTTTCGATAACGCGCGTTTTGTAGTAGAAAAAGGTGGTAATAAGATTTACCAATTGGAGAGAAATAAGGTAATTGTTCGTGATCGGAGTTTTGATGAAATAGGATCATTTGATCTTAGTTTGCCCTATGATGCCAGAAGATTAGCTGTTTTGTCTGATTGTAATTCAAAGATAGGTTACACTGTTTTAGACAGAGATGTTTGTGCAATTGTATCAACTGACGGAAAACTGTTATACAAAATTGATCGTTTCCCAAGTAGTTTATGGAATGAAAATGAGGGTATTCAGAATAATTTGTGGGTAAAAATTTGACAAAAAAAATAAGTGAGCATGTGTACTTTTCTGTATTTTAAGTTTTGCACAACCAAAATATGGAGAAAGGTACCATGCTCTTAAAAACAATACTAAATCGCATTAAGCATTACAAGGGATTTATTTACAAGTCTGTACAAATTGATCAATCCATTGGCAGAGACAGAATCATCATTAATATAGAACCGAGGAAAAACAGCAGAGCCACATGCTCCAAATGCTGCAAGAAATCACCTGGCTATGATCGATTGCCGGAAAGGCTTTTCATGTTTGTCCCGATGTGGAACATACCTGTACTTTTCCGATACCGTCCCCGTCGGGTAAACTGCAATGTTCATGGAGTTGTGGTGGAGCACTTACCATGGGCAAAAGGCAAGAGTTCGTTATGTAATGCTTTCAGAATATTCTTATCACAATGGGCACGGTTGATTAGCTGGTCACAAGTTGCAGACCGCTTTGGAGTATCATGGGACAGTATTTTTGAATCAATCAAGTATGTCGTTGACCATGACTTGGAAAAAAGAGACCTTTCTGCAGTACAAGCTATAGGTGTCGACGAAATTGCCATCAAATCTGGTCATAAGTATGCTACCGTAGTATACCAGATTGATGCCGGTTGCCGCCGT